>NZ_JAKUHE010000004.1:0-341651 GCF_022664315.1 Bacillus cereus group sp. BfR-BA-01309
CCCGTTGGACCTGTTGCTCCTGTTGGACCTGTTGCTCCCGTTGGACCTGTTGCTCCCGTTGATCCTGTTGGGCCTGTCGCTCCCGTTATTCCCGTTGATCCTGTTGGGCCTGTCGCTCCCGTTATTCCCGTTGATCCTGTTGGGCCTGTCGCTCCCGTTATTCCCGTTGATCCTGTTGGACCTGTCGTTCCCGTTATTCCCGTTGATCCTGTTGGACCCGTCGGACCTGTTGGGCCCAGCTTAGGAACTGTCCCATCACAACTAAAACAGCATGAATCAACATGTACACCATTTTGATTATTACACCCACAATATCCATTTTGATTATTACTCCATGAATACATGTTGATCCCTTCCTTCAAATTCAATCTTTTAAGTATAAACAACAACTTAGAAAACGCTTATCAAATAACACGGAAAAACTTTACTCCATACATTCTAATAATTATTACATGCGATTCTCACTCCTTTTGCTTGTACTTTCGCCTTCTTGCTCAAACGAAATCCTTTTTCTCTATTCTGCATATACATATAAACTTCAATCCAATTGGTGCATTCATTGGAGGACTACTTACAGTTGAAATTGTCTTTTCTTTTCATGAAAATTAGGATTTAGCCCAACAGCCCTTTCTTTAATAAGAATCGTTATTTCAGCTCTCGACTCAGCGATAATTCAAATCTTTATCGTTAGCACAAACTTGAACGTTGCTGTACTTGAAGCACCTTATTTCTTATGGTTGATGAGGAAGAGTGGGAAGAAGATTAATTAAAAAAGAGGCTTCTTGTCAAAAGCCTACTTTTTTATTCGTTCTTATAGGGCAAAAGGAAACTATCTTTTTTTCACGAATGTAACCTATGAACATAACTAGGAGGGATAAATATGTACCAAACTATTGAAGGCTTCTTGCAATCATGGACATACGAGGCTGAGTCTACTCAAAAAATGCTCGATGCATTAACAGATGAGTCTTTATCACAAGAAATTGCACCTGGGCACTGGACGTTAGGCAGAGTTGCTTGGCATATCGTGACGGCAATGCCTGTTATGCTATCTGGCACAGGACTTAAGTTTGACGGAGAGACGAAAGATTATCCTGTACCAACTTCTGCAGTAACAATTGCAGATGAGTATCGTAAAGTGAATGCGGCTTTTGTTGAAGCCCTTCAAGGTGCATGGACTGATAAAGACTTAGCTACTATTAATGACTTCTTTGGTCGTCCTATGCCGAATTCTATATTTTTAATGACACTCATCAATCATCAAAATCATCACCGCGGACAAATGACAGTTTTAATGCGGCAAGCTGGCTTAACAGTTCCTGGCGTATATGGCCCAGCAAAAGAAGAATGGGCTGCAGCTGGAATGGAAGCTCCTAAAATGTAACTACAAAAAAAGACAAGGTGTTTACACATCTTGTCTTTTTCTGTAACTTGTTTCATGTGAAACTATTTTTTACTAAATGGTTGTTTTATGGAAAAGATAGGTTAAAATGAATACATATTATGAAGAAGAGCAACCAAATTGAATACAAAAAATAAAAAAATAGTTATGGGAACTATTTTACTAACTTCTATTATTGGGGTTATTAGCGCATCTCTTTATTTCACAAGTTATGGCACCCCTTGGGGAAAACAAACAGCAGTTACGGAATCAAAAGAATATATTACAAAATACTTTGATCTAGATGCGGAAGTCAAAAAAACTTCTTACGATGCTAAAATGAATAGCTATGCAATCTCCTTTGAAACAAGTAAAGACGGAGAGTTTACTATCGAATATAAAAGTCCTAATAACTTTAATATTTCTCCAGGAGTACAAGAGTATTTAAGCAAACACTCCAAATTTACAGAGTAGTAACGAAGCATACATATACAAAAAAGAGTTGGTGTAACGCCAACTCTTTTTTCTTATTCTTGTCAGACAGTTATATCTTCCTTCTCTATATTTTTAATTCCGTAACATGCAATCACAATTCCAATTGCTGCCAATACTAGTTGAAGAGGAAGAAAAGTTGCTGTAGTAAACGTTGGGTTGCTATTGATTGCAATTGCTACAACGATAAGAGATGAAACAATTGTAGTTGGCACTGAACGTTTACGCATTCCGAAGTATAGAGGTATTAAACTTATTCCAGCAGTGGCAATAGCTAACGGAACAAGGTTTATCCCTTCTCGCGTCAATTGATCTACTGTGAATGAATTAGGAAGAATTGAAAAATAGCTATCTATCCCAAAGAACACTCCTACTACTAAAATATTAGATAAAATGACTGTTATAAATGTTAATGTTGCTGTAATAACCAACTTACTAACCATCATTTTCTTTCGGTTAATTGGATAAGAAAACATAAGTAGTATTGTTTTGTTTTTATATTCACTAATTATTAACCTTGCGATTAACACACTACCAAAAATAATAAATGTTGCTCTTACTAATGTACTAGCCATTAACAAAACCATCTGTGGATCTCTCATTTCTGGATCTCCTTCTATTTGAGAAACGATGCTCGTAAAGATCAGTAATGCCAGTATAGCGATATTTGCAATAATCGCTCCCCTCACATACCACCCAACCTTAAACTTCTTCAGTTCTAGCTTCATAAGACGTAGCATGATCGTCCTCCTTTCATTTACATTTTAATCGATATAAATTACCCCTGTTTCACTTAAAATCTCCACTTTATTTTTTGCATCACCAATGGTTCCTGCTTTTATCTTTTCTGTATTTTTATCTTTCTTAAGTCCTTTTACATTCACCATTACGTCAGACGAATTACTTTTAGCCGTAAGTTTTAAAGATGTCGGAACACCTTTATACCGTACGCCAATATCTCCTGATTTTGTTTCTACAAAGAGTGATTTTCCTTCTTTCATATCTTTCAGTAATACTTCACCGGATGTTGAAGTGATGTTCATATTTTCGTTTTTTATATTTTTCACATAATTATCGCCAGTAGTAGCAGTTATATTTACTTCTTGCAACGAACTATCTTTTAACATTAAATCTCCACTTTCGGATGTGAATTCACCCTTATCTGCCGATAGTCCTACAACCATTTCATCTCCAGACTCACTTTTTGTCACGATATTTTTCACTTCTATATCCCTTATTTTCACATCACCCGATTTATTATTTAATACAATTTTATCTATTTCTTTCTTCGGAACAGCTATAGATATACTATTTTTCTTCTTAAACGTAAAACCATTAAAGAATCTGGTCGCCTTTTGTTTTTGCTTAACTATAACTTTATTCCCTGCTTGTTCTATTTCGACAGGATCTACCTCTTTATCTACTCGTTGACCTTGAGCGGAAATTACTATTTTATTAGCGTCTGTACTTTTAAATTCAATATCCCAGTTTTCATTGTCCACTTCTATTTCTTTTATCTCATTTATCTCAAAAGACTGTTCTTTCTTAAAATCTTTCCCCTGAAATGTCTTAAAACCAAAAATCACACTAGCAATTGTCAGAAATAAAATTGCAATTACTATTATTTTTTTCAACATTCATACCCCAGTTCATTGTTGTTTTATGCTTGCTTCACGCCACATCAATCTTGTCGATTTTACGATACGATAGATAACTAATGAAAATCCCTAATAAACAAAGCACTATTGGGATAGCTATAAAATCAAACATACTTACTTGATCGCTTCCAGCCCCAACGTTACCACTAATTAGCATCCCAATTATTACTGCCGAAGTAATCGTTGTCGGTGTTGATTTCTTTCTCATCCCAAAAAATAAAGGAATTAAACTTATACCAGATATCATAAATGCACTCATAATAGTAGTTGGAACGATAGCTATTATTTCACCTATCGTAGCTGGCGTTTCAATCAGTCCCATCATTGGACTCACAAAATATACGAGCAAACTAATAATAAAAGTAGCGATAATCGTGCTCACAAAACAAAAACAAAAAACAATTGTTAATTTCGCTCTCATTAACATTTTCCTTTGCAGTGGGTACATAAATGATAGTTGTATCGTTTTGTTCTTATACTCATCAATTACTAAACGTGATAAAATGACCGAACTAAAAATAATGAATGTTATCCTAATAAAAATATTTGCTAAAGCCATGTTCTGTGTGAAGTCAGAGAAGAGCACGTCTCCCTCGGCTTTCATTCCTAATGCCATAAGGCTTACTGCAGCGAAAATTGCTATAATACAAATTGCTACACTTTTAAAGTAACTAGATAATCGATGCTTTTTCCATTCGAGCTTCATTAATTTAAACATATAAACCACGCCTCCATTCTTTATATAACTATCTCTACGCTGCTAACATTCTAATTCCAGCAGTAACGAAGCTTAATATCCCTATCACTAGTAAAATTAACGCCCATTTCCGCTCTGGTTTTCTATAATATAAAATCCCACTTATGAACATTACGATCAACCCACTTACTAGATTCACTAACAATCCATTAAGCATGAATGCCCTCTCCATCCATTACATTTAAGAAATATTCTTCTAAGGAACTATGTTTCTTATTAATACTTTCAATTTCTACATCGTTCATAATAAGTGCTTTTGAAATAGCTTGTTGCGTCGCTGACGTATCATACACACGAATCATGTTTCCACTCATTATTTTGTAATTTTTTATACCGAGTTTATCTTCTAAAATATAAGCTGCACGCTTCATATCAGGAACAGTAATTTCAATGTACTCTGTTTGTTTTCCGTTAATGCTCTTCATTGAAACTTCTTTTATTAGTTTTCCATTTTGAATCACACCAATTGTATCTGCCATTAGTTCCATCTCACCTAAAATATGACTAGAAACTAATAATGTAATGCCATATTCTTTGCAGAGCATTTTAAATAAGTCTCGTAATTCTTTAATTCCAATTGGATCTAAACCGTTAATTGGCTCATCTAAGATGAGTAATTCTGGCTTTGTCATGATCGCCCTTGCAATACCAAGTCTTTGCTTCATCCCTAATGAAAAATCTTTTACTTTTTTATCATCTATACCGTGCAGTTTTACTAAATGTAAAGCATGATCAATTGCGTTTTTATCGTAATACCCCATATATTCACAATGTAATTCTAGGTTTTCCTTCGCCGTTAATTTATCATAAAAGATTGGATATTCGATAATTGTCCCCATACGCTTTAACAATTCATAAGATGTATCTGTTAACTTCTCACCAAAAATTTCAATATCACCGCTCGTCGGTTTTATTAAATTTGTGATCATTTTCATAATCGTTGTTTTACCCGCACCATTCGGTCCTAAGAAACCGTATATCTCTCCTTTTTTCACATGCATGTTGACACTAGAAATAACTTCTTTCCCTTTAAACACTTTCGTTAACTGATTCGTTTTTAATATATATGTCATGTCACTGTCTCCTTTCGCACTACCTTATACTTCTATAATAGACAACGGAATTCTCTTTTTTCTTACCCGTTCCTTACAAATTCCTTACGCTGAAAAAAAGCTTGTAGAATCTACTTCTCTACAAGCTAAAACAGCATCTTTTTTAATACAACTGTAAAAATTGTTTTTTCATACGGCTTACTAGAAAGATGTATTTTTCCGTCCATCGCTTCCACAAGTCTTTTCGTAATCGTTAACCCTAAACCGCTTCCTTGGTATAATCTATTTCTGGAATCTTCTAGTGTGTACATACGCTCAAACACTTTATCAATATGAGATTCATCAATTCCTTTTCCTGTATCCCATACATCTATATACACATTCGTTTCATCATCTCTTAACATCATACCAAGTGTCTTTCCATCGTCTCCATATGTAATCGCATTTGATATTAAATTATTCAACACCCTGCCTAATACTTCTACATTTCCAAGTGCATATATATTTCTTTCTGGTATATCAATATGAACTTGGAACCCTTTCGCAGTCACTAAATCATAAAAAGATAAAATCTTCTCGCGACAAACTTCATTCATATTTACTTTCGTCATCTCAATTGCTTTGTCACCAGATTCTAATTTTGCTAAATCAAAAAACTTATGAATCAGTTCCATTACTTCTAGTGTTTTCACGTGCACCTTTTCAAGTAATATTTGCTGTTCTTCTTTATTCATCGTTTTATCCTTATTTAACATTTCTGTATATCCAAGAATAACTGTTAATGGTGTCTTTAAATCATGCGAAATATTTGAAAGCATTTTTCTCATCGAAATTTCTACTTTTGCATGATCTGCATTCGTTTTCTGTTTTGCATCTAATAATTGATTAATTGCCACTAATAATTTTTGCAATTCTAGATCATCTGTCATAACGAGTAACTTCTCGCCTGTTTGTCCATTTACAATACTCCCCAATTTTTCATATGTGTATCGTAAATTTTTACTACTATTTTTTCTCATTTTATATTGTATGTAAATGATACATAACAATATAAAAATAAGACCCAGTAACAAATTGACCATATTACATCACTTCCAACTTATAGCCGATGCCCCATAACGTTTTAATATATTCTGGATTAGATGGATCACTTTCGATTTTCTCACGCAATCTTCTCATATGAACATTAATAACGTTATCATCACCGTAATACTCTTCATTCCAAACTAACGTGTATATTTGTGCTTTTGTAAATACACGATTTTGATTTTTTACGAACAGTTTTAAAATCTCAAATTCTTTTAAAGTAAGTTTGAGCGACTGCCCGTTTTTTTCTACGGTAAAATTAATTGGATCGATTGTTAAATCGCCAATTTGAATCATCTTTTCTTCTGTTAATTCTGTAGCCGAGTATTTCGTAGATCTCCGAATACCTGCCTTTACACGTGCAGCTAATTCAATCATAGAAAATGGCTTACAGATGTAATCATCTGCTCCAAGTCCTAATCCAACAGCTTTATCAACATCGGTATCTTTTGCTGACATCATTAAAATCGGAACAGCACTTTTTTCTCGAATGATTCGCAGAACCTCTAAGCCATCTAGCTTTGGCATCATAATGTCGAGGATAATCAAATCAAATGAACCTTTTAAATATGTGTTCACGCCCTCTTCTCCATCAGACGCAATTGTTACTTGAAAACCTTCTTTTATTAAATACTTTTCCACCATCTCTTGAATTGAAATATCATCTTCAACTAATAAAATATGATGTGACATATGTCTATCCCCTTTTTTACAAACATTAACATTTTAATTGTATCGTAATGACTGAACACTGTGAAGAATTATATGAATTTTCAAACCAACTTCCCTTCCTTCCCTAACAATGATATGATGAAATTTACTACGATAGTTCATAATTAACTTTATATAAAGGAGACTTATCATGTCAGAAAACAAAAAAGTAAGCTTAGCTGATTTAATGCGCGAACAACTTGCAAAGAAAAAGCAAGGAAATGGAAATGGTTCAAATAATACAAACCAAAGCCAAGAAACAAAAAAATTACAAAACCAACAAACGAAGAAAACAAACAACCAACGTAGACGTACAGGTGTATAAATGAACGGACAAAAACGTTCTAATATCGCACCCGGTCTTGAAGTTGATATTGTATTAAAACAAGATCAACGAACAGGCAAATTAACACGTGGAATTGTAAAAGATATTTTAACAAACTCCCCTTCCCATCCGCATGGCATTAAAGTGCGATTGCAGGACGGGCAAGTCGGTAGAGTACAAACTATCGTTCAATAAGAAAAGGAGCTCAAGTAAACTCGAGCTCCTTTTTCTTTATTAACCTTTAATTTTCTCGATGAAAACTACTTTTAAATAGTCTCCTTCTTTAAATTGATCAATGGTACGGAAATCTTCTGGTAAAGAATGTTCTTCTAATATTTTATATTTGCCATTCATTTCTTTAAATGCCGTATCGATAAATCCTTTAAACTTTTTCATATCAAATGCGCTACAATTTGTAGAAGCAACGATAATCCCGTTATTTTCTGTAATCGCAATTGTTTCTTTTAACAAGTTTTTATAATCTTTCGCTGCACTAAATGTATATTTCTTTGATCGTGCAAAGCTTGGAGGGTCAAGTACGACCATATCGAATTTCATCTTTTTCTTCGCTGCATATTTGAAGTAAAGAAAGACATCTTCTACAATAATATCTTGCGCTTCATAATCAACTTCATTTACACTAAACTGCTCAATCGTTTTACTTAAACTACGATTTGCAAGGTCCACACTCGTCGTTTTGCTCGCTCCGCCAAGCGCTGCAAATACAGAGAAAGCACCTGTATAAGAGAACATATTTAATACGGTTCTTCCCTTTGCATACTTATCACGAATTTGTTTTCGAACGTTACGCTGATCTAAAAATACACCAACCATCGCTCCGTCGTTTAAATACACCGCAAAGTTCGCACCATTTTCTTTTACGATAAGTGGGAACTCGCCGCGCTCTCCTGCTACGAAATCATCGCCTTCAATGTATTTCCCTTTCGTATCAAAACGCTTTTTCTCATAAATGCCTTTAAAGTTTGCTACTTTTTGAAGAGCTGCTATAATCTCATCTCTGAAAGTATAAATCCCTTCACTATACCAACTTACTACATAATAGCCATCATAATAATCGATGATTAAGCCACCAAGACCATCACCTTCACCGTTTAGGGCGCGGAATGCTGTCGTATCACTTGCTTTGTAAAATTGCTTTCGTTTATGTAAGGCAGATTTTATTTTACTTTCAAAGAAAGATTGATTAATTTGTTCACTCTCTTTTCTCGTTAAAATCCAGCCGTATCCTTTATTTTGTTTTCCATAATAGCCTTTTCCAATGAATTGATTCTTCTCATCTACTACTTTAATGATTGTTCCTTCTTCCTGAACATCATTTAAATTTTGAATTGCATCTTTTAAAATAAGCGGATATCCACTTTTAATTTCTTTTATAAATTTCGGTTTTATTTTTACAGTTACTTCTGATCGCATATAATAACTTCCTTTCCATTTGCATGCTTTCTAATTCGTAGGAAGCATATAAAAAACGAGGCTAAAAAATAACCTCGTTTCACTATACCATATTATTGCTTTGCTAGTACAACTCGCCCATTCTCTCGCTTAACGGCCACATATTTACTACATTTTGAAATGGAAATCTTACTGTCCAACATAATAGAAAAAATCCTTATATATTTCACATTTACCATTGACAATGATAATGATTTTCATTATCATTTAATGTATATGAGTTCTCGAAAATACAGGCTACATTTAATAGGAGGAATAAAACATGATTATTGTTACAAATACAGCTAAAATTACAAAGGGAAATGGACATAAATTAATTGATCGTTTTAATAAAGTAGGTCAAGTTGAAACGATGCCAGGCTTTTTAGGATTAGAAGTTCTTTTAACGCAAAATACAGTTGATTATGATGAAGTAACAATTAGCACACGCTGGAATGCAAAAGAAGATTTCCAAGGTTGGACGAAGAGCCCAGCATTTAAAGCAGCTCACTCACATCAAGGTGGAATGCCAGATTATATTCTTGATAATAAAATCTCTTACTATGATGTGAAAGTTGTACGTATGCCAATGGCTGCAGCACAGTAAACATATTTCTTTTTTAAAGTATAGAATATGAGAAGCGTTACCACTTCTCATATTCTATACTTTTTTATTTACTGTCTTTTTACTAGTTTCGCATGCACGACTAACCTTCCTGCTTCCGGATCAAGTGCATAGTCACACGTCGAAAGTGTTACGATTTGATCACTTGCTGTCAATTTTGTATCCGTTTTGTACAGCGATTTTTCTTGGATTTTCTCCAAAAATGATGTGTATTCCATATCACTGCTAAAATCCGTTTCAATGTAATAAAAATCAGTTGTTGTTGTATACACCGAGAACACTTCAAGATCATATCCTTCAAATAATGTATCGTAATATAATTTACGATGTGACATGAAGAACTCTTCATCTAACATTTTCTTTAAACTTCCAAACATAGAACCATCTTTCATACGGTGACCATATAAAATAGTATTTCGATTTTGAGATTTCACATCATTACGATAGTCCATAAAGATGCTTCCTGCTCTCATATCTTCACCTTTATAATTACGAAATAAATAGTAATCATTGTCTTTCGCTTGAACGATTGGATAATTAATTTGTGTATCATCCATCGTAATCCATCCAACTATTTCTTGGTTAATTTGCTGCAAAGCTTTGAACTGTTTACGCACTTCCCCGTCTTGTGATTGCTCTTCCATCGGACTTTTTTCATAAATGTTTTGTGCTTCGGCCATTACTTTACGATTTTCATAGTAATCCATGAAAATATCACCTAATTCATATACTGAATAGAAAAAGGTACCTAAAAAAACAACTGTAAGTATTCGTTGAAAAAAAGAATTCTTCTTCCGTTCTTTTTTACTACTCAAATTATCACCTCAAAACGGATTGTTCGCATATTTAAATACCCATTGGGACCATATACAATCCTGTATCTTCATCTTGCTTTACAACGACATCTACACCGTATATCGTCTTTATCATACTTTCTGTCACAACATCATTCGGCTTACCTTTCGTAACCATCTCGCCGTCTTTCATAACGATGATATGATCACTATAGCGAATCGCTTGATTAATATCGTGTAATACCATAACAATCGTCAATCCATGTACTTCATTTAACTCTTTTACTAGCTCTAATATTTCAAGTTGATAATAAATATCTAAATAAGTTGTCGGTTCATCTAAAAAGAGCATTGGTGTTTTCTGAGCTAACGTCATAGCAATCCAAACACGTTGTCTTTCTCCACCAGATAAAGCATGAATCTCTTTATCACGTTTACTTAGCAAATTCGTACATGCTAAAGCCCTTTCGATCGCTTCTCTATCTTCTTCGCTTTGCGAAGAAAAAATATTTTTATGAGGCATACGACCAAAACTTGTTAATTTCTCCACCGTCATATCTGCTGGTGCTTCATTTTGTTGATGGACAACAGCTAACTTTCTAGCAAACTCTTTCGGTTTATATTGGCTAATCGCCTTTCCATCCAGTATTACCTCTCCGCTACGAGGGTCGTGATTTCTTGACATCACGCCAAGTAATGTCGATTTCCCGCAACCGTTTGGACCAATAATTGTTGTAATTTTACCAATTTCTATTTCACTACTAACCGATTTTAATCGATCCGTTACATTATCATACGAAAAGGTTACATTTTTAATTTCCATGAACTTTATCACTCTTTCTAAGCAAGAATATTAAGAATGGGCCACCAATAACTGCCATAATCGTCGCCGCTGGAATTTCGTTAGGTGGCACGATTAACCTTCCAATCGTATCCGCCGTCAAAATTAATAACGCTCCTGCAAGAGCAGAAAATGGAATTAATACTTTATGATCTGAACCGACTAATTGTCTTGAAATATGCGGAACGAGTAATCCTACGAAAGCGATAACTCCTGCAATCGCTGTTGATACTGCTGCTAAAAGTACTGCAATAGCAGAGATAATAAGACGAACTCTTGTCACGTGCAAACCTAAGTTTTTCGCAGTCTTATCTTGTAGCGATAATAAGTTACACCAAGCTCCTACAAACAGAGCAAGAATAAGACCAATTGTTCCATACGTAACCATTATTTCTACATCGCCCCACGTCTTCATCGTTATGTTAGAAGTCGTCGTTTGCTTAATACTCTTAATGAAATATCCGCAAATCGTAATGAATGATTCATTTAATCCAGTAAACATCGCATTAATAGCTATACCAACTAAAATAATGCGAAGTGGACTTAACCCTGACTTCCAAGAAAATGCATAAACGAGATAACATGCGAACGCACCACCTAAAAAGGCGAATACTGGTGTCCAGAAAAAGAATTGCGGGAATAACGTAATAATAACAAGTGTCATAAAACTCGCCCCTGAAGATATACCAATCACTCCCGCATCAGCGAGTGGATTCTTCATAACAGCTTGAAAAAGCACACCCGAAACAGCAAGAGCTGCTCCAGTGAACAGTGCAATAATAATACGCGGGAAACGTAAATCTTTAATTACTTCAACATCTTCATTGGTCCCTGTAAATATCCCTTGTACAAGGTCCACTATCCCTATTTCTAAACTCCCTTTCATTGCTGACAATGATGTCATAACAATAAGCAATGCAGTAACAATGAGGAAACTCCAAGTTTTTTTATTCATTCCACTCTTCCTTTATATTAAAATGCATCACGGATACATCATTTTTTTCAATTCATCTAACGCTTCAATTGCTGCTAAATTGCCTGTCGTCCCAAATAAACGCTCTTCTAAATCGTAAACACGGTTATTTTTAACTGCAGCGAAGTGCTTCCATATGTCATTTGTTTTAAATTCTTTATCAAACATTTTCACAACTTCATCAGGCATACCATGAGCTGCTCGTAAAATAATGTCTGGATCTGCTTTTTTTAAATACTCTGTATTAGAAGCTAAATATTCTACTTGTTCACCTTGTACAATATTTTTACCACCTAGTTGTTTCACTAAATCACCAATGTAAGAATGCTCTGTTGCTACTAAATAACTTCCCGGCACACCTAATAAAATAAGCACTGTCGGTTCTTTCTTTCCCTTTACTGCTTTTTTAATTTCTGCAACTTTGTTATCTAACTTCGTTACAACTGCTTCAGCCTGTTTTTCGCGTCCATATTGCTTACCTAATTTACTAATGGAATTTTGCATATTTTTCAAACTTGTTAAATCTAAAAAGTTTGCTTTCATGCCCACACCATCAAAAACTGGCTTTAATTCATATTCAAGCGTTGTCACGGATAATACTTCTGACGGCTTTAATGATTTTACCTTTTCCATATCAGGACTCATCGGGTTCCCGACTTCAGGTAAACCTTTATATCTCTTTGGTAAATCTTTCGTACTCGTTGGAACACCCACTAAATCGACTTCTAACGCATCCATAATTTCAGTAACAGCGACTGTCGTGGCAACAACTCTCTCTTTACTCTCACTCTTCACCTGTTTTGCTACTTCTTTTTTTGGCGCCGAGCATCCAGCTATACTCACTAATAAAATGATAGCCATTAGTACACTTGCAAGTTTCTTCACTCTCAATCACCACTCCTTTCCGAACAATATGAAACAAGTCTTGATGCATGCGAACATGCATCAAGACTTCAAAAATTACAATCTACCTGCTCTATATTTACGAACTAGTAAAGCAAGTGACCCAAGCAGTAGCACCATGTATAAGCCTAGTTGTGCTGTATCTGCCGTTTTTGAGTTTTTCTCTTTTTTCGAATCATTTTTTTGGTCTTCTTTTTTCTTCTTATCATCTGCATTTCGGTTAAAATCAGGATTATCTAATTTTTTTATATTATCTACTTTCGGTGTAATCACTGGATTGTTCGGATTTTTTTTCGGATCTTTTTTTGTATCCTCTTTAATCGTTCCTAACCCACCAATATTATTTGTATCAAATTGAATTTGGACATCGTAGAAATGATGATAATTCATTTCGTCGATATCAACTTTTACTTTTGCATTTAATTTTGCAAATAAATCACTTACTTCAAATTGCACTACTCTCGTATTTGCATTTTTATCTTCACTCACTAATTTTGCATCAGCAAATAGACCATCTTTTTCTGTTTGGAATTTCGTAATCCACGCACTATTTTTCAGCGTCATTTCAATGTACTTTTTACCATCTTTCACGATTAATTTTGCTGGATGTACAGTGTAGTCATGCATCTTTGAAATCTCATTTGTTTTATCTTTTAACACTTTAAATGGAATATCATATTCACCATCTACTAAATTTTTTGGATCAACTATTACTTTTGGCTGATTATTTCCACCTTGGTTATCGTTTCCGCCCTGATTGTTATTTCCACCTTGGTTATTGTTTCCGCCTTGGTTGTCGTTTCCGCCTTGGTTGTCGTTTCCACCTTGGTTATCATTTCCGCCTTGGTTACCTAAAGCTTTAATACTGTTTTCATCAAATACAAATTGAACATCGTAGAAATGGTGATAATTCATTGCATCAATATCTACTTTTACTTTTGCATTTAATTTTTTCGATAAATCATCTACTTCTAACTCTACTACTTTTGTATTTTGCTCTTTATTCTCACTTAACACTTTTGCATTAATAAATGAACCATTTTTCTCAAACTCAAATTTTGTAATCCATGCACTATTCGTTAATGTAAACGATACATACTTCTTACCATCTTTCACTTTTAGTACAGCTGGACTCTTTGTATATGTGTTCATGATTGAAATTTCTTCTGTTTTATCTTTTAACACTTTAAAGCCAATACTGTAGTCACCATCTTTAAGAGCTTTTGGATCAATGGTTGTGTTATTATCTTGGTTATTGTTTCCGCCTTGGTTGTCGTTTCCGCCTTGGTTATTGTTTCCGCCTTGGTTGTCGTTTCCACCTTGGTTGTCATTTCCACCTTGGTTGTCGTTTCCACCTTGGTTGTCGTTTCCACCTTGGTTGTCATTTCCACCTTGGTTGTCGTTTCCACCTTGGTTGTCATTTCCACCTTGGTTGTCGTTTCCACCTTGGTTGTCTAACGGTTTAATGCTACCTTTATCAAATGCAAATTGAATGTCGTAGAAATGATGATAATTCATTGAATCGATATCTACTTTTACTTTTGCATTTAACTTTTTCGATAAATCATCTACTTCTACTTTCACTACGCGTGTATCAGCTTTTTTATCTTCACTTAATACACTCGCATCAACGAACGAACCATTTTTCTCAAATTCAAACTTTGTAATCCACGCACTGTTCGTTAATGTGAATGATACATATTTTTTACCATCTTTCACCTTTAACACACCTGGACTCTTCGTGTACGTGTTCATCATTGAAATTTCTTCTGATTGATCTTTTAACGCTTTAAAGTTAATGCTGTATTCGCCGTCTTTAATTGTTTCAACATTCGGCTTCTCTACTTCTGGTTTCTCTACCTCTGGCTTCTTATCACCATCTGGTTGCTTTTCTTCGTTCTTAATTGGCTCAAGTTTTTCTTGATCAAATTGAAGTTGTAATTCATGCGTTTGTTTATAATTTCTTGATGCCACTTCAATAAATACTTTTGTATTTAACTTTTTAGATAAATTGTCTACTTCGAATTCTACTACTCTTGTATTTTTCTCTTTATCTTCACTCACTACTTTTGCATCAACAAATGAACCAGCTTTTTCTGTTTGGAAATTTTTAATTGATACGCTATCTTTTAACGTTACGACCGCTTTTTTCTTACCGTTTTCCACTTTTAATACTGCCGGGCTTACCACGTTTTCTTTCATTCTAGATTCTTCATCTGTCTTGTCTTTTAACACTTTAAATGGAATGCTATAATCTCCATCTTTAATTGTTTCAACAGTTGGTTTTTCTACTTCCGGTTGTTTCTCTTCGTTCTTAATTGGCTCAAGTTTTTCTTCATTAAATTGAAGTTGTAATTCATGCGTTTGTTTATAATTTTGTGATGCCACTTCAATAAATACTTTTGTATTTAACTTTTTAGATAAATTGTCTACTTCAAATTCTACTACTCTTGTATTTTTCTCTTTATTTTCACTGATTACTTTTGCATCAACAAATGAACCATCTTTTTCTGTTTGGAAACTTTTAATTGATGCGTTATCTGTTAATGTTACAGTCGCTTTTTTCTTACCGTTTTCTACTTTTAATACGGCTGGACTTATTAACTTGTCTTTCATTCTAGATTCTTCATCTGTCTTATCTTTTAACACTTTAAATGGAATGCTATAATTCCCATCGTTAATTGTGTTAGAATTGGGTTGTTGATCTGAGTCAGGCTTTTGGTCGGGCTTCTGACTTGGATCCGGTTTTTCATTTGGATCTGGCTTATTAGCTGGGTCCTCTTTTTCATTTGGTTGTTCTACATGAATCGGTGTAATACTATTTTGATCAAATGCAATGCGCACATCATAGTCATGATGATAATTTAAAAAGTCTATGTCTACTTTTACTTTCGCATTTAATACTTTCTCTACATCGTCCACTTCAAATTCTACTACTCTTGTATCTTTTTCTTTATCTTCACTACTTACATTTGTCGCAACAAACTGTCCATTTTTTTCTGTTTCAAACTTTGTAATCCATGAACTATGTTCTAACGTAAAGGATACCTTCTTCTTCCCATCCTTCACTTTTAAAGTTCCTGGACTTACAGAGTATTGATTCATCATAGATTCTTCATCTGATGTGTCCTTAAGAACTTTGAAACCGATTGAATATTCACCGTCAGCCAACTGGGTAGCTGCTTGAACTGCAAGTGGTTGTAATGTTGATACGAATGTAAATACCATTAAAAACATAGCAACAATAATTTTTACATACCTGTTCAATGGAACGACTCTCCCTTTTGAAAATTTTTTAATTATTTAATACTGTTCCCATCAAATACAAAACGAATATCATATGAAGCATCATAATTAATAATTGGGATATTAATTTTCACCTTGCCATTTAGTTTTTTTGACAAATCAGCAACTTCAAATTCTACTACTCTAGTATTCTCTTTTGTATTTTCACTTAACACAGTAGCTTCTACGAATTGACCATTTTTTTCTACTTGTAAACTTTTAATAGAAGTACTATCTTTCACCTTGAATGAAACATATTGTTTTCCATCTTTAACTGTTACTGTTGCCGGACTTTCAAAATAACTATTCATTCTAGATGATTCATCTTTATCGCCTTTCCATACAGTAAAAGCAATATTATATTTTCCATCAGCCAATTTTGTAGCAGCCTTTGTATCTTGTAAACCTAGTGTTGCTATAAACGTAAATAAAACAGCAAATACGGCAATAATCATTTTAAATTGTTTAAACATATATTCATCACCCTTCAAAAGATTTATTTACTTAACTTCACTTTACGAATTAAGAAAACACCTGAAATAAGAATTAACGCTGCAAATAATCCGATGCGTGATTCATCGCCAGTTTTTGGGTTATCTGTTTTCTCAGCTTTTCCACTTTCATTTGTTCCTTTGCTCGCCTCTTTATTTGCTTCTTTACTCTCTTCTTTCTTCACTTCTTCTTTTACTTGTGTATCTGTTTTTGTTTGATCATTCTGCTTTGTTACAGTAGTTTCTTTATTTTCTCCACCTACCGCTTTTACATTTGCATCAAACGCAAAGCGGATTGTGTAGTTATGGTCATAATTTACGTTTGGTACAACAACGTGAATTTTTGCAGCTGCCGGTTTAGATAAATCATCTATTTTAAACTCTACAGTTCTTTTATCAGCAGATTCATCTTTACTAACAACTTTTGCATCAACAAAGTTCCCGTTCTCAGGTGCTTTAAATTCTGTAATCCAAGCACTATGATTCATCGGAATTTGTACTCTCATTTCGCCATTTTTCACAACTAGCTTAGCTGGTTTCTCAAAATAATCATTTGCCATTGAAGCTGAATCATTTTCCGCTTTTTGAATGACATAGTTAATATCATACGTACCGTCAGCTAGTTGTGCTGAAACTTTCCCATATGGCATGACAAGAAAAGCTAGCATACATACGAACGTTATAATAAAAGCGGGTAATACAGAAATCTTTCTCATTTGGCTTACTTCCTCCTTGTTTATCCATCATCCATACTTTTTGAAAATGATAATTATTCTCATTTTATAAGAAAAAAATAATAATCCTCTATCATTATTTACTTGTAATTTATTTATGTAATATAGATATTATTGATTATCATTCTCACTACATGTTAAAAATAATATCCCTCCCTATTCCTTATAAAGAGCGATTCATATTTTAACATAAGTCCCTATCTCTTTTGTTGATTATCATTCTCAATGAAACTCAAAAAAATAAAACTAACCATTCTCCTACTCTATCACCTCTATTTACAAAAATGATATCGTTATAGAAAACCTTATACCTTTCACTCCTCACTTTCCTTCCAATATTTCCACAACTAAGTCAATCTTAGCCTACTCATAATTTTTTTGTCAACTATATTACGTATAAAATTTTAAATATCTGAATTTCTCTATATGCGTCTTTTTTTACAAAAAAAGAGGCTTTCTATGAAAGAAAGCCTCTTTTCGCTATTTTTCTACAGCAACTTCTTGCTTTTGAAACAAAGAAATGACATATCCAATGACAATACCTACTAGAGCAGGAACTAACCAACCGATCCCTACACTATATAATGGAATTTTATTTAAGACAGGTGCTAATGCCTCAATTTGAAGATTTGCATTGTGCAATCCATCAAAGAAGCTGATCATGAATGCTCCTACAATACCACCTACATACATTACTAAAGGAAGACGAATATAGTTTTCAACAAGTGATAATACGATTAGCACGATACCAATTGGGTAAATTGCAATTAAAATCGGTAATGCTAATGCATTTAACTGAGTTAATCCAAGATTCGCTACCATAAATGCTAATACACAGAAAATGAAAACGACTTTTTGATAAGAAAGCTTTGGTAATAAGGAAGAAAAATATTCCCCACAAGCTGCAACAATACCTACAGAAGTTGTTAAACATGCTGCTGTAATTGCAATTCCTAATAATAAAGTTCCGTAACTACCAAATAAATGATTTACAACGTTTGTTAAAATAATTCCTCCGTTTGCTCCCATTCCAAGAGACACACTAGAAGCTCCCAGATAAGCAAGTGCTAAGTAAACAAGTAGTAAACCAAGCGCTGCAATAAATCCTGCAAAGATTGTTACTTTTGCAATGCTGTTCTTATTTGTAACGCCTTTTGCTTTTAAAGCATTAATAACAACATTTCCGAAAACAAGTGCTGCAAGTCCATCTAAAGTTAAATATCCATCAATAAAACCTTTAAAGAGCGGAGCACTATACGCTTCTGTCGGTGCACCAAATTCTCCAATTGGAGTAATAAGCGCTTTACCTACGATAATTGCAATAACAGCTAATAAAATCGGAGTTAATACTTTACCGATGCGGCCCACTAATTTCGATGGGTTTAAAGCTAAGTAGAAAGTTACGGCAAAGAAAATGAATGTAAAGATAACAAGTGGATACGATTGACCAGCTATCTCACTTGGTAAAAACGGTGCAACACTCATTTCATAAGCAACAGTTCCTGTACGTGGCACACTTACGAATACGCCTAAACATAAATAAATTGCAGTGATGAAAACTAATGCGAATATAGGGTGCACACGTCCTGCTAACTCATTAATATCTCCCTTTAGAGCGATAACGATAACTCCTAATAAAGGCAACCCAACACCTGTTACGATGAAACCAAACAACGCAATCCATACATCTGTTCCAGCACCTTGTCCTAACGCTGGCGGAAAAATCATATTACCTGCACCGAAAAATAGTGCAAATAACATTAAACTTATTGCAAACATCTCAGAAAACTTTAAAGATGATTTCATTTCTACTAACCTCCTAAATGATTTATTAACAAAATATTCTGAATTAAAATCCGTCATATGTCCTCTTTCAAGCATACTTCCCCGTAAAAGAACGCAAAAAACACCCGTCCCTAACAAAGGGACGAGTGTTGAAATCGTGGTTCCACCCTTATTCTAATAAAATGAATTTATAACAAAATAAGCTCATTTTATAGCTCGTGTAAATTGATAACGGTTTTATCCGCCAAGAATTACAATGCATCATGCAGTTCACTCTTGAAGTTTAGAGGTGGTAAATTTGCCTTTCCGTATTAGGAAGCTCACAGCCTAGGCTTCCCTCTCTGAGAATCGTAAAAAACAACTCATGTCCTCATCATTACTTTTATAAAATATCTTGTCGAAACTTGTTGTTTTTTATTATATGGGCTATTTTTTAAAAAATCAATAGTTTTATTTTTTCTGACAAAAAAAATATAGGGAGAAAATTTTTCCTCCCTATAACTGCCCTATCAATATTTCTAATTCCTCAGCTGTAACGCTACGCCATTTTCCCACTTCTAGATCATCTAGCTCTATATTCATAATACGAACTCGCTTTAGCTTAGTTACAGTAAACCCGAAAGCACGACTCATCCTACGAATTTGTCTGTTCATTCCTTGTGTTAAAACGATGCGAAATGTAGATTGATCCACTCTCGTCACTTTACATGGCTTCGTCATTCCATCTTTAATCTTTACACCGCTGGACATCTCATTAATAAACCAATCTGTAAACGGCTTATCGACAGTAACAACATATTCTTTCTCGTGCTCATGATCACCATGTAAAATTCGATTCGCAATCCCGCCGTCATTCGTTAATAAAATAAGTCCTTCCGACGCTTTATCTAATCGTCCAACAGGAAAGATACGCTCTGGATAATTAATATAATCAATAATATTATCTTCAATATGATCGGCTGCTGTACAAGTAATGCCAACTGGTTTATGAAAGGCGATATACACCTTTTCCTTCTCTTCTTTGGCAATAACCTGTCCATCAATCGTTACAACATCACCATCACTCACGAGTGCACCGTGCTTACAAATTTCACCGTTAATAGCTACGCTTCCTGCTTTAATAAGGCGGTCTGTTTCGCGTCTTGAGCAAGATTTTGCTTCACTTATGTATTGGTTGATTTTCATGTTTTATTCCTTTTCATATATATTAAAAGCGTCAATCTATGGCAATATCATTATGCCACGATTGACGCTCGTTTATTTCGCAAAAACAACTAAATAAATAACCCCAATCACCAAAAATATTCCACAACAAGCTAACAATACTTTTGCAAGTTTGTCCATAAACATATAATGGTTTCCCCTTTGTTTCGTTGTTTGCTATTTTAATTCGACAACTGTTACGCCTAGGCCTCCCTCGCCCATGTCACCGTAACGGTAATTCTTCACACCGCGATGCTTCTTCAAGTAATCTTGTACACCTTGGCGAAGTGCTCCTGTTCCTTTACCGTGAATGATTGATACACGAGGATAGCTTGCAAGCTGTGCATCGTCTAAATATTTTTCAACGCGCATCATTGCATCTTCATAACGTTCACCGCGAAGATCAAGTTCCAATGAAACGTGGTAATCTCTACCCTTCACACTTGCGACTGCTTTTTTCTCTGTTTGTTTCGGTGTATTAATGTATTCCATATTGGATTCTTTCACTTTCATCTTCAGAATACCAATTTGTACGCTCCACTCTGTATCACTTACCTTTTCAAGTAATTGACCTTTTTGGCCGAACGTTAATACTTTTACTTCATCGCCTGCACGTAATTGTTGTTTTGGCGCTGTGTTTTTCACGTTTACTTTTTGTTTCTTAACAAGCTCTGGCGCCGCACCTTCTAGACGGCTCTTCGCTTCAATAAGCTCATGGTCTTTCACGTTTATAAGCTGTGCTTTACGCAATTGGCGAAGTTCTTGAATAATGCCTTCTGCTTCTTTCTTTGCAGCTTCGACTTTTTCTTCCCCTTCTTTTTGCGCTTTTAATAATTTTTCATCGCGCTCATCATTAAATTCAATAATTTGACGCTGTAATTCGCGATGCAGTTTTTCAGATTGCTTGCGAAGTGCTTCTGCTTCGTTCCAGTCACGCTCTGCGTTCTTTTGACTTTCTTCTAACTTCGCAATCATATTTTCAATTTTGTTTGTATCTGTACTAATGTGGTTACGAGCTTGATCAATCACGCGATCAGATAGTCCAAGGCGTTTTGAAATTTCGAAGGCATTACTACGTCCTGGTACACCGATTAATAATTTATACGTTGGGCTTAATGTGTTCACGTCGAACTCAACGCTCGCATTAATAACTTTCTCACGGTTATATCCGTATGCTTTTAATTCTGGGTAATGCGTCGTAGCAACAACGCGAGCACCACGATTACATACTTCATCTAAAATTGAAATTGCTAGTGCAGCCCCTTCTTGCGGGTCTGTTCCAGCACCTAATTCATCGAATAAAACTAAGCTTTCAAAATCAGCTTTTTCTAAAATATCGACAATGTTCACCATATGTGAGGAGAACGTACTTAAACTTTGTTCAATCGATTGCTCATCACCGATATCGGCAAAGATATTTTTAAATACACAAATCTCTGACTCATCCATTACTGGAATGTGAAGGCCAGATTGCGCCATTAATACACAAATACCAACTGTTTTCAGCGTAACCGTTTTACCACCTGTATTCGGTCCTGTAATAACAATTGTCGTGAAATCTTTACCTAACATAATGTTATTTGGCACGATAATTTCTGGATCAATAAGCGGATGACGTGCTTGTCTTAAATCCATATAACGCTCGTTATTTACGATTGGTTTCGTTGCTTTAATACGCTTCGCATAAAAAGCTTTCGCAAAGATAAAGTCAAGATTCGCAACTACTTCTACGTTAGATAAAACGATATCCGCTTCTACTGCCACTTCTTCTGTTAACATCAATAAGATGCGTTCGATTTCTTGTTTTTCTTTCACTCGTGCTTCCTGAAGCGCGTTATTTAACTCTACAATGACTTGTGGTTCAATAAATAATGTTTGCCCAGAAGCTGATTGATCGTGAACTATACCGCCATATACGCCGCGGTATTCTTGTTTTACCGGGATTACGTAACGTTCGTTACGAATCGTTACAATCGCGTCAGATAGCATCTTTTGCGCGTTTGAAGAACGCGTCATGTTTTCTAACTTTTCACGAATGCGGCTTTCCGCAGTACGAATTTGAGTACGAATACCACGCAGTTTATCACTTGCGCTATCGACTACTTCACCGCCGTCACCGATACAGTTTGTAATTTTCTTTTCTAAATCATATAAAGATACAATTTGAGCGACATGAGTTGCTAAAATTGGCAACTCGACACCATTATCAACCATATCTTCAATGAAACGTTTCATATTGCGACTACCATACATCGTATTGGCAATATCAAGTAGTTCATTTGGGCTTAACATACTTCCAATCTTTGCACGCTTCACATTTGAGCGAATATCCGTAATACCACCTAATGGTGCACTACCTTTTAAACGAATGACTTTCGCCGCTTCATCCGTTGTATCTTGCATTTCTACAATTTCTTCAAAATCAGTGCTTGGCACTAAATGCTTCACTTTGTCACGGCCAAGTGAAGAGGCTGTATGTTCAAGTAATTGTTCTTTTACTTTATTGTATTCTAATACACGCAACGTTCTTTCTAACATGTTGCAGGTCCCCCTTGTGTTACTTATTACGTTTAATATAGTCTAATAAACGTTCAATATCCCACGTGTTAATCACGTTATCTTTTTGAATCCAACCTTTACGTGCTGCTGCTACACCTGTTTCCATATCTTCTAACATTTCAAGTGTATGAGCATCCGTATTAATCGCTACTTTTACACCAGCATCTTGTGCTTGTTTTAATAATTTCGCGCTTAAATCTAGACGGTTTGGATTCGCATTTAATTCTAAAACTGTATTTGTTTCTTTTGCGAGCTCGATTAATAAATCTGTATCCACATCATAGCCTGCGCGTCGTCCAAGAAGACGTCCTGTCGGATGGGCAATCATTGTGACATGCTTATTCTCTAGCGCAGCACGAAGACGTTTCATAATCGTTTCACGGTCTTGTGAGAAGCTAGAATGAATCGCTCCAATGACATAATCTAATTCTGCTAATACTTCATCATCAAAATCAAGCGAGGCATCTGGTAAAATGTCCATTTCAATTCCGCGTAAAATTGTAATGTCTGGATACTTTTCGTTCATGCGTTCAATTTCTTTCGCTTGTTCACGAAGGCGCTCTTTCGTTAAACCGTTCGCTACTTTTAAGTATTGTGAGTGGTCGGTAATCGCCATAAACTTATATCCACGAGCACGACATGCCTGTACCATTTCCTCAATTGAAAAGGCACCGTCACTCCACGTTGTATGCATATGTAAATCACCTTGTATATCAGAGAACTGAATTAAGTTTGGATACTCTTTAATTAATTCAATTTCTTTTCCATCTTCACGCACTTCTGGCGGGATAAATGGAAGACCGAAATGAGCGAAGAATTCCTCTTCTGTTTCAAATGTCTTCACTTCGCCTGTTTCTAAGTTTTCTACACCGTACTCACTAATTTTCTCGCCTCTATCTTTTGCGATTTGGCGCATTTTTACGTTATGGTCTTTTGATCCTGTGAAATGGTGAAGAGTTGTAATAAATTCTTCTGGTTGTACTAAACGGAAATCGATTGAAATATCATATTCATATTGAAGACGAACAGAAACTTTCGTATCTCCACTTGCGATTACCTCAATCATATTATCAAATTGCAGTAAATGCTCACGTACTGCAGCTGGTTCTGTCGTTGCAATGATAAAGTCTAAATCTTTCACTGTTTCACGAACACGGCGCAAACTACCAGCGCGAGAGAAACGAATTACTTCAGCAATATTCGACAATTTCTCCTCTATTTCCCCGGCAATAGGCAATACCATTGCGATTGGTAAACGCTCTGGACGAGATCCTACTTGATCGATTGCTTCTAATATTTTCTCTTCTGTTTTCTTACCGAAACCTGCTAAAGCTTGTACTTTATTTTCCTCACAAACCGCTTTTAGCGATTCCATATCAACAACACCAAGTTCTTTATATAACTTAGCTACCTTTTTACCACCAAGGCCTGGCAATTTTAATAACGGTAATAAGCTACTTGGCACTTCTTTTTCAAGCTCTTGTAACACTTCAGATGTTCCCGATTCTATATATTCTTGAATAACTGCTGCTGTTCCTTTTCCAATGCCCGGAATTTTCGTGAAATCTTCAATCTCAGAAAGACTACGATCATCACTTTCTAATGCTGCTGCCGCTTTACGAAATGCAGATATTTTAAATGGGTTCGCGCCCTTTAGTTCCATAAACAGGCCGATTGTCTCTAATAATTTAATAACTTGTTTTTTATTTACTTTCATCATTACCCCGCCTTTCTTTCATAGAAAAAAACTCCTCTTTCCGAAAAAAGAGAAGTTATACTCTGCTACCTGTCTGCCATAGTTCCTTCACCTTTTCAGAAAGAATCGGTGTATCGTCTACAATTATTTTGCTAATTGATGATTTTTGTAATGGTGTTTGTATTTGTTCAATCGGAAGAATGTTTCCAACGATAATTAAAACAAACAAAATAATATATACTTCTAAAAATCCGAGGATTGCCCCCGCAAACGCATTGACTTGCTTTAAAACCGGTATTTCTGCAAACATATTTAACAAATTACCAAGTAATGAAAGTGCAATTTTTGTAATAATAAACAATATGATAAACGCAAGTGCTTGATAAAATACTGTTTCAATATTATTTGCATCAATCCATTCTGGAACAGATACGTTTTTATCAAATGGATACGGAATAAATTTCGCAAGTGCTGGCGCTAAATCTTTACAGTACCAGTATGCAACAAGGTATGCGATAATAAAGCTTGTTAACTTTACAAGTTGCAGAATAAACCCTCTGCGTAAGCCGAGGAAAAATCCCATAACAAGCAGTAAAATGATAATAATATCAATCATGTTATTCCATTCCTTTTTTTGTCATACTTTCTTTCAATTTCTCATGTTCTTCTTTTAATTTTATGTAATCGTGTATGACGTTTACCGCCGTCAATACCGCTAGTCTACTCGTGTCAAGCGAAGGATTCTTGGCATTGAGTTCGCGCATTTTATCATCCACAATCGCTGCTACCATGCGGATATGACTTGTACTTTCATCGCCAACAACTGAATATTGTTGACCATAGATTTCTACATTAATTCGACTTTTCTTTCCCTTTTGTTGTGACAACTCACCGGCCTCCAATCACGTACAGAATCCTAAAGTTTATCATACCATGAACCATCATATTATGGAAACAGAAAGAACAATCCGATATGATAAAAATAACAATATAAAAAAAGGAGCGACCATCTTGTCAAATTCTATCGTAATACAAACAAGTTCTACAGTAATTGAAGACATGAAACAACAATATAAACAAGCGCTTAGCCCGAAAATTCCACAAGGCGGGATCTTCATGGCAAAGGTGCCATCTTGCACGATTACAGCTTATAAATCTGGAAAAGTAATGTTCCAGGGCGGACGTGCTGAAGCAGAAGCTTCTCGTTGGCAATCTGTCTCTCAAACACCGAAAACAGCTGTAAAAAAATCTGTCGATTCACACCGTTATGCACCGCCCGCTTCCATCGGTACAATGTCTATCGTAGGGTCAGATGAAGTTGGTACTGGTGATTTCTTTGGACCGATGACAGTAGTTGCTGTATATGTGGACGCTAAGCAAATCCCACTGTTAAAAGAACTTGGTGTAAAAGACTCTAAAAACTTAAATGACGATCAAATTTCTGCCATTGCAAAACAACTTCTACACGTTGTTCCTTACAGCTCTCTTGTCCTTCATAACGAAAAATATAACGAGCTATTTGATAAAGGAAACAACCAAGGTAAGTTAAAAGCTTTACTACATAATAAAGCTATTACAAACTTATTAACAAAAATCGCACCTACAAAACCTGAAGGCGTCTTAATCGATCAATTCACACAACCTGATACATACTACAAATATTTAGCAAAACAAAAGCAGGTACAGCGTGAAAATGTTTACTTCGCGACGAAAGGTGAAAGTGTCCATTTAGCAGTAGCCGCTGCCTCTATTTTAGCTCGTTACTCATTCGTAAAACAGTTTGACGAACTAAGCAAAAAAGCTGGTATGCCACTTCCAAAGGGTGCCGGTAAACAAGTTGATATCGCCGCTGCTAAATTAATTCAAAAACTTGGTGAAGAAAGATTACCTGAGTTTGTGAAAATGCATTTCGCTAATAGGGAGAAGGCGCTTCGCTTATTGAAAAAATAACTACTTTTTAGTATCGACATGATTTGCATGAACTAAACAAGGCGAAAAGAATTGGATTCTTTTCGCCTTTTATGGATGATATATTATTTTCGGCAACCCCTTCTCCATACAGTCACGCCAATTTCTTTTAAAAAATGGAATAATCCAGAATAATCCGACTCCTAAAAAGAGCACTGCTGCGATAATTCCAATCGTTATACTCATAGGAGCAGTAGTTGCACCG
This sequence comes from Bacillus cereus group sp. BfR-BA-01309, assembly GCF_022664315.1. Classification (NCBI taxonomy): domain Bacteria; kingdom Bacillati; phylum Bacillota; class Bacilli; order Caryophanales; family Bacillaceae; genus Bacillus; species Bacillus cereus group sp. BfR-BA-01309. The sequence goes on from NZ_JAKUHE010000004.1 coordinate 26,977, forward strand.
GTAGATTCAGATGGATTAGAAATACTAATAACATCTTTTGTTACTATTAATATGTTCTGTATCATATGTACGATAATTGGTAGGACAAGACTTCTAGATTTTATATACAATAAACACATAACTACCCCAAACAAAACCGCGCTAAATGTTGCTTGCAAATGCAATATTCCAAATGTAATTGAGGAGATTATTACACTCGTTTTCATACTAAATTTCAAATGTAACTTACGTAACAAATACCCACGGAACAATATTTCTTCAGCAATAGGTGCAAGAAATGCTACCACAATACAACGAATCCATACTTGTAATACATCTGCTGTTTCTTTCGTTTTTGCAACACTTGAAGTAGCTAATTCCCCAGAACTAACACTCAATATTAGAACACCAAGCGCCATAAGGCAACCTAGTTGAAATACTAATAACATGATAACTGGCATAACAACCATTCTAGTAGATATTACAGATGGTTTTGCGAAAAACGTCCTCTGAAAATTTATACTATGCTTTCTGCAATATTTATAAAACAATAAAACTGGTATAACATACAAAACACTGAGCAAACCAATTTCTTGCTTTAACGCCATAGATGCTCCATGAAACAATGGCAATCTAATTAAGCACTCCATAAGGAAAAATCCAACTAATAAATATAGTAACATATAACGAAATTTCAATATAAACAATGCATTGTTTGTCAAAGTATTACCCCCTCTCCTCAATCATATAAACATCCTCAAACCACTTTTCACTTCATCATAACATATAAAATTTACAAAAAAACCCTATTTTTGTTATAATCTAAATATACAGAATTAAATTACAACAACGGAGAGGATTCCCATTGCTACTTCTACAAATGATTCTAAATATTTTACTAGGTGATCCACACGAAAGATAGTTTGAAATTAGAGAAAACATTCAGCTACTAAGTGAGCAACGAGAGTTCAACGATTTAATAAAGCGTTACGGCCGGTCTTTCTTATTGAACTTTCGGATTCGAAGATTTATCCCGCTTTAATGGGCAGTAAGACCCCCGCTTGTTAATACATAATCCAGCAAAACTCCAACACTTCTGTGAGGAACTTGAATGTATGATTAGAAGAAAAAGATTATTTACATAGGGAGGGAAATCATATGAACGCTTTAAAGGTTAAAAAGTTATTATATGTTTTCGTACATCTCGTTGGTCCGCTTTCTTACCTCACTATTTCTACCATTTGGGGAGCTTTTTTCACTACTAAATCCACATTCGAAAATATATCTGATAATCTTGGTGTGATGGCCATCTACTACGTGCTCATGAGCTTACTATGGTTTTTCTATTTAGATCGATTAGACAAAGATGTAGATAAGATTACAAAAGAGATTAATGATAATAAGGTGTAATACATATAAAAAAAGGAGAGCCGCCAAGACTCTCCTTTTTTGTGTTAACTTCTTTTCTGCTTCTTATTTGATGAAGATACTTTATGAGAACCTGTTTCATGTGCCGTCGTTCCTTGTCCTTCTACTTCTGGAGAACCAAGGCTTGATCTAGAATGGTCTGTTTTCACTTTTTTACTCATTGCACTCACCCCCAAGATTACTTTTTACTTAAGGGTAAAAAACTATTCAACATAGTAGTCTGAACAGACGCTCACTACTCTGTTACTCTCGTGTCTGTTTTTCACTAATGTCCCATAGACGTTTTGCAACACCCTTATCCAAGGCGGCTTCAGACGTTTTTCCTATTTGCTTATCAGCATAGTAACAGCCACTATGGTCAATAATTCCATTTGATTCTGCTAGCCATATCAAAGTTTCAGCACCTTCCTCGGGTGTACGAGAGAAAGGTTTCATTGCCGCCATAGTTAAGCGAGCAACCAGACCATTGTCCTGGTTAAAATTCGTATTCACTAGCCCCGGATCAAAGCTATAAGCACTAACACCCGTTCCCTCCAATCGCTGTGCCAATTCAGAGGTGAATAAAATGTTAGCTAGTTTTGTTTGCGCATAACGCATTGTAGGACCGCCCATGAACTTCTTAACACCGCGATACAGTTGTTCTGCATCTAGGTCACCGAAATCAATTCCCTTTTTAGCCATTTTGTGACCGTGAGATGCAGTGGTAATGACACGAGCAGGAGCACTTTCTTTTAAACGCTCCAACAACAAATCTGTGAGCAAAAATGGGCCTAAATGGTTTACCGCCCAGGTCATCTCCAAACCGTCCTCCGTAATTTGCCTTGTTTGAAATAAAGCTCCAGCATTATTCACTAATATATCAATTCTCGGACACCTTTCTAAAATGTCAGTGGCTACCCGGCGTATAGATTGCTGGGAAGCCATATCAGCGAAAAATATATCTACCACTGTATTCCCATTCGTTAGATGTTCAAGTTGAGTCATAACATCATTCGCTTTTGCTTCATTGCGTGCAATGATTCCTAGCTTAGCACCGCGTTCTGCAAATACCTTAGCTGCCGCTAATCCAATACCACTTGTTGCACCAGTGATTACTATATACTTGTCACGCAATGACCACTTTGTATGATTTGAAATTTCTCCCATTGCATCAAAACCCCTTCCCTATAAATGTCGCATTCGCTTTACTTATATATGAAATGGGAAGAAAACTATGAACAACATCTTTTCCAATTGTGAAATACTTAATAAAATTTGAGTTGTAGTTACACCCTTTCCCAATAAAAAAAGCGAGAGCAGTTGCTCTCGCTTTTTTCATATCTTAAAACTCAGAAGAACCTGGAGTTCTTGGGAATGGAATTACGTCACGGATGTTAGCCATGCCAGTGATGTACATTAGGAAGCGCTCGAAACCTAGACCGAATCCAGCGTGTTTTGTGCCGCCGTATTTTCTAAGTTCTAAGTACCACCAGTAGTCCTCTTCGTTCATGCCTAGTTCTTTAATTCTGTCTACTAAAACGTCCATTCTTTCTTCACGTTGACTTCCGCCGATTAATTCGCCGATGCCAGGAACTAGAAGGTCAGTAGCAGCTACTGTTTTTCCATCTTCATTCATACGCATGTAGAACGCTTTAATGTCTTTTGGATAGTCAGTTACGAATACAGGGCGTTTGAAGATTTCTTCTGATAAGTATCTTTCGTGCTCTGTTTGTAAGTCAATACCCCACTCTACTGGATATTTGAAGTCAGCACCTGACTCTTGAAGCACTTTAATTGCTTCTGTATATGTGATACGACCGAAGTCAGAGTTGATTACGTTATTCATGCGCTCTAGAACTGTTTTATCAACGAAGCTGTTGAAGAAGTCCATTTCTTCTGGTGCATGCTCTAGTACGTATTTCATTGCATATTTCAGCATATCTTCTGTAAGATCCATTACATCGCCTAATTCAGCGAATGCAATCTCCGGCTCAACCATCCAGAACTCAGCAGCGTGGCGAGTTGTGTTTGAGTTTTCCGCACGGAATGTAGGTCCGAATGTGTATACGTCACGGAATGCTAATGCATAAGCTTCAGCGTTCAGCTGTCCACTTACTGTTAAGTTTGTTTCTTTGCCGAAGAAGTCTTTTGATTCATCAACTTGTCCGTCTTCACCTTTTGGTACGTTGTTTAAATCTTGCGTTGTTACGCGGAACATTTCGCCTGCACCCTCTGTATCACTACCAGTGATGATTGGTGTGTGAACATGTACGAATCCACGCTCTTGGAAGAACTGGTGAATCGCAAATGCTGCGACAGAGCGTACACGGAACGTTGCAGAGAATGCATTTGTTCTTGGACGTAAGTGAGCGATTGTACGTAAGTATTCAAACGTATGACGTTTCTTTTGAAGTGGGTAATCAGAATCTGATAAGCCCTCGATATCAATTTTTTCTGCTTTAATTTCAAATGGTTGCTTCGCTCCAGGCGTTGCAATTACTGTACCTTCTACTTTAACTGAAGAGCTAAGTGGAAGTTTTGCAATTTCTTTGAAGTTTTCTAACTCTGTATCGAAAACGATTTGAACGCTTTTGAAGAAGCTACCGTCGTTTAATTCGATGAAACCAAATGCTTTTGAATCACGTAAGTTACGAATCCACCCTGATACTTGTACTGTTTGACCTGCGTATTTATCTGTATCTCTATACAGACTTTTTACTAATGTGTTTTCCATAGTGAAATTCTCCTTTGCACATATATTTAAATACAAAAAAACCTTTCATCCATAAAGGGACGAAAGGTTAAACTTCGCGGTACCACCCAATTTGTCATAAAGACCAACTTTAACTCGTATGTAATACATACTTCCCGGTTTGTAACAGGCCGGATTCCCGTCTAAGTCTACTCTTGAATACAAGATTCAATTTCGGTTAGCAACTCCAAGGTGTTCTTCACATATACCGCCTCATCAGGCTCTCACCGTCCCTGACTCGCTTTGGATTATAGTATATACTACTTTTCCTTATCATCGTCTTTCATTTTGTTAAACTAAAATTAATGTACTACATTCGAGAGAAAGATGCAAGATGCCTTAATATTTATCGGCGATTTTTATCATATATCGACAATCATGCCATAAAAAAATTGCCGGAATTAATCCGGCAATTTCTCATTACTTACGTAACTCCGCACCAAATTTCTCTTCTACCGTTGTTAATACACGGTTATGTGCTTCTGTTACTTCTTCGTCTGTTAACGTACGTTCTGCATCGAAGTAAGTCATAGAGAATGCAAGTGATTTCTTGCCTTCTTCCATTTTTTCACCTTCGTATAAGTCGAATAGCGCTACGTCTTTCAGAAGTTCTCCACCAGCTTCAGCAATGACTTGCTTCATTTCACCAGCTTTTGTTTCTTTTGTTACGACAACAGCCATATCACGTGTCATAGATGGGAAACGTGGAATTGCTGCGTAGTAAGTTTCTTCTGCGTCTGCACCGAATACTTTTACAAGAGATAGTTCGAATACGAATGTATTTTTCACATCTAATTGTTTTTCTGCTTCTGGGTGCAATTGACCGATGAAACCAATTACTTCGCCATCTAATACGATGTCAGCTGTACGACCTGGGTGCATACCTTCACGTTTTGCTGGTGCATAAATGATTTGGTTCGCAACGCCAAGTACGTCGAATAATCCTTCTAGTACACCCTTCACAACGAAGAAGTCTACTACTTTCTTCTCACCTTGCCATGCATGGTGAAGAGCAAGGCCTGTCATAACACCTGCAAGATGTTGTTCTTCTTTCGGAAGTTCTCCTGCTTCTGTTGGTAAGAAGATAGAACCTACTTCGTATAAAGCAACGCTATCGTTTTTACGTGCAACATTGTATGAAACTGCTTCTAACAACTGTGGCACTAAGCTTAGACGAAGTTGGCTACGTTCTTCACTCATTGGAAGCGCAAGGTTTACAGGCGCCTTTTCGTTCGGCTCAACCATATATTGTTTCGCTTTGTCAGCGCTTGTTAATGAATACGTGATTGCTTCATATAAACCAGCACCTTCTAAGAAGCGACGTACTTTACGACGTTTCGTTTGTGCTGATGTTAATTTACCACGTGTCATTGTTCCAGAAGGTAATGTAACTGGAATGTGGTCATAACCGTATAGGCGACCCACTTCTTCTACTAAGTCTTCTGAAATTGTAATATCAGGACGACGTGCTGGTACATTCACATGGAATGTTCCTTCTACTTCTGTGAATGGGAACTTCAAGTTTGTGAACATTGTACCCATTTCACTTGCAGAAATATTTGTACCTAATACACGGTTTACTTTTTCAGCAGTAACAGATACTGTACGCTCTTGTACTTGTAAGTTGTCAGCTTCTACTACACCTTCAAGTGCTTCTCCGCCAGCGTATTTCGCCATTAAAGCAGCTGCGTGTTGAATTGCTTCAAATGTACGTGTTGGATCGATTCCTTTTTCAAAACGTGCACTTGATTCACTGCGAAGACCTAAGTCTTTTGATGTACGGCGTACTGTTTGACCTGCAAAGTATGCAGACTCGATTAAAACGTTCACTGTCTCATTTGTAACTTCAGAATCCGCTCCGCCCATTACACCAGCAACAGCTAAAGCTTTTGTTCCGTTTGTAATTACAAGGTGGTGTTCTTGTAATGTACGCTCTTGATCATCTAACGTTTCAATTTTTTCGCCTTCTTTTGCAAGACGAACAACGATTTCTTTTGAACCTAATTTATCGTAATCGAATGCATGTAACGGTTGACCGTATTCCATTAAAATGTAGTTTGTAATATCAACTACGTTGCTAATTGGACGAATGCCAGCTGCCATAAGGCGCGTTTGCATCCACATTGGTGATGGACCAACTTTTACGTTCTTCACCATTTTTGCAATATATAATGGGTTTTCTTCTTTCGCTTCTACACTTACAGAAATGTAATCAGAAGTTTTTTCTGCTGCTTCTTGTAAGCTGATAGCTGGAAGTTTTACTTCACGGCCATAAATAGCAGCGACTTCATATGCAACACCTAACATGTTTAAGCAATCTGCACGGTTTGGTGTTAAACCAAGCTCAAGTACTTCATCATGTAAGTTTAAAATTTCAAGTGCATCTGCACCAACTTCAGCGTCACTTGGGAAGATGAAGATACCATCTGCGTATTCTTTCGCAACTAGTTTCCCATCAATACCAAGCTCTTGAAGAGCACAAACCATACCATGAGAAGCTTCACCACGTAGTTTTGCTTTTTTAATTTTGAAGTTGCCAGGAAGTACAGCACCAACTTTTGCAACTGGTACTTTTAAACCTTTTGCAATGTTAGCAGCTCCACAAATAATTTGAACTGGTTCTTCTTCACCGATATCAATTAAGCATTTGTTTAATTTATCAGCTTCTGGGTGTTTTTCACATTCTAATACGTGACCAACTACAACACCTTTTACACCTTTATTTAATACTTCAACACCTTCTACTTCAATACCACTTTTCGTGATTTTGTCTGCTAGTTCTTGTGCTGTTACATCTTTAATATCTACATACTCTTGTAACCAACGATATGATACGAACATACTTATCCTCTCCTTCCCTTACGCTCGTTTGAATTGTTGTAAGAAACGTACATCATTTGTATAGAAATGACGAATGTCATCTACGCCGTATTTCAACATTGCGATACGCTCTGCGCCCATACCGAATGCGAAACCTTGATATTCTTTTGAATCATAACCAGCCATTTCAAGTACGTTCGGGTGAACCATACCTGCGCCTAGAATTTCGATCCAGCCAGTTCCTTTACAAGTGCCGCAACCTTTGCCGTGACACATCATACAAGAAATATCCATCTCTACAGATGGCTCTGTGAATGGGAAGAAACTTGGACGAAGACGGATTTCACGATCTTCACCGAACATCTTTTTCACGAATACTTGCAGTGTACCTTTTAAGTCACTCATACGAATGTTTTTATCAATTACAAGACCTTCAATTTGCATGAACTGGTGTGAATGCGTCGCATCATCGTCATCGCGGCGATACACTTTACCAGGACAAATAATTTTAATCGGGCCTTTTTCTTTATTATTTTCCATCGTACGTGCTTGCACAGAAGATGTATGTGTACGTAGTAACGTTTCTTCTGTAATGTAGAATGTATCTTGCATATCACGCGCTGGGTGATCTTTCGGTAAGTTTAATGCTTCGAAGTTGTAGTAGTCTTTTTCTACTTCTGTTCCTTCAGCTACTTCATAACCCATACCGATGAATACATCTTCAATTTGTTCAACAACAGCTGTTAACGGATGGTGACAACCTGTTTCAACAGGACGACCTGGTAGTGTAACATCAATTGTTTCAGTAGCTAATTTCGCTTCAATTACTGCTTTTTCTAAGTTACCAATTTTGTCTTCTAGACGCGTTTGAATCGCTTCACGTACTTCATTTACTAATGCTCCCATACGTGGACGCTCTTCTGCTGATAATTTTCCCATGCCGCGTAATACTTCTGTAATTGGACCTTTTTTTCCTAAGTACGCTACGCGTACGTCGTTTAAGCCTTTTAGCTCTTTCGCTTCTTCAATAAGCTCTAACGCTTTTTGCTTTAGCTCTTTTAAACGTGCTTCCATTTGGAACCCTCCTAATTTTAAAAATAAAAAAACCTCGCTCCCAAAAAGGGACGAGGTAAATTCGCGGTACCACCCTAAATTGACAGAACAAGTCTGCCCACTCATTAGTTATAACGATCAATTCTGACCGGAACGCCTTTACATATATATGGTCCTGGCGTCAACTCCAGAGGTGAATTCACTTCCGTCTACCATAAGAATGCTTTCAGTCTAAGGCATTCTCTCCCTATATGGCGATTTTGTAAGTTACTCTTCTCTATCAACGTTTTTCGTTATTTAACTTTTAATATAATATACTTCAACTTATTATAAGAAGTTTTTTATTTGTTCGCAACTGGGCTTTGCAAATAATACGTTAAAATCCCTGCTGCAACCGCAACATTTAATGATTCTGCCCCGCCGTAAATCGGAATATACAAGTTTTGATCCGTTTTCGCAAGAATTTCTTGGCTTACGCCGCTTCCTTCATTTCCTACAATTAATGCAAAACTACCCGCTGGTGTTACTTCAACGTGCGGAACTCCATTTTCAAGAGCTGTTCCATATACAGGAACGTTTTGTTCTTTTAGCTTGTCTACCCATTCTTCTAAGTTCCCTTTTACAACTGGTAAATGGAAAATAGAACCTTGTGTAGAGCGAAGCACTTTACTATTATATGCATCAACGCATCCTTCTCCAAGCACAACGGCATGAATACCAGCTGCATCAGCTGTACGAATAATTGTCCCTAAGTTACCTGGGTCTTGAAGGCCATCTAATAAAAGAAACTTCCCATCAGCAAGAGCTACTTCACTCTCGTGTTTCTCACAAACAGCAAATACACCTTGTGTCGTTTCTGTTTCGCGAAGTATTTTTACGATTGCTTCAGGTACGATATACATTTCCACATCATTAACTGTCCAATCTTTCGGAAGATCTGTCTGATCAGAAACGATAAGTTCTGTTACAACTCCTGCTTTTAAAGCTTCCTCGACTAAGTGGAATCCTTCTACAAAAAATAAACCTTTTTTATCGCGCTCTTTTTTCGTCTGCAGCTTTTTCCACTGCTTCACACGCGGGTTTTGTACTGAATCAATGTTTTTCATAATATGTATTTCCCTCTCTTCTTGTCTTATCATTATAGCCTATTTTCCATACATATTTACATAAAAAAGAACAAAAACTAACGTCAGTTTCAATTCTGAAGAAGAGGTGAAAGCAATGAGTTTTAATTTACGTGGTGCTGTATTAGCAAATGTATCTGGAAATTCACAAGATCAATTACAAGAAACAATTGTCGATGCAATTCAAAGCGGTGAAGAAAAAATGCTTCCAGGTCTTGGTGTTTTATTCGAAGTCATTTGGAAAAACGCTGATGAAAATGAAAAACACGAAATGTTAGGAACACTGGAGCAAGGTTTAAAAAAATAAGTAATAAAAGGTCACCTTAGTTTTTTTCCTAAGGTGACCTTTTATGTCTATAAATTTTTTCTTCTCCTAAACATTTCTACTTTACTAACGCTACCCCGATGGAGTACAATGTTCAAAATACATTTAAACCGATCGATTTTCTTATAGACACCATTAGATAAAAAGGAGTGAATGTTTTATGCAACGTATTACGCTTGAACAAGTTTTTAAACACCACATTACACAAAAATATGTGAACCGTTCCGGAATGGTCCACGCGATTGCTGTCGCTTACCATGCGTTTCACTTAGCAAAAAAGCATCATGCCTCAGTCGATGCTGCAACAAAAGCTGGTTTCCTTCATGATATCGGACATCACACATGGTACAGTGAGGGAGAATGGGACTATGACTTGTATAAAAAGAATGATATACATGCGATTAAAGGAGCAGAAAGAGCTCATAAATTGCTTATTAGATTAGGAGAACATCCGAAACTAGCAAAAGAAATTTCTATCGCGATTCTTCTTCATACAGATTCTTTCTTAGTACAGCAAGAAATTGAAAGAACATCTCTTCAAAACATTATTAAATGGGCAGACGAAGCAGATGAAGAACCGGGCGGAGCGCACCATTATAGAACGATTTCTTACGAAAAAGCATTAAAAGCTATTCAACAGTTAGACCGATTGGTAGAACGTGAATTGCAAATAGATCAATCGAAATCGCATAACAAGGCAGAGCATAGTTATCAATGAGAAAGAGGCATCACTATAGGGTGATACCTCTTTTATTATTTTGCGAAAAATACACCTTTGTATGTAATATTTAAACATTACAACTAAAAGTAAAATACTTTATAATTAAATATACAAATATAAAGAGGTGATTTTACAAATGCAACCCGCTACACAACTTTCTAATGAACAGAAATACTCTATGTCATGGGGACAATTTATTAGCTCGGTTTTATTCGCTTTTTTCGGAACCGGACTTATTACTGTGTTCCTCGCAATGCCCTTAACAATTTACACAGCCGGTCTTACAGATAAAAAACAAATTGCCCTGTATGAATCGATCGTAAATACTGCAAGTATCGTATTACAACTAGCCGTGTTGTTATTCTTCATTTTTAAATTCGAACCCGCAAAAAAATTACTACTAAAATCTTTTAACTTTAAAGCACTTAAAGAATGGCGTACATACGTATACTTACTTCTTTTCTTCGCTATAAACATTATACTCAATTACATCTTGTTAAATTATATGTTCCAAGACGCAACAAAGCAGCAATCTTCCGCACTTAACTTAGATGTTTTTAAGCAGTATCAAATATTATTACTTCTCGGCTTCGCAATACTCACACCAATTTTTGAAGAACTTATTTTCCGTGGCTTTATACTTCGCTTCTTCTCAGAGCGATTTCCATTTTGGATTGCAGCCATCATAACAAGTTTCTTCTTCGGTATCGCTCATACATACTCTCTTGGCGTAATGGTCATTACTTTCTTCATGGGATTATTAATGGCTATTTTATGTAAAAAAACAAAATCCATTATTCCAGCTATGTTATTTCATATTATGAATAATGTGTTGGCGTTCTTGAGTTAAAAAGAGGTATCATCGCGATACCTCTTTTTACTCTTTTATCACAACTTCAAACTCTTCTTCCGTTAACACTTTTCGATAATCCGTTTTCCTTTCTCCTTCTTCACCAGAAGTTAGGACAGGTGTCAGTACAATTTTCGTTACACTGTCTTCTAGTTTTTCAAAACGCCAATAACTATTTTTCGATAATGTAAGACCTGAATGTGGTATTAACTCTTTTCCATCTTGATCTTTCGCGATAAATCTCACCTCTAATTTCGTTCCATTCAACATTTTATAGTTCAACTTCGCAGATATAGGAGAAATTTTTAAATCTTCCACTTCTATTTTTTGACCATTTTCTAATTTAAAATGCTTATGGATTGGGATTGTTTTCGTTTCTGCTTTTATTTTGTCTCCAGACGCTTTGAAGGAAAAGCCCCATTCTCCTTTCCATGTTGAATTGCCCTCTTTTAAAGAAATATCCCTATATACAACTTGTACATCACATTCTCCACGAATTTCTAGAGGATTCATTTCATCATCTTTTAAATCTATATTTGAGAAAAATGTATACGTGTACTCATTTATTTTCTTGTCTCCACCACTACCACTGCCATTTAACTGTTTTCCATTTATATAAATATCAGGACTAGGATAAGAACCCTCTAAATTGATTCGACTAGACTTAAACGTACTATTAACAATAATCTGCCCTTCATCTATCATCACTTCATCTAACCGCACTTCTACACCGTTATCATAAACTGTTTGCCCTATTGTCGTTTTATATTCTTTTAAAGGTTCTCCTCTACTGTTTACGTAGTCTTCCATTTTACTTCCGATTAACGGTATATCCGCAATCATCCTTCTCATATCTACAGTCATCATCATAATAAATAATGCCGCAGCCGATGTTACAATCGCTACATTCCGTTTCGTATGAACTTTGTTCTTGTTTATTTTTTTATGAACTCGCTTTTTTATTTTCTGTTTCTCTATGTGAGTTAAGTTAACCTCTTCATATTCATTCTCATCCATTTTTATATCATTTAACATTTCATATGGATCTTTCATTTTCTTCACCTCTTTTCTTATTTATTTCATCCGGTTATGTAAAAATAATGACCTTAACTTCTTCCGTCCTCTCGATAGACGATTGTATATAAAAGAAGTTTTCACTCCCATTTTCTCTGCAATATTTTCTACACTATCTTCTTCCACGTAATGCTTCATAAAGATTTCTTTATCATTCTTCTTTAAATGATCTAATATATGTTCCATATCATTACTAATTTCATTTTTAATCGTATCGGTATGCATCGCGATTTCACCTATTTGATCTAACCCTTTTTCATTTACTGTTTTCGCATATTTCCTCGCATAATCGATAGATTTGTATTTTGTAATAGCCGCGATCCAATTTTTTAAAGTATTTTTCTCTTCATCATACTTTTCAATATGATTCCAAATCGCTAATAACACATCATCCATACATTCCTCTTGTACATCTTGAAACGAAGCTAAATGCTTCTGAATAATACTTTTTATAAGTCCACCGTACTGGTCGATAATAAAGTATAATGCTTTTTCATTCCTTTTCCTTAGCTGCATTGCAACGTTCTCTTCTGTAATTTTCATATACACCCTCCTCTCTAACGTTCTCTATATCTATTAATTCGTATCATCACTTCTCATTTCTATCAATTTATACATATTTATTAATAATATCCAAAATAAACCTCATGTAGTAAAATATAACTGATTACATAGAAGGAGATTATATATGTTGAGCTTACTTTGGGTTGTTTATATGCCACTTCTTGTTTTATGTGGATTTTTCGGTGGTATTTTCTTAATTATTACTAGCATGAAACATCGTAAATTATTTGTCGGTTTAATGGGGTTACTTAGCTTCTCCTTTGTCACACTACCTTTTGTTTTTTGGGGCATGGGAATGGAGAGCAATACAATCCTCCCTATTTCAACTACTTTATATTGGATTCTGTTTTCTTTAACTGGATTATTGGCAGGATTAAGTGGATTACAAACAAAAATTAAAAGTATACGTAATATGGGATTCATTATTTTTATTGCTGGAGTATTAGGGGTTATCTTCTGGTTACTCATGACTGTAGGTGATTCATACTATATATAATATTTTTTAGAAACGCATAAATCGGAGGTAATACAGAAGTGTTCGGAATATTAACTTGGATGATTTTAGCTCTTACTTTGATGCTATGCGCATTTATCGTTGGCATTTTTTTAATTATCGCTGGTATTAAATGTCGGAAGTCACTTACTATTATAGCTGGTTTAATTAGCATATCGCTTATCGTTGTTCCTATCATTTGTATAGGTTCTGGAATAGATTTAGAGGGGATCGTTCCAATTTCAGGAACTTTATATTGGAGTTTCTTCTCTTTAGCTGGACTATTAGCTATTATAAGCGGAAGACAAATATCAAGCATTCGTGCTATGGGGACAATTTTGTTTATAACAGGGCTGTGCTCCGTAACTGGTTATCATTTTTTATATCTCACTCTTTAAAAAGACAAAAAAGCAGGGAAATTAATTCCCTGCTTTTCTACTTGGTTTATTGCCTGATGGTAAGAAGAACGATAATACCCAAGCAATACCTGCGAGTATCGTTGCAATTAAGAAGGCATCGTTAATACCGTTAATTGCAGATAACTTCGAAATTTGTCCAAATAATAGCTGCGCGCTCATCGCATCTCCTGCTTGAGCCGATCCAGCAATCGCTGCTAAACTTTGGCCCATACCGTGTACTTTATCAACTAAAATTGGATTTGACGTTGTTAACAAGTTGCCGTAATCTGCTACGTGAGCAGTCGTTTGTTGCGTCATAAGTGTAATTAATATCGCCGTTCCAATTGAACCAGCTACTTGTCTTGACGTATTTTGCGTTGCTGTACCGTGAGAAATTAATTTCATCGGCAATGCATTCATACCAGCTGTCATAATTGGCATCATAATGAATGACATACCAATTGAACGTATAATATAATCCGTCATAATAACACTATATGGTGTATCCATCGATAACGTTGTGAATTTATATGTCGCAAACGTTGTAATGGCTAATCCAACAATCGCTAACGGACGAATACCATATTTATCAAATAGTTTACCTGCAATAGGTCCCATGATACCCATAATTAATGATCCTGGTAGTAATAATAAACCTGATTCAATCGGCGTAAAGCCGCGAATGTTTTGCAGATATACTGGAAGTAATAACATACCTCCGAATAATGCCATCGTAACGATTGCGTTAATAACTAAAGTAAAAGTAAATACCGGATATTTAAATACTTGTAAATCAAGCATTTTATTGTCTGTTGTTAACTCTCTCCAAATAAATAACGCTAAACCAATTACACCGATAACAAGTGAAATAACAACTTCGGCACTAGTCCAACTATTATTTCCAGCTTCACTAAATCCATACAGTAAGCTACCTAGTCCAATACTTGAACTAATTACACCAAATACATCTAATTTCGTATTAGACACTGGCTGAGCTAGTGTAAAGAATTTTAAAGATAAGAACGTAATAATTAAACCAATTACAAACATTCCGTAGAACATTAAGTTCCAGCTGTAGTTTTCAATAACCCAGCCCGTTACAGTTGGCCCGATAGCTGGTGCTAAAATCATTGCAACGCCTAGTAATCCCATCGCTGCTCCGCGCTTATTAGGCGGGAATAATGTCATAAAGATATTCATACCAACCGGCATTAAAATACCTGCACCGACCGCTTGAATAATACGGCCTGTCATCATCATTGTGAAGTTTCCTGATGTAGCACAAATGATAGATCCTACCGTGAAGAATAACATGGCCGCTACAAATAATTTACGGTACGTAAATCGTGAAACTAAAAAGGCACTAATCGGTACTAAAATACCATTTACAAGCATAAATCCTGTAATTAACCACTGTGCTGTTGATGTTGACACGTTAAATTCATTCATTAGCGGTGGCAACGCAACGTTAATGATCGTTTGGTTTAAAATAGAAACGAACATACCAAGAATTAACACTGTTACAACTGCTTTTACATTTACATTCTCTATAGGCATAGACGTTTGTTTTTTCGGTACTTCTTTTTCTTGTTTTACTTCTTCTTGCTTGCTTGTTTCTAATTCAACCACATTAGAAATTTCTACTTCTTGCTTTTGTTCTATTTCTTTCTCTTCTGTTTCTACTTTACTTACTTCTATTTTACTTACGGCTGGGACTTGTTCTTCTCCCACGTTCGTTTTTTTCTTTCGTAAAAGACGATTTACAAGGAAGAAGACGATTATACAAAATAGTGCATATCCTACAATTGCAATTGAGGACATCTCATCTCCCCCTTACTTATGAATACGAACTGACACGTTCATTCCAGGAACAATATTTACTGATTTACTATGGTCTAAAGAAATTTTAACTGGTACAACTTGCTTTACTTTTGTATAGTTCGCTGTTGCGTTACTTGATGGTAACATTGAGAATGTATTTGCTGTTGTTAATCCAACTTGTTCTACTTTCCCTGTTAACGTTGTATCTGGGTATGCATCTACATATACATCTACTGTTTGACCTTTTTGAACATCGTCAATCACTGTTTCTTCAATGTTTGCTGTTACCCATAAATTGTTCATATCAAATGCATAAGCAATTGGGCTACCTGCTCCAACGAAAGCATTTGTCGTTGCGTTTGATTGTACAACTGTTGCATTTTGCGGAATTGTTACGTCTACTGTTTGTTCTCCATTTGCTGCCGCTACAGTAACCGCACCTAATTTATCGTTTTCATTGTAGTTCTTACCTACTTCAGCTTTCCAATCCGTTAATTTACCTGCTACTGGTGAAGCAACCGGAATTACCTTTCCATCAATTTTTGCATTGTCTGTTTTTAAGTAATTTTCCGTTTGGTTGTAATAGTAGTAACCGCCAATACCGCCGCCAACTAGTACAATTAATGTGATAATGTTGATAATTACCATTCTTCGAAACTGATTCATTGCATTCCTCTCCTTATATCGCATATAATTTTTTTCTAAACTATTTACGTCCTTATTGTTTAGACTGTTTAATTGTTAATTATATTAACTTTTAAACAAAAAAATCACACCATCTGCGGTGTAAATCGAAATTTATCTACCTGCGAGCGGTGCTGATTTCTGAAGGACTATCGTTTATAATTATAAATAATTATTTCGAATCTACAACCGACAATTTACGTATGAAATGTTGCTTAAACAACAATATAATAACAATATGTTGTTTAAGTATATAAAATTAAACGAGGAGAAGTAAAAATGTCTATTAAAAATACAAATGATCCACGTGTAAAGCGGACGAGACAACTCATACAGGATGCTTTTGTCGCTTTAGTAGGCGAAAAAGGATTTGACGATGTAACTGTTCAACATATCGCAGAACGTGCTCCTGTAAATCGTGCTACGTTTTATAGCCATTACCATGATAAGTATGACCTATTAGACAAAAGCATCGAAGAAATGTTAGAGAAATTAACAGAAGTTATTAAACCAAAAAATAGAAATAAAGAAGAGTTTCAACTTACATTTGATTCACCAAATCCAACCTTTTTAGCTTTGTTTGAACATATTGCAGAAAATGTGAACTTCTATAACGTTATGCTTGGTGATAAAGCCGCTGGAAACTACTCTTATAAAATGATGAAAACAATACAAACTCATTTAACGTTAAGCTTATCGATTTCACAGCCAGATGATAAAGATCTTATGGTTCCTCGTGATATTTTGATTAGCTATGTGACAGGGGCTCATATCGGGATGATTATGTCATGGTTAAAAAGAGGGATGATATATACTCCGCATTTTATGGCCATGCAATTAACTCGTTTAATTATTTTAGGAGCTCATACTGCCGCTGGATTAGAGAGACCTTTTTAAAACATAAAAAAGCGAAGGAGAGACTCCTTCGCTTTTTCTATTAATTAAATGTAATGTTATGTACAGCCTCTTTATCAAGACGTTTAATAACTTCTACAATTAACTTCACTGCATTTTCATAGTCATCACGGTGTAACATTGCCGCATGAGAATGAATGTAGCGCGTTGCAATCGTAATTGCCATAGACGGAATACCATTTACAGCAATGTGAATTGCACCTGCATCCGTTCCACCGCCCGCTACTGAATCATATTGATACGGAATTTCTAATTCGTCAGCAACATCAACTACAAAGTCACGTAAACCAGTATGACCAATAACAGACGCATCATATAAAATAATCTGTGGTCCATCACCCATTTTACTTTGCGCTTCTTTTGCCGTTACACCAGGCGTGTCACCAGCGATACCAACATCTACTGCGAACGCGATATCTGGTTTAATATAGTTTGCAGATGTTTTCGCACCACGAAGACCGACTTCTTCTTGTACAGTCCCTACGCCATATACAACGTTTGGATGCTTTTCATCTTTTAATTGTTTTAATACGTCAATTGCAATTGCACAACCAATTCGGTTATCCCATGCTTTTGCAAGTAACATTTTTTCATTCTTCATCACTTGGAATTCAAAGTAAGGTACAACTTGATCTCCTGGTCGTACGCCCCACTCCATTGCCTCTTCTTGGCTAGAAGCACCAATATCGATGAACATGTCTTTAATATCTACTGGTTTTTTACGCGCTTCTGGAGGTAAGATGTGCGGTGGTTTTGAACCAATTACACCTGTTACATCTCCTTTACGCGTTACAATTGTCACACGCTGTGCAAGCATAACTTGTGACCACCAGCCACCAACTGTTTGGAAACGAAGGAAGCCTTTGTCATCAATTTGCGTAATCATAAAGCCAACTTCATCTAAATGACCTGCAACCATAATTTTCGGGCCGTTTTCTTCCCCTACTTTTTTCGCAACTAAGCTTCCTAAATTATCAGTAGAAAGTTCGTCCGCAAACGGCTCAATATATTTCTTCATTACTTCGCGTGGTTCACGCTCGTTACCCGCAATACCACGTGCATCTGTTAATTCTTTTAGCATTGTCAATGTCGCGTCTAATTTTGTCATTGCCAACACCCTCCTTTTTCTTCAGTCACTTCATTATACAAAAGGAAATTGAAATATTCAAAAATTAAATTAGTATCCTTGTGTTTGACGCTCATGATTTACTTCGTTTTTATCTAAATATGCCTTTTCAATCTCTTCTTGTTCAAACTCTAGCGCTTGTCCAAGTCGAAGGTAGCTTGTAAATAATTCAATATAGTTCGTAATAGATGGTTGATCTGTAAAGCGAATCACCTTCGCATATGTGTCTAAGAAAATTTCTACTTGTGTTTTATTCGTTTGTGCACACTTATAGAATAGGAAGTTTTTATCAATACCTAAATCAATTCCGATTGATAAAATAAAATGCAAACCATCTACGTATTCTTCTAATATTACTTCACGTTCTGACGCTGGTTTGTTGCTCCAATATTTAAAACAACGTGTTTCATTTGCAAGTTCTCCAATTTCCACAAGAAGAGCTAACATTTTTTCTTTTAACAACTTTTTCGGTTGTAAATCATGCTCTTTCACAATACGGTCATCTAATTCTTTTTGTAATTTAAATAGTTGTAGTAAGTCCATTCTATTGTCCTCCTCCAACATCGCATTTTACGCAACAATGTTGTTTCATCTCAAAGTTCATTATTATTTTTCGTTTCTTATTAATAAGTCAGCCATTTATCTCTTTACAAAATAGCTTGTCCTTAATTTACAAATACGTTTCAATCATCACGATTAGATTGTTCACTCCGATTGGTGATAGTTAATCATTATCCGGGGATTGTCCACTGATAAAAAATTTTATTTTATCTGATGAAAGTTCCATATCATCTTTCCATTATAGCAGTGTCGTTTCAGGTAGGAAAGATACTCTTCTTTCCAAAGGGAGATAATTGAAAAAAGCCAGGAGAATTCTCCTGGCTTCATATATATATTCTTCTATATCGCTATAGCTTTTATATTGATTTTGTCATATCGATAACGACATACTTCTCTTTGCATACAAATAAAAAAACCTTAGAAGAAAAATCTTCTAAGGTTTCAACTAATTAATTAGTTAATGTTGTTTTTTGCAACTGTTGCTAATTCAGCGAAAGCTTTTTCGTCATGAACAGCTAAGTCAGCAAGCATCTTGCGGTTAACTTCGATGCCAGCATTTTTAAGACCGTGCATTAAGCGGCTGTAAGAAAGACCATTCATACGAGCTGCTGCGTTGATACGTGTAATCCATAATTTACGGAAGTCACGTTTCTTTTGACGACGGTCACGGAATGCATACATTAGAGATTTCATAACCTGTTGGTTAGCAACCTTGAATAATGTACTCTTAGAACCGTAGTAACCTTTTGCTAATTTTATAACTTTTTTACGACGTTGACGAGTAACTGTACCACCTTTTACTCTTGGCATAATATTACCTCCTAATTGTTCTATATATCAGCCGAACTTATTTTAAGTTGTCAAGCATTTGACGAATGCGTTTGAAGTCACCAGCGCTTACTACACCAGCTTTACGTAGTTTACGTTTAGCTTTTGTAGATTTGTTAGCGAATAAATGGCTTGTGTAAGCGTGAGAACGTTTCAGTTTACCTGATCCAGTCTTTTTGAAACGCTTTGCAGAGCCGCGATGAGTTTTTTGTTTAGGCATAGGTATTTCCTCCTCTATCTATTACTTATCGTTTTTCGGTGCTAAAACTAAGAACATACTACGTCCTTCCATTTTAGGCTTAGATTCAATTGTACTAACTTCAGCACAAGCTTCTGAGAAGCGATCTAAAACACGTTGACCGATTTCTTTATGAGTAATGGCACGTCCTTTAAAGCGAATTGACGCTTTAACCTTGTCGCCTTTCTCTAAAAACTTGATAGCATTACGAAGTTTTGTGTTAAAGTCGTGTTCATCAATTGTTGGACTTAAACGAACTTCTTTCATGCTAATTACTTTTTGATTTTTGCGCTGTTCTTTTTCTTTCTTCTGTTGCTCAAAGCGGAATTTACCGTAGTCCATAATGCGGCATACTGGCGGTTTCGCATTTGGAGCAACTAATACTAAATCAAGATTAAGATTTGCAGCTAAGTCTAAAGCGTCATTACGAGACTTGATTCCAAGTTGATCGCCATTGGCACCAACTAAACGTACTTCACGTGCACGAATTTGCTCGTTAATCATCATATCCTTGCTAATAGTAAGCCACCTCCAAGGTTTTCTCAGAACATATTTTGTAGTCATAGAACCCGACAAAAAAAGTGCGGGCATACGACACCCACACTTGTAAATTCTTAAGTAAGAAATACATTTACCTGTAAACTGCGAATGCGTCCATCAGGTGAGAAGCGGGTGCTTCTACTTGTTCCACAAAACAATATTCTATTATCCTTGATGAGTTTATCATAGGACATGACGTCTGTCAAGAAGACGCGATGTGTTTTACTAACAACAAGAAATATTGTAACAAACAACTAACATACTTGCAATACTTTTTTATGATAAGTATGGTTTGGTTATTTTTTCTAGTTTTTCTTTTTTATAATACATACGAAAGCCGCGGTATACCGCGGCTCTGTCTTATCGTTTTCCTTCTACTTTAATCATATCAACAAAAGCATCTAATGCGATTGTTTCTGATTTTTGTTCACCGTATTTACGTACGTTTACACCGTTTTCAGTTACTTCATTGTCACCTACTACAAGCATGTACGGAATTTTTTGCATTTGTGCTTCACGGATTTTGTAACCGATCTTCTCTTCACGAGTATCTAATTCAACACGGATACCAGCACGACGTAGCTCATCTTGTACTTTCTTCGCATAGTCTAAATGTACTTGCGGAGAAACTGGAATTACTTGCGCTTGAACTGGAGCTAACCAAGTTGGGAATGCACCTTTGTATTCTTCAATTAAGAAGGCTACGAAACGTTCCATAGTTGATACAACACCACGGTGAATTACAACTGGACGATGTTGTTTACCGTCTTCACCAACGTAAGCTAATTCAAAGCGTTCCGGAAGTAAGAAGTCTAATTGTACAGTTGAAAGTGTTTCGTCTTTTCCAAGAGCAGTACGAACTTGAACGTCAAGTTTTGGACCGTAGAATGCCGCTTCACCTTCAGCTTCATAGTAATCAAGACCCATTTCATCCATAGCTTCTTTTAACATACCTTGTGCTTTTTCCCACATCTCATCATCAGCATAGTACTTTTTAGTATCAGCTGGATCACGATAAGATAGGCGGAATGAATAGTTCTCTAAACCGAAATCTTTGTACACTTCTAGAGTTAAGTTTACAACACGTTTTAACTCTTCTTTAATTTGATCTGGGCGAACGAAAATGTGCGCATCGTTTAAAGTCATTCCGCGTACACGTTGTAATCCAGATAGCGCACCTGACATTTCATAGCGGTGCATTGTTCCAAGTTCCGCAATACGGATTGGTAATTCACGGTAGCTGTGAATATCATTTTTATAAACCATCATGTGGTGAGGGCAGTTCATTGGACGAAGAACTAACTCTTCATTATCCATTTCCATTGATGGGAACATACCATCACGGTAGTGATTCCAGTGACCAGAAGTTTCATAAAGCTCTCTGCTTCCTAGTACTGGAGTGTATACGTGATCATAGCCTAAGCTTGCTTCTTTATCAACGATATAACGCTCGATAATGCGGCGGATAGTTGCACCTTTTGGTAACCAAAGTGGTAAACCTTGTCCTACTTTTTGGCTATTAGTAAATAGTTTTAACTCTTTACCTAATTTACGGTGATCGCGCTCTTTCGCTTCTTCAAGCATACGTAAGTGCTCATCTAATTCTGCTTTCTTAACGAATGCAGTACCGTAAATACGTTGTAACATTTTATTATTGCTGTCGCCGCGCCAGTAAGCACCTGCAACGCTTAATAATTTAAATACTTTAATTTTCCCTGTAGATGGAAGGTGAACACCACGGCAAAGGTCGAAGAATTCGCCTTGCTCATAGATTGAAATAACCGCATCTTCTGGAAGATCGTTAATTAAATCTAATTTTAACTCATCGCCGATTTCTTCAAAGCGACGAAGTGCTTCTGCACGTGGTACTTCATGACGAACGATTTCTAAGTTTTCGTTCACGATTTTTTGCATTTCTTTTTCGATTTTCTTGAAGTCTTCAACTGTAATTGCTTCTTCCATATCAATATCGTAGTAGAAGCCATTTTCGATTACTGGACCAATACCAAGCTCAAGCTTAGCATCTTTATATAAACGTTTTAACGCTTGTGCTAAAAGGTGGGCTGTTGAATGGCGTAAAATGTATAAGCCATCTTCAGAATCTAATGTAATAATAGAAACTGCACCATCTTCTTCGATTGGTGTAACAAGATCGATCATCTCATCGTTTAATTTTCCAGCCACAGCTTTTTTCTTTAAGCCTGGGCTAATAGAAGCTGCGATTTCTTCAGTTGTTACGCCTTTTGGAAACTCCTTCACAGCTCCATCAGGGAAAGTAATTTTAACTACATCTGCCATCACTGGTCACTCCTCTTTTTTTCAAAATAAAAAACACTCATCCCGTAAAAAGGGACGAGTGTTGAATTCGTGGTTCCACCCTTGTTCCAATTAACCTTATTGTTAATTGCTCAAGTTCAACATAACGGTGTTGTCCGTTAGCAATTACTAGAAAAACCGTTCACTGCTAAAGTTTAGAGGTGGTAAGTAATAATCCCGTACTAGGAAGCTCACACCCTAAGGCTTCCCTCTCTGAAAATCGTAGAAAACTACTCATGTCCTCATCATGACATTTCAATATATTTCATTTATGTAGGTAATTATATGCTCAAAAACTTAGAAAATCAAGGGCGTTACCTTTATTTTTTAAATTTTTCACATTGCGCTCAAACTCATGTAATCCATGTAATTGGACCCGTTCTTGAAATACATTTCGCAAAGTAATAATCATATTATGGTCTTGTTCTTTCGTATATAAATAAATTTTTTTCGGCGAAATAGAAAGAAGTGGAGCAATTACTTTCGTATCAATATATACATCCTTTTGCTTTAATAATTCCTCATCTATATATTGAACCAATTTCTCCTGTTTTAAACGTCTACCTTTATCATCATAGAAAATAAAACTTTCATCAAAAATAAGATGCACACAGGACAAACGTGATTTTCGGCTACGCACTTGTTGCCTTAGCGTCTCAATAAACATTTGATATTCTTGTTCCAACTTATACTCATCAATCGACACTTCAGCAAGCTTAGATACCATTTCCCTATATGTACGAAGGCGAAAACGAACATATGATGAAAACGAGAACGAAAGCGGATCACAAAGCCAGTTATTTAAAGAGGTTTTAATATATGATTCAAATGTATGACGTGTTAATTCATGAGCAATCCCTTTTCTTCTTCCCTTTAAAATCTCTTGTGCCATATGCAATATTTGATGACACTCTTCCTCTTCTTCATAAAAAAACTTTTCTTTTAAGATTGTATAAATCCACTCATTTTGTTTTACATTCACAATGAAATATACCATAACTGGCAATAAAATCTTTTCAATATAATTCGATTCACATACTGGTATGTGAATCACCACTTTTTGTTCCTGTAAATACACACTCGTTTCCTTATATAACAGTTCAGCTCTTTTCAATAGTTGTCTATATACATGCATAGCATCATTTTTTTCTTCGAAGCAAATTTCAATCACTTTTGTCCCCCCTTTTATCCCTGCTCTAAAGGATTGTATCTATACGTTACAAATCCTATAAGAGTCCGTTCCGCGTGAAGTTCACTCTTAGTAGAATTACATTTCCTATCGTTAGAAAATCCACTCGATATGGCTTGCTAATTTTATATATATTAAGGGAGGGAGAAAAAAATGATACAAGCTACAATGAATTTTCCATAAGAACTTTTCGTTTTACAATTCACCTAGTCTAAAAAGTGTTCAAAACGAAAAAAGAGCAAGCTTTTCAGCTTACTCTTTACTTATGACGTCGGTTTTTCCCGCCAATTGGAATTGGCTTCGCTAAGTATTTAATTCGTTCCATAATACGCGCTGCTTTCATTTGTTCTGCTTCACCACGCTGTGTATACGTTAAATGATGTTCCAATTCCTTGAAATCAAAGTTAGACGTAAAGAACGTCGGTAAGTTTTCTAACATACGGAATTGCAAAATTGCACCAAGTACATCGTCACGCACAAAGCTTGACATCGCTTCTGCTCCGATATCATCTAGCATTAAAACTTGTACGCGTTTCACCGCATCAATCTTTTCCCCAATCGAATTATCTTGAATTGAACTTTTAATTTCACGTAGAAATTCAGGGAAGTATACGAGCATCGAACTTATTTTCTTTTGAGCAAGTTCATTCGCCATTGCTCCTAACAAATACGTTTTCCCTACACCAAATTTACCGTACAAATATAAACCTTGTACTTTTTTACCAGGTTCATATGTACTTAAAAATTCATTAGCTGCACCAATTGCATCAATACGCGCATCTAAATCTGAAGGATCTAAGTTTTCCATCGTTGCCTGCAAAATGTCAGTTGGCATATATACACTTTGAACGAGTTTTTCATATTTCTTTCTCTCGTCATACGCTACTTTTCTAATGCAACGATCGTATTGAATATCAATCATCTTCCCTTGGATAACGAGCTTTGGCTCATATCCTTGCAGCATGTTTTTACACGAACCTAGATCCGGACAATCTGCGCAACCCACACTTTGCCCGATATATTCGTATAACTTCACAAGGCTGCGCTCAATCATAGAAGTTGTTACTTCACCTTGATGTTCGTCTATAAATTCTTTCACACGCGGATGTGCCATTACTTCCGCCTTTAATACTTCATATCTATTTTTAAAATTTTTATTTTCCATTAACTTTGCAAATGAATTTTGAATATGCTCCATTTTCTCACCTCAAAGAGCGTTCATTCTCTTCTATTAATCACGCTTATATTTTTTTAACACTTCTTCTAGTCGTTTTCGTTCATCATCTAACGTACTTGCATCTTTTTTCTTACTTACATCTTTCTTCACTGTTTCTTTCTCTTGTTCTTTCGGCTCTTCTTTCAGCCAATCTGGTACCATTTCTTTTCTTATCGTTTTCTTCGACGTACGGCCTTTTTTCTTCGTCTCAGCCCATTCTTGATATTGACGATTTTCTTCTTTCGCTAACGCCATTGCTTCAGCTACTGTACCGACCTTTTTACGTGCCCAATGCCCAGCAATTTTCTCCACATACGTTTTCGCAAGTTTCATATCTGAGCGTAGCATAACGTAATAAATAAGTACATTCACAACACCTGGCGTTAATTTTTGATTGATCATTACATCTTCAACGATCTGCAAGTCAGCCTTTGTCGCCTCTGCACCACCAGAGATTTCTTTCAATAGTTGTTTTGGTGAGATTTCCTCTAACTGTTTTATTAACATCTCTTCTTGCGTAGAAGGCTCTTTCCCTTCCATCATACGTGCAGCGTGAGGTTGTACTCTTTCACTTAATACAGGTAACGCTTGACCGTTTTCGAACTGATACCAATCACGTGCTCCTTTTCTAAGCCTTTCGATATCAATTGTCTGCATCTCTGTCACCGTACCAAGAACGATATTTTGCATCGATAACACATCTACATCGTACACGTAAGCAAGTGTAATGACACATTCTCGCACTTGATCTGTAATCGCCTTTTTAGGGACAAGAGCGGACAAGCCATCTACAAATAAGGAGAAATCAAAGAAATCATTCCAAACTTTTGGAGCGTCTCCCTTCTCGTTACTTGGCATAGCTGTCGTTTTTGGAATACGAAGATCTTCTTGCGCATGCTCAAGCTGCCCTGGATTAAACGAACCAAACACATCATTGAAAGAACGCGTAACATTTTCATAAGAAGCAAAATCAAATTCTTCTTCTAAGAAATATTGCTTTACTTGATTATATTTTGTCCGACTCAATCGATTGTATAAAAAGATACTTAACACAATATCATCAAAAAACTGTTTCGGAGATAAAGGTGGTTGCAATTCGTATATAAACATTCGAATATCTTTTTCTTTCTTAATATATACCTTCAAAAGTCCAATTGCCTCTAACTTTACTCGTTCCTCGTATATTTCGGGAAGCTGCATTTGCATAGTCACCATAAGGGAATGATGTGTATTCTCTTTTCCAAACACACGATCTTGCTCTAACTCTCCCCATAGCGTCATGTACAAGCTAAAAGCTCTACTACCTACTAACGGCTGATACAACATCGTTAACACTTTTCGGTCGTAATTATGCAGTAACCCTTTCGCACTTACTTTATAACGATCAATTGGCAATAGCTCCATCCATGACTGTTTTTCCATTCTTGCTTTTCCTTTCTCTCATCCAATCTATCCTCTACTTCATTCGTTCTATCTTCATTATATAATTTCTTAGCGAAAAAGAGCTATTAGCTTTCGCTTCTAGCTCTCTTATCTCATTCCTTACGGTATGTAAAGAGAATAAAATACAGCTTCTACTCTCTTTCTTTTTGCAGTATATCTTTTAATTCTTCAATAAATACATTTAAATCTTTGAATTGGCGATATACAGAAGCAAAACGCACGTAAGCAACATCATCAATATCACGCAGTTCTTCCATAACAATTTCACCAATCATATCACTTTTCACTTCTGATATACCTAAATTACGAAGTTCACGTTCCACACTTTGAGTTACTTCTTCTAATTGCCTTAAAGATAC
Source organism: Bacillus cereus group sp. BfR-BA-01309 (assembly GCF_022664315.1). Lineage (NCBI taxonomy): Bacteria > Bacillati > Bacillota > Bacilli > Caryophanales > Bacillaceae > Bacillus > Bacillus cereus group sp. BfR-BA-01309. Next base: position 53,773 of record NZ_JAKUHE010000004.1, read on the forward strand.
TGGTCTTTTTTCGCACGCTTTAATTAAGCCGCGTAAAATCTTTTCTTTATTAAACTCTTCACGTGTTCCTTCTTTTTTTACAACGATAAGAGGTGACTCTTCTACTCTTTCAAATGTCGTAAAGCGACTTAAACAACTTTCACACTCTCTCCTTCTTCGAATAGAGCGCCCCTCGTCTACCGGACGCGAATCTAACACTCTTGTACCATTATGAGAACAGGATGGACAACGCAATATATTCACTCCTTTACACTATACTCTTTATTTTTCCTCTACTTACTTCATCTGACAATATATATACAATATTATATAACTCATTCTAACTCTCTTACCACTTTAAGTTTACGCACATTATTTTATCATCTCGTTTTCAAAAATAAGATGGGAGACGAGGCGTTAACTTATTCATAAGAGCTCAATTTATCTAACTAACGAGTACGTTATATTTTTCCTTTTTTATAAACTAAAAAAGAGGTGCATTATACACCTCTTTACATTTTAAATCAATTATGTTCTTTTTTAAAGAGCTTTTGTTTCTCTCTGCTTAATTTCGAAGCTACCAGTGCCTCGAGGAAGCTCGATGCTCTCACGCGTTTTCGCGTTTAAACCTTCTGCAATATATTCTGCAGCAACATTTGGATCAATACGATCCCCACAAGTATAAACATCGATACTTGCGTAACCGTGCTCCGGAAAGCTATGAATTGTTAAATGTGATTCCGAGATAATTACTACTCCACTTACACCTTGTGGTGCAAATTTATGGAAAGCCACCTCACGCACTTCAGCACCAGCTCTCAGTGCTGCATCCACAAATAATTGTTCAATATACGGCATGTCATTAAGCTTGTCGAAATCGCAATCCCAAAGTTCAGCGATCACGTGACGACCCATCGTATCCATAGTATCCATTCTACAGTTCCCCCTTGTAAATTTATTCTAACTGTTCGAATTGAAAACTAATTTGCAATTTGGCTTGCTCCACTACCACGGGGGAAAGTTAGTCCAGAGAGGTCCTAACCCTTTAAGTAGTGACTACGTACCTCAGCTCTTAAGTTTACGAGTGTTAGTATACTTTGTTTATTTTCATTTTGCAACAACAGTTTTTTCGATTTTCTGTCATATTTTCCTCTTTACTTTTCCCTAAAAAAAATAAATGATTCACAAATACAGTAATCACAACGTTTCGTGGTATGTCCACTTTCAAAAATATACTTATATAATTTTTTTCCTTTTCAGAAAAAAATAAAAAAAAGAGGGCAAATATTCAATTGCCCCCTCCCTTATTCACTTAAATATGTTGCACATTTTCTTGTTTCGCTAATTCGTCAACAACTAACGTTACAAGATCCACAACACGACGAGAGTAGCCCCACTCGTTATCATACCAAGCAAGTACTTTCACTTTACGATCACCCATTACCATTGTAGATAAACCATCAATGATAGCTGAGTGTGTATTTGTATTGAAGTCAATAGATACTAAAGGCTCTTCGCTGAATTCTACAATACCTTTTAATGCACCGTTTGCAACAGTTTTGAATGCTTCATTAATAGCTTCAACTGTCACATCACGTTTTACATCTACTACTAAGTCAACAAGAGACACATTTGGTGTTGGTACACGAAGTGCCATACCATGAAGTTTTCCGTTTAAGTGCGGAAGAACTTTTGCAAGCGCTTTCGCAGCACCTGTCGTTGTCGGAATAATTGATTGTCCGCAAGCACGCGCTCTTCTTAAATCTTTATGTGGGTTATCAATATTTTTTTGGTCATTTGTATAAGCGTGAACAGTTGTCATTAAACCGTTTTCAATTCCAAACTGCTCATCTAACACCTTAACAACAGGCGCTAAACAGTTTGTTGTGCAAGATGCATTTGAAATAACAGTATGTTTTGTAATATCTAATTGGTCTTCATTCACACCAACTACAATTGTTACATCTTCATTTTTACCAGGCGCTGTTAAAATAACTTTTTTCGCTCCAGCTTCAACATGAAGAATTGCTTTTTCTTTTGAATTAAATTTACCAGTTGCTTCAATTACAACTTCAACACCTAGATCTGTCCAAGGCAATTCCTTTGGATCGCGGTTGTTTAAAAGGCGAATCATTTTCCCATCAACTAATAAGTGATCTTCAAATGCTTCTACTGTTCCGTCAAACTTACCGTGAACTGTATCATATTTAATTAAATGTGCTAACGTTTCAGATGGATAGCTTGCATTGATTGCTACAATTTCGAATGCGCTTTCTTTTATTGCCTGACGAAATACCATTCTCCCAATACGTCCAAATCCATTAATTGCCACACGAGTCATAATATGTTATCCCCCTTGAATGCGTTATACTATTTATCTCCAATCCCAATAATAGTATAACACAAAAAGGGGATATGTCACTAAGCATTTTCATTAATTTCACAATTTTTTAGTCAATAATGTTCCAATTCTTTAAAATCACCTGTAATTGTGTTTTCGTTCCCATAATTGTGCCATCATTATTTATCACTTCATCTGCATTCTTCACTTTTTCTTCTAACGGCATTTGAGATTGAATACGCGCCGTTGCTTCTTCTTCTGAAAAATTATTTCGTTTCATTAAACGTTCTAATTGCGTATGTGGCTTAACTGCTACAACTAAAACACGATCAACGAGACTTGTTAATTTCCCTTCAAACAGAAGAGGAATATCTAACACAACCGCTTGCATGCCTTCCTTTATGTACATTTCCTTTTGCATATTCATTTCCTCACGCACTGCAGGATGAACAATTTTATTTAACTGCAATCGTTTTTCTTCATTATAGAAAACGACACCTCCTAATTTCGGCCGGTCCAGTTCTCCATCTTCTTGTAATACTTCCGTTCCAAACACTTCTACTATTTTGTTATATGCTGGTTTTCCTCGCTCTACAACTTCTCTCGCAATAATATCTGCATCAATAACTGGTATACTCAGTTCACGAAACATGTCTGATACCGTACTTTTCCCGCTTGCAATGCCTCCTGTTAATCCAATTACTACTGTCATCATAATCCTCCTCACAATATAAAAGGCGCGAAACTAATGTTCCACGCCCATACTTACATTTTCCAAATTCCAATAATAATGAGTAATACCCCAGGCAGGAATGTAAATTTTTGTAACCATTTCATATTTGATAAAACCGTTCCAAGTTTCATTCCAATAAATAAAAACAAAGAACTCATAACCGCAACTAACATCGCCATCATAGCAGGTGCATACCCTAATAAAGATGCACCAATTCCAGCACCGAACGAATCTATAGAAAGAGCGATACCAAGAAGTAGCGCTTCTCCTGCAGAAATGGTGCCTGATTTATCAAAATCTGCAACAGTCGGTTTCCGTAAAATTTGAATCACTAGCCCGAGCGAAGCAATTTCTAATTTCCATACCTTCTCCTCTTGCTTCGGTTCTTCTTTCTTCTCACTTCGAAAAAATTGGTATAATACCCAAATTCCTATTCCAATAAGAACAAGCCCACCGATACGCGTTGCGATAACAGGTGAAAATACTTTCGCGATCATATGTCCAATTCCCATGGAAACAAGCATAACAGCCGCTGAACACATTCCGATAATTATAATAGATCTTAGTGGAATTCTTACGCTTCTTAAACCATATGTTAGCCCTACACTACAGCTATCTAAGCTTAATGTAAAAGCTAATAAAATAAGAGATAAATAAAGGTACATCGGTAAGCTCCTCCCTTATACATAGCTCTGCTGTATGTATATGACAAATGCCTATCCGATGTTATCTCTTTTCTATATTCTTGGCTGACAAATTGGGCAGTAATGCGTTCCTCTTCCGCCAACAACTGTTTTTTCTAATATGGTACCGCAAGTTACACACGGTTCTCCCTTTTTTCCGTATACATTTAGAAGTTCTTGGAACGAACCAATTTGCCCTTGCGAGTTGATATACGTTCGAATTGTACTTCCGCCACGCTTCACTGCTTCGCCTAGCGTTGTAACAGTCGCCTCGTAAATTCGTTCAATTTCTTCTGCTGTTAAAGACGATGCTTCTCGTTCCGGATGAATTTGAGAGCGGAATAAAACTTCATCTACATATATATTTCCAAGCCCTACTAAAAGACGCTGGTCTAATAATACAACTTTGATTTTACGATTGGTCTTTTGCAATCTTTCTTGTAAATACTGCGGTGTCAATTCAGCATCAAACGGCTCCGGACCTAAGTCAGCAAGAGGCATTTGATTCAACTCTTCACCTTTCTTAAAGAGATGCATCGTACCAAACTTTCTCACATCTTTATAATGTAATTCAGTTCCATCTGTAAATAAGAAACGGACGTGCGTATGCTTATCAATTGGTTCACCCTCTTGATGCAGTAAAAACTTACCTTCCATACGCAAGTGTGAAACAATAACATAATTCGTTACATATAAAAGCAAAAACTTTCCTCTTCGCTTTATATTTTCAATCTTCTCGCCTCTTAGCATTTCTTTAAAGATTTCTGCATCATCCGGTCGTTTTACTATTTTCGGATACGTAACAATGACATCTTCAATCGTTTTTCCTGTTACAAGATTTTCAAGTGTCCGTCTGACGTTTTCAACCTCTGGTAATTCAGGCATCTCATCACTTCCTTATTTTGCGTCGTACCAAGTTGGACCGTAAGAAGAATCAACTTTCAGCGGAACTGCAAGTTCAATCGCATGCTCCATTACTTCTGGTACAAGCTTCTCTAATTTTTCAATTTCTTCTTGTGGTGCTTCAAATATCAATTCATCGTGTACTTGCAGAAGAAGACGCGCTTGTAATCCTTCTTCTTCTAAACGATCTGCCATAATAATCATCGCTTTTTTAATGATATCTGCTGCAGTACCTTGAATTGGTGTATTCATAGCTGTACGCTCAGCAAAACTACGTAAATTGAAATTACGACTCGTAATTTCCGGAATATAACGGCGGCGATTTAATAATGTAGCCACATATCCTTTTTGTTTCGCATCTTTTACGATGTCGTCCATGTATTCTTGTACACCAGGGAAGCTTTCTAAATACTTTTCAATAAATTCCGCTGCTGCTTTTCTTGTAATTCCTAAGTTTTGTGAAAGACCATAATCACTAATACCATACACAATTCCGAAGTTAACAGCCTTCGCTTGTCGTCTCATATTTGAAGTTACTTCATCTTTTTCAACGCCAAATACATCCATAGCTGTTTTCGTATGAATATCCATGTCATGTTGGAACGCGTCCACTAGCCCTTTATCATTTGCAATATGAGCTAATACGCGAAGTTCAATTTGTGAATAATCTGCCGCATACATAATCCATCCTTCTTCTGATGGAACGAATGCCTGACGAATCTTTCTTCCTTCTTCTAATCGAATCGGGATATTTTGCAAGTTCGGATCCGTTGAACTTAATCGACCTGTTTGTGTTAATACTTGATTGAAACGAGTATGGATTTTAGATGAATCTTCATGTACAACTTTTAATAAACCTTCGATATAAGTTGAATTTAGTTTCCCTAATTGACGATAATGTAAAATGTTTGGAATGATTTCATGGCGATCCATAAGCTTTTCTAGTACATCAGCTGACGTAGAATAACCTGTTTTCGTCTTTTTAATAACCGGTAAGTTTAAGTTCTCAAACAGAATAACACCAAGCTGCTTCGGTGAATTAATATTAAATTCTGTTCCCGCAAGCTTATAAATTTCCTGTTCCATTTCCTTTAATCTACCCGCAAGTTCTTCTCCCATATTACGAAGACGCTCCGTATCAACTTTTACACCTTTTACTTCCATATCAGCTAATACACGCGCAAGTGGTAATTCTAACTCTGTAAACAGTTCATATTGCTCATTCTTTTGTAACTCTTCTACGAATGTTTGCTTTACATCATATAATACGTGCACTTTACGAGCTACATGCTCCGCTACTACTTCTAGCTCTGGAACCGCACGCTTTGCACCTTTTCCGTAAACTTCTTCATCGGATTTCACGGCATGCGTTTCTTTCATTTTCGCTACAGTACGGAAATCTTTATCCGTATCAGCTGGGTCAAGTAAATAAGCAGCGATTAATAGATCAAAGTCAATCCCTTGCATATCTATATCATTCCATTTAAGTGCCACGATCGCACGCTTCGCATCAAATGTGTGCTTTCTCATTTCTCCATCTGCAAGCCACGCTTTGAAAGCATCCGATGCAAATGCAATGTCCTTCTGAATAAAGTAACAGCCATTTTCATTTTGAATACCAAAACCTTGAATGTCCGCTTTATGATAGTTATCTTCTTGCACTTCAACAATAAGCGCACTATCTTGCTGAAGCATTTCTTCTGTAACTTCTTCCACAATATCAAATGTAATATCATCTAATTCAGCTGGAGCCGTTTCTTCTGGCGTGACACCTAATTTATTTAAAAGAGATGTAAATCCTAAATTCTCGAACATTGGAATGACATCACTTGCTTCATACCCTTTATACTCCATATCATCCACATGTACTGTAATCGGCGCATCTGTAATAATCGTTGCAAGATCTTTACTCATAAGAGCTTGGTCTTTATTTGCTTCCAGTTTTTCTTTTAATTTCTTTCCGCTTACTTGCTCTATGTTTTCATACACTTCTTCAACCGTTCCAAACTGTGTTAACAATTTAATCGCAGTTTTTTCACCAACTCCTGGTACCCCTGGAATATTATCTGATTGGTCTCCCATTAAACCTTTCATATCGATAATTTGCTTTGGTGATAAGCTGTATTTCTCAAATAAGGCTTCTTTCGTATATTCATCTACTTCCGTAATCCCTTTTCGAGGAATACATACGAGTGTATTATCTGAAACAAGTTGCAGTAAGTCTTTATCTCCTGAAATAACTTTTACATGAAACCCTTGTTCACTCGCTTCTTTCGCTAGCGTTCCCATAATGTCATCCGCTTCATAATTTTCTAATTCATAACGCGGTACGTTGAATGCATCAAGCATCTCACGAATAAACGGGAATTGCTCTGACAATTCAGGTGGAGTCTTTTGACGTCCTCCTTTATAATCACTATACGTTTTATGACGGAACGTTGTTTTACCCGCATCAAACGCTACTAACATATGCGTCGGTTTTTCTTCCTCTAATATTCTCATTAACATCATTGTAAAACCGTAAATTGCGTTCGTATGTATACCTTTGTCGTTATTTAAAAGCGGTAGTGCAAAGAAAGCACGATACGCGATATTATTACCATCTACTAATACGACCTTTTTTTCCAAAACAGAAACCTCCCCATACAAATTTGAAATGATTTTTTTCACAGAAAAAAACCGTTCCTTTCCTCTCTCTATATTAACATGACTAATAGAGAGAAGAAAAATAACGGCTATTTTCTATTATATATACAAACGTTTACTAATATAAAAGGGAAGTGACGAGAACAGCATAACTATTCTCGTCCAAAATTACTCCTTGGATGAAGGGGTTTTCATGTATTATATTAACAGAGCTTTATTAATATTTAATTAAGCCATTGTTAATATATTGTAAACATCCTTCATCCTATTTTTCAGTTGCTGATTTTGGTAAAACAACTGTAAATGTTGTCCCTTCCCCAACTTCACTATCCACTGTAATCGTACCGTGATGCGCCTCAACTAAATGCTTTACAATTGATAACCCAAGGCCTGTACCACCAGTATTTCTACTTCTCGCTTTATCCACCCGGTAAAAGCGTTCAAAAATACGCGGAATTTCATCTTTACTAATACCAATTCCCGTATCTGATACTTTTATATAAGCATTATATTTATCTTCTGCTAATTCTACAGAAACAACGCCTCCAGCCGGCGTATATACGATTGCGTTATTCATTAAATTAATAAAGATTTGCTTCAAACGACTTGGATCTCCAATGACTGAGACTCCTTTTAGCGCATTTACTTGTAAAGAAATTTCTTTTTCTCCTGCTTTATTATCAAGCACCATATGAATGTCTTCAAGAAGTCCCTTCATATCAACGGTCCCCATACTCAATTTAAATCCTTGTTGCTCAATCTTTGATAAATCTAATAAATCTTCAATTAACCCTTGCATGCGTTCACTTTCTTTTAAAATAATGTGCAAGAAATGTTCGCAGAATTTTTTATTATCCATCGCACCGTCCAAGAGCGTTTCTGAAAAACCTTTAATAGAAGTAATTGGTGTCTTTAGTTCATGAGAAACATTCGCTAAAAAGTCTTTTCTCATTTGTTCTAATTTCTTTAGCTCAGTAATGTCATGGAATACAAGGACAATCCCTTTCCATTCATGGTTCGTCCCGATAATCGGTGCTCCATATACTTCGAAATGCTTTCGCTCAATTCCAAGCGGCAATAACATTTGTTTACGCACTTTCACTTCTGTCATAAAGATTTCTTCCACTAGCTCTATAATTTCTGTATGATGAAACGACTCATAATATAAACGATCTAAATATTCTTCATCTGTTACGTGGAAAGTCTCCTTATACGAACGGTTTACAAGGTTTATATAACCGCGGCTATCAATTAAAATCATTCCGCTGCCCATATTTTCAATTAGCGTATGCAGACGATCTTGTTGCATTTCTTGCTCAAGTGTCATCTCTTGTAAATTACGAGCTAAAATATTAATCGCTTTACTCAGCATTCCTGTTTCATCCGAATGACTTTCATAAGCGCGTGCTTTATAATTTCCCTTCGCTAATTCGATAGCCACTTTCGTAACGGATTCAATCGGCCTAATATATTGCCCTGTAATTTTCATACCTAAAAATACGACTACAAGACAAGCGATAACAAATCCGATAATTAATAATCCCCACGTTTTTTGATGAACAGCTTTCAAAGGCTCAATTGTACTTTTCACCAAAATATACCCTTGTTTCCCTGCCACATCTTGAACGAACACAGCATGGTAAAATTCATTATTCTGATCTGTTTCTTTCGTAATGACTTTATTTCTTTGCTTCGTTGTTTCAGAAGTAAGTTCTTTAATTATCCCTTGGCTAAACGCAGACTGCTCTCCGCCGCTATATTGCACTTTCTTTTTTTCATCTACAAATGCAATAGAAGCCTGTATTTTTTCTTCTAACTTTTCAAATACATATGGATTTTTTAAAACATCATCAAAACCCTGTTCTTCTGCTAATACCGCAACATACTCTGTCTCTTTTACCATTCTCTCTTTGGCATGTTCTATATAGTAGTTTTCAAACACAGTTTCCAGTAATAAACCTAGTCCAACTAAAATAAAAACAATAAGAGAAACAAATGTAAAAAGAAGCCTGGAACGAAATTTATTCATCCCCTTTTGGCTCCTCTAATTTATATCCTAAACCACGTATCGTTTTAATGTACGTCGGTTTTTTCGTATTTTGTTCAATTTTATCGCGCAAATGGCTAATATGAACATCAACAATTCGTGTATCACCAGCAAAATCATAGTTCCATACAGCACTTAATAATTGATCACGTGTCAACACGCGACTTTTATTTTTCGCAAGATAAACAAGTAGTTCAAATTCTTTTGGTGTTAATTCAAGCTTTCTTCCTTGGAAATAAGCCTCATAAAATTCCGGCAAAATTTTAAGTTCAGCAATTGTGATGCTCTCTTCATCTGATGTTTCTTTAACTTGTTCTTCTTGTTGCAATTTCGTGCGGCGCAAAATTGCCTTCACACGCGCAACAACTTCCCTCGGGCTAAACGGCTTCGTCATATAATCATCTGCCCCAAGTTCAAGACCTAGCACCTTATCAAATTCATCATCTTTTGCTGTTAACATTAAAATCGGCGTCATAACGCGCTGCAATCGTAATTCTTTACACACTTCCATACCATCCATTTTTGGAAGCATTAAATCTAATATAATTAAATCTGGGCGTTCTGTTGTCGCCTTTTGAAGCGCCATTTCTCCATCCATCGCTGTTATCACTTCAAACCCAGCTTGTTGTAGATTAAATTCAATTAAAGTTAAGATAAACTCCTCATCATCAACTACTAAAATACGATTGTTCATTCTTTTCCTCCAAGTTATAGACTTGAAACCTTCTTCATCCTAGTATTTTCCCCGTTATTCTCATCATACTAGAAAACAAGGTCCCTCTCAATATAATTGTCTATACATGGAGCTCATTTGTACTATCATTATTCCTAAAAACAATTATACTCGGCTTAATTAATTTGTTATTATCCATACTTTATACACTTTTATATCGTTATTAAACTCCACATTCGTATAAATATTAAATTCTCGATTTTGCGCTAAAAAAAAGCAAGAGCATACGCTATTTTATAGTCTAGTGTTTCATATCCATCAAATACTCTTCCGTACATTTCATTCGCGACCGCGTCTGCCCACACTTCAGCTTCTCTCATCGTTTCAAAGATAACGTCTTCTTTTTTCCACCTCATCTTAAAAAACCACTCCTTCAATTGACTTCAATTATCAAATCACGATATAGTAAATATTGTTAATCTAAAAATCCTGATATAAAAGATAAGGAGACTCTATTATGCGACTAGTGCTACCTATTCTATCTTTAATAGTAACGTGCATTCTTACATTCAACGCCCCAAGCTGGGACACGATTAAAACAGGTTGTTCCGATTTCGCCGAAGGATTCACACAAGGATTCTTCAACTAAAAATAGCGCTAGCCCCCTTATAGAAAGGTATGCTAGCGCTATTCATATTTTCATGTTTTAAAAATTATCTAATGCTTTTTCCATAATAGAAACTGATTTAAAAGGTGGCGTTACTGTTAAAGAGCCCTTTACAACCGTTTCTCCTTTTTCATCATGGGCAGATACAAGCATATCAATTGTATGTTCCTCCTCGGAAACAGCCACAACTTCAAAGTGGATTTGTAACGTTTCATAATGGTGAACATGCTTCACGAACGTAAGGTCCTTCCTTGTAATATGACTACCTGGACCTGGTAAATATTTCGTAACTGCCGTTGTAATCATTCCCGTTAGCATAATGCTTGGTACAATCGGCTTTTCATACGGAGTTTGGGATGCGTAATCATGCTGAATATATAATGGATTGGCATCATTTGTTAACCCTAAGTACAATAACAAATCTTTATCCTCAATTTTTTCAGTGATAGATAATTTCTCTCCTACTGTAATTTCATCCATTCTACGACCAATTTGAACTTTTTTCTTTAACATGTTACAACCCCCTCCGATTTTTCCACCTTATTATCCTACTAAAACCGATACCTAATCCGAAATTTACTATGATGAGGGCAATGTATAGTATAAATCTATAGTTTCATTATAGGATACACCAAATGATAGCGTTTTCATATTATTTCAAAAAAACATTTGAATAAATAGTAGAAAAAGATTCGGGGCCCCGAATCTTTTTCCGCTTATATTTAATTATCAAACAAGAACCTTCATAACATTACGTACAGATTCTACAGAGCGATCTAACGCTTCTCTTTCATCTGCAAGAAGTTCTAATTCAATAATTTTTTCAATTCCGTTACCACCTAGAATTACTGGTACCCCTAAGTAAAGGTCGCTATAACCATATTCACCTTCAAGGTACGCAATAGCCGGTAATACACGGCGTTGATCTTTTAAGATTGCTTCTGTCATTTCAACTAAAGAAGCAGCTGGTGCGTAATATGCACTACCGTTTCCTAATAAGCCTACAATCTCGCCGCCACCTTTACGGGTACGTTCTACAATTGCTTCTAAACGCTCTTTCGGAATTAACGTTTCTAACGGAATGCCACCTGCATAAGAATAACGTACAAGAGGTACCATATCGTCACCGTGACCACCAAGAACAAATCCTGTAATGTCTTTCACAGAAAGATTTAATTCTTGTGCAATAAATGTACGGAAACGAGCTGTATCTAATACGCCCGATTGACCGATAACACGCTCTTTCGGGAATCCTGCTTCTTTAAATACAGAATATGTCATTGCATCAACTGGATTTGTTAATACAAGAATAATCGCATTTGGTGAATGTTTTGCAATGTCGCGCGTAATACTTTTCATAATTTTAGAGTTTGTTGCTACTAAGTCATCACGGCTCATACCAGGCTTACGTGCAATACCTGCTGTAATAACGACAACGTCAGAATCAGCAGTATCTGCGTAATCAGATGTTCCAATAATGTTAGCATCAAAACCTTGTACTGGGCTCGCTTCTAACATATCTAACGCTTTCCCTTTTGTTGGATTTTCCAGTTGTGGAATATCCACTAATACAACATCTGCAAGTTCTTTTTGTGCTAATAAGAATGCTGTTGTTGCTCCTGTAAATCCTGCACCGATGACTGAAACTTTCTTGCGTTTGATTGTCATAATTTACCCCCCGCTTTAATTATGCGTTTTTGATTATCGCTACATCCATGTTTTTAATAAGTTCATTAGCGAACTCAGAACATTTCACTTCTGTTGCACCTTCCATTAAGCGTGCGAAATCATAAGTTACTACTTTTGAAGCAATTGTGTTCTCAACAGAAGCAGTTACTAATTTCGCAGCTTCGTTCCATCCTAAGTGCTCTAATAATAATACACCAGAAAGAAGAACTGAAGATGGGTTTACTTTGTCTAAACCTGCATATTTTGGAGCTGTACCGTGTGTAGCTTCAAAGATAGCATGTCCAGTCACATAGTTAATGTTTGCACCAGGTGCAATACCAATTCCACCTACTTGTGCAGCAAGTGCATCAGAGATATAGTCTCCGTTTAAGTTCATTGTTGCAACAACATCGAACTCACGTGGACGAGTTAAAATTTGTTGTAAGAAGATGTCTGCAATAGAATCTTTTACGATGATTTTTCCAGCCACTTCAGCGTCTGCCATCGCTTTATTCGCTGCATCTTTACCATCTTTCTCAACGATACGGTCATATTCAGCCCAAGTAAATACTTTGTCGCCGAATTCTTGTTCCGCTACTTCGTAACCCCAGTTTTTGAAAGCACCTTCTGTAAATTTCATAATGTTTCCTTTATGAACTAATGTAACAGAAGAACGTTTTTCGTTAATTGCATATTGAATTGCAGCACGAACAAGACGCTTTGTCCCTTCTTCTGAGATTGGTTTAATACCAATACCAGATGTTTCTGGGAAGCGGATTTTATTAACACCCATTGCTTCTTTTAAGAAAGCAAGAACTTTTTCTGCTTCTGGAGATCCTTGTGCATATTCAATTCCAGCATAAATGTCTTCTGTATTCTCACGGAAAATAACCATATCAGTATCTTCCGGACGTTTTACAGGTGAAGGAACACCTTCAAAATAACGAACTGGACGTAGACATACATATAAATCTAATTCTTGACGAAGTGCTACGTTTAGAGAACGAATACCACCGCCAACTGGAGTTGTAAGTGGACCTTTAATCGCGATTAAATATTCACGAATTAAATTTAAAGTTTCTTCTGGTAACCACTCGCCTGTTTGGTTGAATGCTTTTTCCCCTGCAAGCACTTCTTTCCAAACGATTTTCTTCTCACCATCATAAGCTTTTTCAACTGCTGCTTCTAGTACACGAGATGCAGCTGCCCAAATATCAGGACCAATTCCATCTCCTTCGATAAATGGAATAATCGGATTGTTTGGTACATTCATAACACCGTTAGTTACAGTAATTTTTTCACCTGTCGTCAATGTGATAACCCCCATGTTTGAAATTTCATATGTATGAAACTGAGGGAATAACCCCTCAGTTCAAACCGTTATTCAAATTAAAATATTCTAATCATTACGTCTTTCCGAAAAAATCAGACTTTTGAAAGCGTATTTTCACTATCAAAATAGTGTTTTTCGCTTATCGTTGTGCAATTGGAACATACACTTGATGTGTTGGTCCATTATAATCAGCACGTGGACGGATTAAACGGTTGTTTTCATATTGTTCTAGAATATGAGCTAACCAGCCTGACATACGGCTAATTGCAAAAATAGGTGTAAATAAGTCATGGTCAATTCCTAAACAATGGTATACAGAAGCTGAATAGAAATCAACATTTGGTGGAAGACCTTTTTCTTTTGTTACAATGTCTTCAATTTTGATAGACATATTATACCATTTGTCTTCTCCTAAAAGCACGCATAATCTCTTGGACATTTCGCGTAAATGTTTCGCACGTGGATCACCCTGCTCATATACACGGTGGCCAAAGCCCATGATTTTCACTTTATTTTGAAGAGCATTATGAATATATGATTCTACATTTTCTTCTTCGCCAATTTCAGTTAACATCTTCATTACATTTTCATTTGCCCCGCCGTGAAGAGGACCTTTTAACGCACCGATTGCTGCCGTAATACCAGAATATACATCTGACAGTGTAGCTACACAAACACGTGCAGTAAATGTAGAAGCATTTAACTCATGATCTGCATGAAGTACAAGCGCCTTATCAAAAGCTTCAATTTCAACTTCATTTGGCTCGCGATCATTTAACATATACAAGAAGTTTGCAGCTAATGATAAATCGTTTCTAGGCTCAACAACATCTAAACCTTTACGAATTCTTGCATAAGCAGCAACTAAAGTTCCTACTTGAGCCTGCAATTTAACCGCTTTCAAATAATTGGAGTTTTCATCCATAATTTCAGCGCTCTCATCGTATAATGATAGCATGGAAATTGCAGTTCGTAAAACAGACATCGGATGTGCAATTTTTAAATCTACTTGTTTCAAATATGTTAAAATCTCACCTGGAACTTTATAGTATTCCGATACAGTTTCTTTAAATTTCGCTAGTTCTTGTTCATTAGGAAGCTTGCGATGCCATAATAAGTACACTACTTCTTCAAATGTAGCATTCTCAGCTAAATCATCAATATTATACCCAACATACGTTAATGTATCATCAATAATAGAGCTCACAGATGATGTTGTTGCTACTACCCCTTCTAAACCTCGAATAACAGTCATGACATTCTCTCCTTTTCCTGAAAATTCTCCCAACCTTGCTCCTTATATCTATTTGCTCCCCTTTTGAATTATGAACGCCCGTTCACTCTTTAGGCAAGCAAAATGCACGATCATGCAAATTTGTTGCGATGTTCCCCTCTTATGTCCATTGTTTACATGGAAAGCATGAGCGTGAATGTCTCCCCGAATCCTCACGCTCAAAACAACAAGTTAGTGAGGAAAATTAATTCCGAAGAGTTTTATGATAAAAACAACATAAAACAATATCATTATAAAATTGTTTTATGTTGTTTTTATTTTATCTGGTGTAAAGTCTCTGCTGTTATGTAACTTTTCAAAGTTTCTAATCCTATTATAAACAATTATCTGACTTTTGTGAACAGAAAGAATTCAAAAATTTTATATTACTATAAAATTCCTTATTTAAACATCTGTATAATACTCATAACTGCATAGGCAATTCCAGCCCCAATTAATGGACCTACAGCAACTCCATTAAATAAAGCAACCGCTATAATTGTACCGAAAACGAGCGCAGTTGTAATATGAGGATCCGTCGTCAATAATTGTACGCCGCCTTTCGCTAACAAAGCAACCGCTACCCCTGAAGCTAAAGCAATCCATGCGTAATACGATTTCGCCGCTTCTCCAAGTTGTTTAAAACCTATTTCCCCCGTCGCAATCGGTACGAGCACTGCTATTGTAATAACAGTAACACCAAGGTTAATCCCTTTCGTTTGTAGATAAGGAAAGACTTTGTCTCCTAAAAACGTAAATTTCAATAAAAACAACACACCAATAGCTACAGTAAGCGATTGGTTTTTCGCAATAAGTCCTATAATAAGTAGTATGAATAAAAATAACGTTGACTGACTAATCATGTTTGCACTTCCTTTCTGAAAATAATGAACTCATTTCCAAACAAAAATACCTTTAAACCTATCGTTATACATGCTATATCGATGTATATGCAACAATAATCACTTCATTTTTTATGTATTTTAAAATGACTAACTGAGACTTTCACCATCAAAAAATTTAAGCGTGTATACATTTTTAAAAACGGTCGTCTCTCCTTTCTTTTCTAATAAGAAACAGGTAAAATAAAAAGAAGAGAAAATGAAGTTTTTACCATATAGTAGAAGCATCAACACCAAGCTTTTACAGTCACTCATGCACTGAAAAAGCAGGAAAAATCCATCATTCCACTATAACATAAAGTGAAACTTTAATCAGTGGCGACACACTCGTTATAAGTTGAACGAATTAGGATAATCCAAATTGGAATGGGAGGTATACATCTTTGAACCGAAACTTACTATATATAATATTGCGACTCATATTTGTCATTGTAGCAACGGTAGCCGGGTTCTATGCATTACTATATATGTCAGGACTTATCTACCCTTTTATTATCGCTTTCGCATTTGCTTATTTGATTAATCCTGTCGTCAATTTCCTTAATCAAAAACTACAATTTCCTCGCGCACTAGCAGTACTCGTTAGCTTAATTCTCGTATTCGGAGCTATCGTCGGACTCGTTACATATCTTGTAACAGAAGCAATATCTGCCACAACATACTTACTACAACTTGTTACAGTAAAGTTTCCAGATATCGTTGCATTCGCGCAACAATTTGCACTTAATCATATTATGCCTCTCTATGATGATTTAATTTCTAAATTTAATCACCTTGGAGAACCACAGCGCTATACGATTACACAAAACATTCAAAACTTAGGAACCGAAGCAACGACACAAATGAAAGAACTTTTAACTGCTATTATAAGCGGGTTAACAAATTTCATTAGTGCATTACCAACAACTTTGACTGTTCTTGTATTCGTTTTATTAGCCACTTTCTTCATTAGTTACGATTGGCACCGTCTTGCTCAGAAAGTAAGAAAATTTTTGCCAAATCGTGTTCATGGCTATGGAAAAACTATTTTTGTTGATTTAAGAAAAGCTTTATTTGGTTTTGTTAAAGCTCAACTTACACTCGTATCTATGACAACTGTTATCGTACTAATCGGACTGTTAATATTACGCGTACCATACGCCATTACTATCGCGATTATTACAGGGGTTGTAGATTTACTCCCGTATCTAGGAACAGGCGCCGTCTTCGTTCCTTGGGTTATATACGTATTTTTCACTGGCGACACTGCTTTCGCCATCGGTCTTCTCATCTTATACATCGTCGTGATTGTCCAAAGACAAATTATGGAGCCTAAAGTACTTTCTTCTAATATCGGCCTCGATCCATTAGCAACACTGATTGCTCTATTTGTCGGCTTTAAACTCTTTGGCTTTTTAGGATTAATCATCGGTCCAGTCACCTTAGTACTACTTAATACATTGCACAAAGCTCGTGTATTCCATGATTTGTGGAAATATATTAAAGGCTCACCTTCAAAATAATAGTTTCTAATTCATATACAACAAAAACTTACATGTAATCAGTGGGAATTTCCCACTGATTATTCCTTGTACTTATTTTTCATACTCATTACATCCAACAAGAGAATTGCACCCAAAAAGGATCATTCTCTTGTTTTTTTGTATAAAAAACGCATATTCCGAGGTCTTTTTACATATTTATTCTATTATTTTTATAATTATTACTTACATTTATTACTTTTTATGTAAATGAATAAATATACAAAATAGCGTGGAATGAGACTTAAACTAATAACTTCCCTACTCGTATCTAACTTTTTCGATGGCAATTGATTCTTTTTATATACAAAAACAAGTTTGAGTTCACATTTTTTCCTTGCAGCACACTCATTAAAAGCTACCAACTCCCCAAATCACATATCCAATAACAAAACACATAGCGAATACAATAAAGTAAGTCAACAATTAATAAGAATTTTGCCCACCACCGATTATGAACTTTCATAAGCAGTCCGATTTCCACTTAACTCCTTCGCACTTACCAGATGTTAAGGTAGGATAAAGTGCATCTTTAATTAACTTAGCTTTAATCACCCTCCTCATCCTTTTGCGAGCAAAAAAAATAGTGCTTAGATCGCTATAATCTAAGCACTATTTCTGAACAATAATAGTAGAGTTCTTTCTAAACTTCCATTCCATCCATTTCATAACAAATGGCTTCAATAAAGCCCTCGTCACAGGGATAACAAAGATCAAACCTATTATATCCGTTACATATCCAGGAAGTACCAAAAGAATACCTCCTACAAAGATAAAAATACCATCGAGTACTGCCGCTCCTGGCATTTCTCCTCTATTCAACTTAGATTGAATCTCTCCAAGTACTTTAAATCCTTGTCTTTTCGCCAAATAGACACCTACAACACCCGTAAATACAATCATAGCGAACGTAGACCATAAACCTATTACATGACTCGATCCAATTAAGACTGTAATCTCAATCGCGGGTATTAAAATAAACAAGAATAGTAACCACTTCATAGTTCTACACTCCTCTCATATACCATCACTTTAAACGCCCTCACAACGCTCATATACACCATATAAAAGCTGAACAGATTTCATATATCAAACCTCATAATAAATAGCTTTTAAAAGCAATTTCAGACGTCTCAAGCTAGTTATACCTCATTTTGTGTAAAAAAAAGAGAAGGACTCCGATCCTTCTCTCCGTATTACTTATAGCACTTCCGCATGTCCATTATAAACAATTCCGCGTGCCGCATCAACTGTTACTTCTTGGCCATTTTTTAAAGTTGCTGTTACGCCGTTTACACCAACGATAACAGGAATACCGATTGATACACCTACAACAGCCGCGTGGCTTGTTAGGCCGCCTTCTTCTACAACTAGAGCAGCAGCTTTTTCAATTGCAGGAATCATATCTTTATCAGTGCTTGTTGTAACAAGGATATCACCTTTGTTTACGTTCGCTACAGCTTCAGCAGCTGTTTTCGCTACAACTACTTTACCTTTTGCAGCTTTACGACCGATTCCTTGTCCTTTTGCAACTTCTTCACCAACAACGTGGATTTTCATTAAGTTTGTTGTACCTGTTTCAGCAACTGGTACACCAGCAGTGATTACTACAGTGTCTCCAAGTCCAATTAGACCTGCATCCATACCTGTTTGAATTGCAGTATCTAACATTTCGTCAGTAGACGCTGCACGTTTTCCAGCCATAAATGCTTGTACACCCCAAACAAGTGCAAGACGACGTCCTACTTGCTCGTCAGATGTTACAGCTACGATTGGAGATTTCGGACGGTATTTAGAGATCATTTTTGCAGTATATCCACTTTCTGTTGGAGCTACGATTGCAGCTACATCAAGAGCAAGTGCTGTATGCGCAACAGATTGGCTAATTGCATCTGTAATTGTTGGAGTGAACTCTTTAATACGTTTTTTGAACATATCTTCATACTGTAATGATTTTTCAACACGTACCGCAATGTTAGCCATCATTGTTACTGCTTCTACTGGGTATTGACCAGCAGCTGTTTCACCTGAAAGCATGATTGCATCTGTACCATCAAAGATTGCATTAGCTACGTCACTTGCTTCCGCACGAGTTGGACGTGGGTTACGTTGCATAGAATCTAACATTTGTGTCGCAGTAATAACTGGTTTACCTAACACGTTACATTTTTTGATTAGACGTTTTTGTACTAATGGCACTTCTTCTGGTGGAATTTCTACACCCATATCACCACGAGCTACCATTAAACCGTCAGAAACTTCTAAGATTGAATCGATGTTATCGATACCCTCTTGGTTTTCAATTTTTGGTACGATTTGGATGTATTGAGCTTTATGTTCTTCTAATAATTCACGGATTTCTAATACGTCAGATGCTTTACGTACGAATGAAGCTGCGATGAAATCAACTTTTTGCTCGATACCGAAAACGATATCTTTTACGTCTTTTTCAGTGATACCAGGAAGCTTAATGCTTACGTTTGGTACGTTAACACCTTTTTTATTTTTTACAGTTCCGCTGTTAAGAACTTTTGTACGGATGTTTCCGTCAGCCTTTTCGATTACTTCTAGTTCGATAAGACCGTCATCGATTAGAATACGAGAACCTGGGTCTACATCGTCATAAAGACCAGCATAAGATACAGAGAACTTCTCTGCAGTACCTAATACTTGCTCAGTAGAAAGAACTACTTCTGCACCTGTTACAAGCTCAGCTTGTCCGTCTACGAAGTCGTGAGTACGGATTTCTGGACCTTTTGTATCAAGTAAGATACCAACTGTTTTACCAGTTTTCTTTGAAGCTTCACGAATATTTTTAATACGAGCACCGTGCTCTTCATGGCTACCATGAGAGAAGTTTAAACGAGCAACGTTCATACCCGCTTCGATTAATTGTTCTAATTTCTCAATACTTTCACTAGCAGGACCTATAGTACATACAATTTTAGTTTTACGCATATTGCACCTCCGAAAATTATGAAACCGTTCCCAAATATCCGACATTAAGCCGATTAGATGGATAATTCTTTAGATAATTGATACATATCTTTATCGATTGTATGCTTTTGAGCTAACGCTTCGATAATGTCATGATCAACAAGTTTATTATCTTGAATACCTACACAACGTCCACCTTTACCAGCAATTAATAATTCAACTGCTCTTGCGCCAAGACGACTTGCTAATACACGGTCTTGTGCACTTGGTGATCCACCACGTTGTACGTGACCTAACACAGTTACACGAGTATCAAAGTTTGTTGCTTCTTCAATATGCTTACCGATGTCAATTGCACTTCCAACACCTTCAGCCACAATGATAATACTGTGTTTTTTACCACGTTCACTACCACGCTTCAGACGAGCAATAACATCTTCCATGTCATACTCTTCTTCTGGAATTAAAATTGTTTCAGCACCATCAGCTAAACCAGCCCATAATGCGATATCTCCAGCATGACGTCCCATTACTTCGATAACATATGTACGTTCATGAGATGTAGCTGTGTCACGAATTTTATCAATCGCATCAATAACAGTATTTAAAGCTGTATCGAAACCAATTGTGAAGTCTGTTCCAGGAATATCATTGTCGATTGTACCTGGTACACCAACACATGGGAATCCTTGTTCAGTTAATTTTTTAGCACCTTGGTAAGAACCATCTCCACCAATAACAACAAGTCCTTCGATACCGTGTTTCTTTAATTGCTCGATACCTTTTAGTCGTACTTCTGGATCTTTAAACTCAGGACATCTTGCTGTATATAATTTTGTACCACCACGGTGGATAATATCGCCAACAGAACCAAGTTCTAATTTTTCAATATGACCAGAAATTAAACCAGCGTATCCATGGTAAATACCATATACTTCAATATCATGGAAAATCGCTTTACGAACAACTGCACGAATGGCAGCATTCATACCAGGTGAATCTCCACCACTTGTTAATACACCAATACGTTTCATTTGTACTCACCTCATAAAGATTATTTGCCTTATAATAAAATAACACGAAAAAATATAAAAACACAATGGAGAAGATGTGTCTTTTCATAATAAAAACGTGCATTCGCGAAGAGGAACGCACGCTTTTATTATTTTATCCCAATGGAAGCGTTTGAAAACGAAACTTGCCCAATTTTCATATATTTTTCATAACGTTTTTCGATTAATTCATCTTTCGAAATTCCACTTAATTGTTCAAAAGTTTTCTTAAGCATTAAATCTATATTTTCTGATTGTTTTAAAATATTACGATGTGCTCCGCCTTTTGCCTCTGGAATGATTTCGTCAATTACACCTAATTCTTTCAAATCTAATGCTGTAATTTTCATCGCTTCTGCAGCTTCTTTTGCTTTACCAGCGTCTTTCCAAAGAATTGCTGCCGCACCCTCTGGTGTAATAACAGAATACGTGGAATTTTCCAGCATATGAATGTAATCTCCTACTCCAAGGCCTAACGCACCACCACTACCACCTTCACCGATAACAATACAAATAACAGGTACAGTTAAACCCGCCATTTCAAATAAATTACGGGCGATCGCTTCACTTTGTCCACGTTCTTCAGCTGCTTTCCCAGGATAAGCTCCCTTCGTATCGATGAAACAAATAATAGGACGATTAAACTTTTCCGCTTGTTTCATTAGACGCAATGCTTTTCGATATCCTTCTGGATGAGGCATCCCAAAATTACGACGAATATTTTCTTTCGTATCTTTTCCGCGTTGATGCCCAATTACAGTTACTGGCATCCCCTTATATTTCGCAATGCCGCCGACAATCGCTGCATCGTCGCCAAATAGGCGATCTCCATGACATTCAAAAAAATTAGTAAATAAGTGCTCAATATAATCGAGCGTTGTCGGTCGTTCTGCATGACGAGCAATTTGAACACGGTCCCATACTTTCATATTGCCGTATATATCTTCCTCTAATTTTTCTAACTTGTCTTCCAAAATACGAATCTCCTCGCTGAAGTCCATCTGGCTGTTTTTCGTATAGTCTTTCAGTTCACGAATCTTATTTCTTAGCTCAACAACTGGTTTCTCAAATTCTAGCTCTGCCATACAGCCATTTCCCCTCCTTGATGAACTTCTAAAATCTTACGGAGCGATTCTCTCATATCATCACGATGCACCACCGCATCTAATTGACCGTGCTCTAATAAAAATTCTGCCGTTTGGAAATCTTCCGGTAGTTTCTCACGCACTGTTTGTTCAATTACACGTCTACCAGCAAATCCGATAAGTGCACCTGGCTCTGCAAGATTGTAATCACCAAGTGAAGCGAAACTCGCTGAAACCCCGCCCGTCGTTGGGTGAGTCATAACAGAAATAAATAATCCTCCTGCATTACTATGCTTTTTCAAAGCTACGCTTGTTTTTGCCATTTGCATTAAACTTAATATCCCTTCTTGCATACGAGCACCACCCGACGCAGTAAAGATAATAAATGGAACTTGTAAGTCGTATGCTTTTTCAACTGCACGGGCAATTTTCTCTCCTACAACAGAGCCCATGCTGCCCATTCGAAAACGAGAATCCATTACTGCAACAACAACAAGCATGTCATCAATTGTTCCTTCACCAGTTACAACCGCTTCGTTCAATTCAGTCTTCTTACGATCGCTCTCTAGTTTCTCTTCGTATCCTGGAAACTCGAGTGGATTTAATGAAACCATTTCTTTGTCATACTCACGGAATGACCCTTCGTCCAATATACTATCAAGACGTTCCCATGCATTCATAGGATGATGATATCCACAATTCACACATACTTTTAAGTTTTTTAGAACCTCTTTCGTATACATGATTTTTTTACATTTCGGACATTTTGTCATAACGCCATCCGGTACATCTTTTCGTACTTGTTCTGAAGGTATTGCAGCGTACTTTTTCTTTTTCACGAATAAATCTCTTAGCACAATTTGACCCCCTTCGTTGAGAGCTAAGGTTAGCGCAAGAAGAAAATTGGGCTAACACCAAAGTTTGATGTTAGCCTTATCTTCTCAATCTGTCTAATAACCTCACTCTTTACGTTTAACTTTAACCGCTACGCGATAGAATGTTTGTCATAACGTGTCATGGTCATTTCGACAAATTTTATACATTACGAGTGAAACTGTATGTTCTCTACTAATTCATCGTAAATTTTTAGTGCATCATTTTCTTGTTTTTCTTCCAAAGTAGCATAAAGCTTTCTATACATATCGATAGTATCTCCTGAAACTTTACAAGAAAGAGTTGATACGTAATCATTTACGATCATCCAAATGCGATAAAGTAAATAATTATCGACTTGTTCAATAAGTGTTTTAAAGAACGTTTGATGAAGCATTGGAATTGAGTTTTCATTTTCTTCAAGTACTTTGTGTAATTTACTTAGCACTTTAGAAAACGTTTCTTTCGGTAAATTACATACAATTCGAATCATATCTTTCTCAAGCAATCGTTTTGTTTGTAATAAATCACGAATTGTTTTCTCATCTTGCAGCAAGAATGGCGCAATCAATTGTACAAGACCGTTATCGTAAAAGTTTCGAATAAACGTCCCTTCACCACGTCTCGTTTCAATCAATCCTACCAGTTCTAAAGCACGCAATGCTTCTCTTACAGAGGAACGCCCTACGTTTAAACGTGAACTTAACTCACGCTCAGACGGCAAACGATCCCCCGCCACCAATCCATCTTCTTCCATAATGGAACGGATTTTTTTTACAATTTCGAGATATACTTTTGTATTTGATGATGTCAATGGAAATTCCTCGCTTATTCTTTACCAATCAGCGCTAATTGTTTTGTTTTCTCAGCAATCTCATTTGGATCTACTTGACGGCGAGCTACTCCTGTCTCCATTGCAGCTTTCGCAACGTAAGCTGCCACTTGAGGCGCTACACGCGCGTCAAACGGTGCAGGAATGATATAGTCTGCATTCAACTCATCTTCTGCTACAAGCTCAGCAATGGCCTGTACAGCTGCCATCTTCATTTCTTCGTTAATTTGTGTCGCATGTACGTCAAGTGCACCACGGAAAATACCAGGGAACGCTAGTACATTATTTACTTGGTTTGCGAAGTCAGAACGACCCGTTCCAACAACAGCTGCGCCCGCTGCTTTTGCCAATTCTGGCATAATTTCTGGAACTGGATTCGCCATTGCAAAAATAATTGCATCGTCATTCATTGTACGAACCATCTCTTCTGTTAATGCACCTTCTGCAGATACACCAATGAATACGTCCGCACCTTGTACAACATCAGCTAAAGAACCTTCGATACGATTCTTATTTGTATATTTTGCAACTTCATCCTTCACAGGATTCATACCTGTAGGACGACCCTCATAGATCGCACCTTTACGGTCACACATAATAATGTCGCGTACACCATAGCGATATAAAAGTTTAATAATTGCAATACCTGCTGCACCTGCGCCATTTGCGACAACTTTAATGTCAGACATTTTCTTTCCAACTAATTTTAGCGCGTTCACAAGACCTGCTACTGTTACGATAGCTGTTCCGTGTTGATCATCATGGAAGATAGGAATATTTGTTTCTTTTTTCAAACGTTCTTCAATAATGAAGCAGTTTGGTGCTGCGATATCCTCTAAGTTAACGCCGCCAAAAGTTGGCTCCATTAATTTTACAGTTTCAACAATTTTATCTACATCGTTTGTATTTAAGGCAATTGGGAATGCATCTACACCAGCAAAGCTCTTGAATAATACAGCTTTACCTTCCATTACTGGAAGAGATGCTTCAGGTCCAATGTTACCAAGACCAAGTACAGCCGTTCCATCAGTCACAACTGCTACCATATTTCCCTTCATCGTATATTCATATACCTTACTTTTATCGTCATAAATTTCTTTACAAGGCTCTGCAACCCCTGGAGAATATGCAAGACTTAAATCTTTTGCATTTTCTACTTTTACTTTTGATACAGTTTCTAATTTTCCTTGATGCACTTTATGCATGTGAAGTGCTTCTTCACGAAGTGTTGACAAACTATCCACTCTCCTCAAATTATTCTAGCTGATATCAATTTCTCCAAGTGGTCTGACCACGAACACTACTACTATAATAATCGAAGTGTAGGGAAATTGTCCATTATATTTTCACAACCACATTTTCTTCCCCGACAATTTCACGAAGTGCTCCTAAACATTCTTCACTTGGATGAATCGATAAACTTCGTGATAATTGTACCATTTTATGTTCCTTTTCATAATAAATTAGTACTTTCGCAAAACCCGAATAGTCAAACAATATTTTAGTAACCTGATTTAACAACTTTTTCTCATACTGAGACGGCAATTTCACGTAAACAGATGCGTCTTTCTTTTCTTCATACACATCCATTTCTTCTAACGGATATAGCCCGTTTACAATCCATTGCAACTTATGATTTCTAAGTTCAATCATGCCGTCAACTAATACAATTGCACCTTCTTGTAACTTATCTGAGAAATGTATATACGTTTCAGGGAAAAGAACTGCTTCCATTTCATCATTTTGATCACAAAATGTAATAAACGCCATCTTTTGCAACTTTTTCGTACGAATTACTCTCACGCTGGTTATATACACGATTGCTCTTTGTACTTTTTTCTTATGCCGCATCGCCTGAGCGAGAGATGGAATTTCTAATTCTTTCGCTAACTTTACATACTGCGCTGTCGGATAGCTTGATAAATAAAAGCCTAATGCTTCCTTTTCTTTATTTAACTGTTCAATAAAAGAGAGCTCTTCTCCTTGTACGTATTTCGATTTCGGAACAGCATCTCCTAAATCACGTGCAAGATTTGCGTACTCTAACGCTCCTTTAAGGCTTTTCCATAAATTTGTTCTCGAAACACCAAAATCGTCAAAACATCCAGACCAGACAAACGCCTCTAAATTTCGCTCTGTTACAAACTTTGATGGCATGCGAAGACAAAATTCAAATAAATCTTCAAATATTTTTTTCTCTCGTTCTTCAAGTAATGCTGTCACTGTAGCCATTCCGATGTTTCGAATGGAAAGCAAGCTGTAACGTATCGCATTGCCTTCTATTTGGAAATTGTAACCACTCCTCTGAAGAGATGGCGGTAAAACGTGAAAACCTTTTCGCTTCGTTTCTCGTATATACTGCACAATCTTATCTTCATTTCCAATTGCACTTGATAATAGTGCTGTCATAAATTCCAGCGTATAATTCGCTTTTAAGTAGGCAAGCTGATATCCAATCATACTGTAGGCAACTGCGTGACTTCGGTTAAAACCGTAATTCGCAAATCTTACAATTAAATCGTAAATTTTCTCTGCAGATGTCTCGTCATAACCATTTTGTAAACACCCTTGCACAAAATGCTTACGTTCCTGATCTAAAATATCACGATTTTTTTTACTCACTGCACGGCGTAATAAATCTGCTTCTCCGAGCGAAAATCCTGCTAATTTCGACGCAATTTGCATAATTTGTTCTTGGTATACAATTACACCGTACGTTCTTTCTAAAATCGGCTTTAAGTCCGGATGTAAATATTCAATTTTTCTTTTTCCATGCTTTGATTCAATAAAGGTCGGAATTTGTTCCATTGGTCCTGGTCTATATAACGAGTTAACAGCGACAATATCTTCAAATTCATTCGGTTTTAACCCACGAAGTACATTTCGCATACCACCTGATTCAAGCTGGAATACACCTGTTGTATCCCCTCTACCTAACAATTGGAACGTCTTTTCATCTTGAAGTGGTAAATTTCTTATATCAATTTGTGTCCCCGTTTTTTTCACGATAAACTTTATAATATTTTCAAGTAACGTTAAATTACGTAATCCTAAAAAGTCCATCTTTAACAAACCAAGTTCTTCTAATGCATCAGCTGGATATTGCGTCACATACACATCGTTATGCCCTTCTTGAATTGCAACGCTTCCTGTTAACGGCTCTTGGCTCATAATAACGCCAGCTGCATGAATAGACGTATGACGTGGTAAGCCTTCTACACGTTTTGCAATTTCAAACACACGCTCATGAAGAAGATTCCCTTGTATGAACTCACGGAGTGATTGCGACTCCTCATATGCATCTTTTAACGTTATACCAAGCTTTGATGGGATAAGTTTTGAGAATATGTCAATATCTCGCGGCGGAAGCCCCATTACACGCGCAATATCTCTAATTGCCGCTTTTGCTGCAAGTGTCCCAAACGTTACGATTTGTGCAACACGAAGCTGACCATATTTATCTTTCACATATCGAATCATCTCATCACGTCTTATATCTGGGAAATCGATATCAATATCTGGAAGTGTCACACGTTCGGGGTTTAAAAATCTTTCAAATAATAGATCATATTCAATCGGATCAATATCTGTAATTTCTAATACGTAAGAAACGAGTGAGCCAGCTGCCGATCCACGTCCTGGTCCTGTTAAAATATGATTCTCATGCGCATACTTCATAAAATCCCATACAATGAGGAAATAATCGCTAAACCCCATACTAGAAATAACGTTTAATTCATGATTTAAACGCTGGATATGTACTTCTTTCGGCGTACCATAACGTTTCTGCAATCCTTCTTCACAAACACGGCGTAAATACATATCATTCGTCTCGTTAGCTGGAACAGGAAATTTCGGTAATTGATTTACATGAAACGGTATTTCTACTCTGCAACGTTCTGCAATTTCTACTGTATTGTAAATCGCCTCTTCTACGTGAGAAAATAGTGCTTCCATTTCATCTGATGATTTTAAATAATATTGATCTGTTTTCAGCCTCGGTCTATCTGGATCCGTCATTTTCGATCCACTTTCAACAGATAATAAGCACTCATGAACAAGTGCGTCACTTTGATTGATGTAGCGTACATCGTTTGTTGCAACGACTGGAACATTTATCCTACTCATAAATGCAGGTAATTTCTCTTGCAAAAGCAGTTCATCTTGAATCGCATGATGCTGCAAACTCATATAAAAATTGCTGAACATACTTTGGTACATGCGAGCTACTTCTTCAGCTTCACTCTCTTTGTCTTCTAATAATAATTGTTCAATTTCTCCATCTTTACCTGGCGAAATAGCAATTAATCCTTTCGCATAATGGGCAAGCCACTTTTTCGGAATACCTTCTTTTGACTTCGTCATAATGCTACTAGAAATCTTTAATAAATTTTGATAGCCTATTTCATTTTCAGCAAGTAAAACAAGCGGATAAGACTTTTCATCTTCTTCACTAAAAATAGAAGCTGTTAAGCCGATAATAGGCTGTATACCATGTTTCTTACATGCTTTATAAAACGGAATAACGCCATACATAACATTTTCATCCGTAATAGCGAGTGATGAAAAACCAAGTTCTTTCGCCCTGACTACAAGCTCATCAATTTTACAAGCACTTTTTAATAAACTAAAAACGGTTTGACATTGTAAATGCACAAACTTCACTGTTGTACCCTCTCTTTACCAATTTGACTACTTTTATTATAGGTGATGAGGAAAGCGGAAATCAAAACATACTTCTTATACTTTGTCCATATATATGAAGAAGAAAGGGGAATGACGATGGATGTAAGAGAACACACTTTTTTCTCTCTGCTTATTATTAGTTATTTTATTGCCTTTGGGGTTATACTCGGTGGTTCATTAATTGGCGGATTTGGTGCATTTCTTATCGGAAAACCAACTCTAACCTACATTAATCAATTCGCCCAAAATTTAAGGATTTGGGCACTCGTTGCAGCAATTGGCGGAACATTTGATACTTTTTATAGCTTTGAAAGAAGTTTCTTTGGCGGAGATATGAAAGATATCGTAAAACAAATTCTCCTTATTTTTTTCGCAACGGGTGGTATGCAAACAGGTCTTACTATTATTAAATGGCTAACGCAGGAACATGTATGAGAGTACCAAGTGCCAATACAGCAAAAAAATGGTATTTAGTTTTAGCTGGTGCTGCTGTTGGAGGCGTATTGAGCTGGTTTATTTTTTTGTACATATACGGTGTTTTTCAAGAAGAACAAGCTAGTAAAATAGCAGAGCAACGAGAAATTATAGAAAAACAAGAAGCAAAGCTCCACGTCCTTCTCGAAGATCAAGAAAAATTGAATACAGAAAATAAACGACTCTTAACTATTCAAGAGATTAAAATAAAAATAATCAATCGAGAAAAATACGATTTAGACAATCTTACACTCGAAAATATGACCACTTCTATTCATAATGACCTCCAGCACCTTTTAACGAAAAACATACAAAGTATCGCAAAAAATAAAGACCTGCTCAAAAAAGCAATCGAAAATAAAACGTATAAACATTACGATCGTCTATACCGATTTAAAGTCGATACAATATCTTTTGATACCGTGCTTGAAATTAGCATTGCTATAGAAAAAGAAAAATAAAACCCCTCCACCTTATCGACACATATAACTCGATAAATGGAGGGGCTTTTTATTTTATTCTCGTCATGAGGGTTCCACTAGATATTGCATTTCCCCCCTACGTTCTCTTTATATTTCTGGGTTTACTAATAGGTCATTAGACGCTTATTTCAACCTATTCAGAACGATTCAAATATATATCAAACCTTGCCCCTACTCCTGCTTCACTCTCAACCTCTATCTTCCCATTATGATTGTGTATAATCTCTCTACATAAAGCCATACCCAATCCCGTTCCCTCCTCTTTCGTTGTGAAGAAAGGGGTGTACAAATTTGTTAAAACTGCGTCATCCATTCCTTTTCCATTATCATTTATACTAATCTTGATATATTCATTTTTTTGAATTACCTTGATACAAATATACCCTTCATTCTTATTGGGACTATCTTCAATCGCTTCAACACTATTTTTTAGTAAATTGAGGAATACTTGCTTTATCTCTTGAGAATCCATCTGCGTAGCACAATTTGGTTCCACTTGTTCAAGATTTATAGAGATTTGAATATTTCTTAATAAAGCTTCACTTTGTATTAGTGCATCAATTTCTGCAAAGAACTGTTTTAAGTACACTTTCTTCTTTGAGGATTCATTGAATTTTGCAGCGGTTAAAAAATTTTCAATAATATGATTCGCACGATTCACTTCAGAAATAACCATCTCCGCATAATCCTTTTTGTCGATCCTCTCCAAATCTTTATGTAATAATTGCATAAAACCTTTTATAATCGTTAAAGGATTTCTTACTTCATGAGCTATTCCAGCAGCAAACCTGCCTACTAAACATAATCTTTCTTGATGAAAAATAATATTTTTCAAATGAGCGATTTGCTCTTCAGCTTCTTCATATTTTTTTTGCATGCTTTCTACTTGGGGAGATATGTGGTCTGGAAATGATGATGTTTTATCCTTAAATGAAGTAGTTTTGTTCAGAGTATTATTTTTCCTTCGGAATCGATGTCTAAAATTATGATGCATATACATTCCCCCATCAAATTAATAGTTCAAAGTGAGTGTTGATTTGTATTTGTTAGCTTCTTCCCCATTAAAACATAAAAAAAGACGATTTTGGGAGTTTTTTATTATTCCATCAAATTAATCTCATAAATAACAAAAAATCCCTATTTATTGATATTTAAATTTAAAAACAAAAAAAGAAGGGCTTAAACGCCCTCCTTCTTTTTTCGTTCAATATACAATTTTTTATCTACACAACTCACATAAATCAGCAAAAAGACGATCCGCTTCTTCCCAAGAAGATGCTTTTGCACCAGAAGCCATCGGATGCCCTCCGCCATTATATTGCATTGCTAATTTATTTATCACTGGTCCTTTTGAGCGAAGACGAACACGAATCACATCATCTTCCTCTAAAAATAGAACCCACGACTTTAATCCATCAATATTACCAAGTGCTCCAACAACGCCAGATGCCTCAGAAGGAAGTACATCAAACTTTTCTAATACTTCTTTCGTTAATTTAATGTAAGCTGCTCCTTCTTCTACCATCGTAAAGTTTTGTAAAATATAGCCGTTCAAACGAGCAATCTTTTCTTTCGTCTTATACATTTCATTGTATAAATCTGTGAATTTCACATCCATATCAACAAGTTCACTTACATAACGAAGTGTTTTCGCTGTTGTATTCGGGAATAAGAAACGACCTGTATCCCCAACAATACCCGCTAAAATAAGACGAGCTGCTTCTTTTGTTATCTGTAATCCTTTATCTTTTCCATAACTATAAAACTCATAAATCATTTCACTTGTAGAACTTGCTGTCGTATCTACCCACGTAATATCTCCGTACGGATCTTCATTCGGATGATGGTCAATTTTAATTAACATCTTCCCTTTTGCATAGCGTTGATCGTCAACACGTTCTTGGTTCGCAGTATCACATACGATAACAAGTGCATTTTCATATACACTATCTTCAATATCATCCATTACTCGTAAGTATGCTAGTGACGGCTCATTATACCCAACCGTATAAATATTTTTCTCTGGAAACGATTCTTGTAGAATGGTACCAAGACCACCCTGTGAACCTAACGCATCTGGATCTGGACGTACATGACGATGAATAATAATTGTATCAAACTCTTTAATTGCTCCTAAAATTTGCTCATGCATATGTATAATCTCCTTTTTACTCAACTTCTTCACTTTATCTTCCATTATAACGGAAAGTATTTCATACATGCGAACAATTGCTTTATAATAAAAGTTAGAAAGTTTAGATATTTCTTTTTTCTCCACTATTATTTTTCATAAAGCGATGGGAGTGTGCATTATGCCAGTATTAGTCTTCTGTATTATCGTCTCATTTATGTTGTACCTCTTCTACAAAACAAAATACTTTCGTACAAACCGCCCAATGGAGAAAGGTTGGCTCTCAGGAAAATCCGCAATGGCACTCGGTTCATTCGTCTTATTCTTCGGGATAAACCAATTCTTTTTAGAACTTTCAACCGCTCGTATTATCGTTGGTGTTTTATTTGTTCTATTTGGTAGTGCAAGTGTATTTAATGGATTTCGCCAATACAAACATTTCTTACCATTAGCCGTTGAAGAAGCTGAATCTGTCTGAAGCAACGTAAAAAAAGCATCAATATTGTGATGCTTTTTTACGTCCCCTAACTTTTAAAATCATATATGCGACAAACGCAGATGGTATATTAAAGGGATTTCCTTGTACGTGAAAATGTAATTGTTCTTCCTCAAAAGACATTTTTTCATACAGTTCTCGCTGAGATAATCCTGTTCGTTTCTTTTTTTCATGTAAACCTTGTAAGTATAAATATTGAAACGGTATCATCACAAGAAAGTAAAATAGTGCGATTCCACCAAAAAAGAGCACTGCTGATGACATAATGCATACCACCTTCTCAAAATCCATTTTATTACAATATAATTATAACATAGTATAAAACCTAATTGAATTAATATTCTGTTTTTTAGTTATACAATTGTCTCACCACATAATTCCTCTTCAGCGTACTGAACATATCGCCTAATAAAAGCACCAGGATCTTTTCTAATAGGCTCGATATCAAGCCTTAACGGAATCTTTCCCGCCATATAAAAAATTCTTGAGGCAGTCCCAAGTCGAATGGCTGCTTCCGAAATATTTTCCCCATATCCCATCATGAAATTCCCCCATATGTCTTCTAACTGTCCCGAAGCAATTAAATGTAATCTCGGAACACCAATATCAAACTCTTTATACCCAAATCCACATTCATCAAAATCAAGTAAATACCAATCCTCTTTGTCTACAAGAACATTACCAAAGTGCATATCACCATGAACAAATTGTTTTTCTCCTAGTTGAGTTGAATTTGTGAGCTCTTGTATTCTTTCTGCAATTTTCATGCATTTATGCTTATCAGCATGCGATAGAAATGAAGCATTTAGTAATCGCTGTAAAGGCTCGTGGATTAGCTTTTGCTCACTATATATTGGCCTTTCGTAACCTCTCCAAGTTTGCGGCACTCTTTTGAGCACTTCATTTGTTTTTTCATGAAACATTCGCATTAGTGACCCAAGTTTTTCATAGTCCTTATCCCTTGGTTCTAAAATTTCACTTCCGTTTATAAACCTAAAGACAACAAAATACCGAATACTTCCCTCATCTTTCATAACAGATGTGATCCAATCACCATTTTTATTTGCAACTACTTCTGGTACTAACATTTGTTTTTGCATCGCTATTAACCAATGTATTTCAGCCTCTATTTGCTCGGCTATATAACGTCCTTCTCTATACTGCCTAACTACAAATTTATTTTTGCCCGATTCGAATATATATGTTTGATTTTCTCCCCCATGCAACAATGAAACTTTCGTAAGACTATTTAAATTATATTGCTTACATAACTGCTCTTTAGTGTGAAAATCCATTCTTTTCCCCCTAGTTCATATAGTGAAGAATCATTTCCCTATCCAACTCCACGATTGTTATCTTTTAACGATTAGTAGCGTAATCGACTAACAACCAATTTTCTATCCACATTGATACATATCCTTCTATTTTTTCACTTCTTTATCCGAACTCTTACGTAGCTTAAGTATTAACTTCAAAACCAAATAAAGTTAAAGAAAAAACCTAATGGATTAAACGAAATTTCCCATCCACCATAATAAATGAAATTTTCTGCTGGTATACCAAAGTAAAGAAAATCACTCTTATTTTCTCCAGTTGTAAGGATAGAGGAACAAATAATAGCGAAAACCAAACTCACTACATACAATTTCTTTTTATTTGAATCCATTCTTCTATGTGTTAACACATGAAAAGTTATTGCAAATACTACCCCTAAAACAAGAACTATTACTCCCATTCGACACCTCAACAATTATTGTTCAAGCATCTTCAAGTGATTGCGTGCCCCTACTTATAAATATGAAACAGAACGTGATAGATTCAGTTGCTGACTACATTTAAAAACTCCCTACTATAGCGTTCTTAAAAAAAAATGGAACAAACCAAAGCGGC
Organism: Bacillus cereus group sp. BfR-BA-01309; assembly: GCF_022664315.1. NCBI lineage: Bacteria > Bacillati > Bacillota > Bacilli > Caryophanales > Bacillaceae > Bacillus > Bacillus cereus group sp. BfR-BA-01309. The sequence continues at coordinate 88,079 of NZ_JAKUHE010000004.1, forward strand.
TTGCTCCATCTTTTTATTTATCGATCAACTGCACCATAAGTAATGCTTTCCCGACAACATTGCCTTCATGATGTACTTCTACATCCACCTTACCAAATTTACGTCCAATTTCTAATACTTTCGGATGAACCGATACAACATTGTCAATTTGAACTGGTTTTACGAAATAAATTGTTAAGTTCTCAACAATTAAATCACTTTTCTTTTGCGCACGAATAACGCGATTCGTTGCTTCCGTCACAATCGTTGCGAATACACCGTAAGATAACGTTCCGATTGAATTGGTCATTTGCGGCGTCACTGAAAATTGATATAGATGTTCATTTTTTGCTTCTTTTGGTGTCATGAATTGATTCGTTACAATATCATCGATTGTTTCCCCAACTTGTGGTTGACGCTGAATCATTTGCAACGCCTGAAGTACATCTTGACGGCTAATAATACCTTGCAGTTTATTTCCTTCATCAACAACAGGCAGTAACTCAATACCTTCCCACACCATCATACGTGCCGCAGCCGCGACAGACATTTTTCCATTTACCGTAATTGGATGTTTTGTCATCACTTTATCAATTGGTGTTTCTTTCGCTACACCGATCATATCTTTTGAAGTTACAATACCTAATACCTTTTTGTTTTCATCAACAATTGGATATCTTCCGTGCATCGTCTCTTCGTTATACGCATGCCATTGCTGTACTGTATCATTCGGCTTTAAATATAACGTCTCTTCAATTGGCGTTAAAATATCTTCAACGAGTACTATTTCTTTCTTAATAAGCTGATCGTAAATCGCACGGTTAATTAACGTCGCAACTGTAAATGTATCGTAACTACTTGAAATAATCGGCAGTTTTAATTCATCTGCTAATTTCTTCACATGATCTTCCGTATCAAATCCACCCGTAATCAATACCGCAGCTCCGGCTTCTAGCGCTAATTGATGTGCGTTCGTACGGTTACCGATAATAAGTAAGTTTCCAGCTTCTGTATAGCGCATCATCGCTTCTAATTTCATTGCCCCGATTACGAATTTATTTAACGTTTTATGTAGTCCTTCTCTGCCCCCAAGTACTTGACCATCGACAATGTTAACGACTTCTGCATATGTCAGTTTTTCAATATTCTCTTTCTTCTTTTGTTCAATTCGAATTGTTCCGACACGTTCAATTGTACTAACATATCCTTTATTTTCTGCATCTTTAATTGCCCGGTAAGCTGTCCCTTCACTTACACTCAAATCTTTCGCAATTTGCCTTACAGAAATTTTATGCCCTACTGGCAGGCCATTAATATGTTCTAAAATTTGGTTATGCTTGGTAGCCAAATGGTTTCACCATACTTTCTTTTCCCTAAATTCTTCATGTGTTGTATTTTTAGTATACTATATTTTCAAAACTGTTACACTCTCTCTTTGTATGTCTGTACTATTTTTTTTATAACAAAATACGCCTTACATTATACTACTTCTTCTATTACAACAATGTAATGGTATTGTCATCTCGTTCGATAGTTTGTCCAGCCGCTTCAATATACAATGAAGACAAGAAATGAAACAAAGGAGCGGATACATGATGAAAAAATTATTAGAAGTTGTAGGTGCTGTATTTTTAGCTTTCGTAGACGGGAAAAAAGTTGCAATGGAATTGAATGAAACTCCTGAACAACCACTTCCAAAAAGAAAAGAATCACCAAAACAAGTACAAACTTTAAAAGCTGTCCTACACACGTAAAAAACCCTTCACTTGTCTTTTCAAATGAAGGGTTTCTTTTCTATAGTGTAATACTTTCTCCAGCCTCTAATACTTTCCCTGTACAATTTTGTAGCTTTTCTACAAATTGATGTGGATCTTGTTCAATTACTGGGAACGTATTGTAATGCATCGGTACAACAGTTTTCGCCTGAACCCATTTTGCTGCTAAAACAGCATCTTCTGGTCCCATTGTGAAATTATCACCAATTGGTAAAAATGCTAGATCAATGTTGTTCAGTTCCCCAATTAATTTCATATCAGAGAATAGAGCGGTATCTCCTGCATGGTACACAGTTTTCTCTTCTGCTGTAAATAAAATTCCTGCTGGCATACCTGTATATGTAATCGTCTTATTTTCTTCATCAATATAACTAGAACCGTGGAATGCTTGTGTAAACTTCACTTTTCCGAAGTCAAATTCATGCGAACCACCAATATGCATCGGATGTGTATTCACACCTTGCCAACTTAAAAAGGTCGCTAGTTCAAATGGTGCCACAACAACTGCATTATTTTTCTTCGCAAGCTCTACTGTATCTCCAACATGATCACCATGTCCATGCGATAAAAGAATCGCATCTACTTTAACATCTTCAGCCTTTAAATCTGTTGTAGGATTTCCAGTTAAAAATGGGTCAATTAAAATCACTTTTCCATTCGTTTCAATCTTTACAACTGAATGCCCGTGATAAGATACTTTCATTACTACATTCCTCCCCTATTCACATTCTCACTTTTTATTCTACATGATTTTTAAATTCCCTGTCTTTTCTAACATCTATTTACTTGTCATAACGCTTTCCTCCGATGTAAAGTTATATTTGTAATTAAATATCTCGGGGGTGCCAATCGATGAATGCTAGATTAGAAAATTTAATGCAATGGCTAAAAGAAAAAAACGTAGAAGCTGCGTTCTTAACTTCTACACCAAACGTTTTCTACATGACAAACTTCCACTGTGAACCACACGAAAGACTTCTTGGTATGTTTGTATTCCAAGAAAAAGAGCCTATTTTAATTTGTCCTAAAATGGAAGAAGGTCAAGCGCGTAACGCTGGCTGGGCACATGAAATTATCGGATTTACTGATACTGACAGACCATGGGATATGATTGCAAAAGCAATTAAAGACCGCGGCATCAATGCAAACGCAGTTGCAATTGAAAAAGAACATTTAAACGTAGAACGTTACGAAGAATTAACAAAACTATTCCCAAATGCAGCTTTCAAATCAGCTGAAGAAAAAGTTCGCGAACTTCGTTTAATTAAAGATGAAAAAGAACTTTCTATTTTACGTGAAGCAGCTAAAATGGCGGACTACGCTGTTGAAGTTGGTGTAAATGCAATTAAAGAAGATCGTAGCGAGCTAGAAGTACTAGCAATTATTGAACACGAATTAAAAACAAAGGGCATACATAAAATGTCATTTGATACGATGGTATTAGCAGGTGCAAACTCTGCTCTTCCACACGGTATTCCAGGTGCAAACAAAATGAAACGCGGCGATTTCGTACTATTTGATTTAGGCGTAATCATTGAAGGTTATTGCTCTGATATTACACGTACAGTAGCATTCGGTGAACTTTCAGAAGAACAAACTCGCATTTATAACACTGTACTTGCTGGACAACTACAAGCAGTTGAAGCATGTAAACCAGGTGTTACACTTGGCGCAATCGACAACGCTGCTCGTTCTGTGATCGCAGATGCAGGTTACGGCGACTTCTTCCCGCACCGCCTTGGTCACGGACTTGGAATTAGCGTACACGAATATCCAGATGTGAAAGCTGGTAACGAGTCTCCATTAAAAGAAGGTATGGTCTTCACAATCGAGCCAGGTATTTACGTACCAAACGTAGGTGGCGTTCGTATTGAAGATGATATTTATATCACAAAAGACGGATCAGAAATTTTAACGAAGTTCCCGAAAGAATTACAATTTGTGAAATAAGAAAAAAGGCAGCGTGATTGCTGCCTTTTTCTGTTTCTCTAATATTTCAAACTTCTCTACAATCATTTTTGCTGGATAGCTTTCAAGCGTTTGAGAAGTCCATACTTTTATTTTATCCCCTGTTTTTAACTGTTTATATGCACCTTTATCTTTAAAGCTCAAAACTATATGTGATGGATACTCTTTATTCATTTGTTGTTCTATATAATTTTGTAACTCTATTTTTGTTTCATACGTTTTATCATTGACGAAAAATACCGTGTCATTTCTTACTATGACATACCCTTCTTCAGGTACTTTTTTTACCTCTACTTGTTTTGTAGTGCACGCTGATAATATGATTAGAAATAAACTTAAAAACATTATTTTTTTCATATGCCTATTCATTTTTAACTCCTTACTCTAGGCTATTTCAAATTTAACACCATCTTCTCCTCATACTTATCATCCCATTTAATCACAACCTCTATCGGTTCATCTTTGGATAGGGGCGCACAACTGACACAAGAAGACTTCATTTCAACCTTTGCTCCTTTATGAACTTCTGACGTTTGTGTCATTGTGCTAAAGGCTCCATTAATAGCAATCTCTAAATTCTTAAATTCTGTATTCCCATCTCCGCCCTTATACTGAAACGTAAACACTCCATCTTCACTGTCGTCCTTAATATGGCCCTTATATTGTCCCGTCCAACTTTTGCTCTCGCTAGAAAAAGTAACATACCAAATTGAACAACTCCCTAAAAAGAAAATAGTAATAAAAAAGAATAATGCTCTCTTCATAATACCCCTCCATTCAAAAGCATTTATTTATTGTCTATTTCTTCCTCTTATTATATTATAAAAATACAGAATTTTCTAAAACAGGAGGTTTATATGTTACAACAACAGTTAGAAGAAATTCGTAATAATAATTACATAATGGATAACACAATTAACATTGATGCTTTAAGTTCAAATATGCTTAAACATATCGGTGTTACTGATAGCTATTTAAGAGACAAACTCATCTACTCTACTTTTTATCATCTCATCAAAAAGGACTACATTTCACACACACAATTACAGAAACTATTATTAGAAAGCATTAGTGAAAAATATTTATTGTATAGCATTCATTCGGATGACGAAGATGCTGTATTTACCCGCGCATTTACGACATTATTACTTGCGCTCATTATTGATGCTGATACAAAATATAATTTCTTATCACAGAATGATATTTTAATTGTAAAAGATCAATTGATTCTATATATGAACAATGAACATGATTTCCGTGGATATGTTCAAGACCACGGCTGGGCACATAGTATCGCTCATGCTTCTGATACATTTGAGGCGCTCGTTCGTAGTCCTAAGCTGGAAACTTTATATTACGAAGAAATATTACAAACTTTATTAAACAAAGTTTGTGTCCATTCTATTTACTACAAATATGAAGAAGACGAGCGCCTCGTTTATCCGATTGTCTCAATGCTACAAAATGGTTTAAAGGAAGAGGCTCTCATATTAGCCCTTCATGATTTAGTAGCTCAATTACCCGCCCAAAAACAAACATTACATATTAAATCGTATGAGTACTTATACGGAAATATAAAATCTTTCTTACGTGGCTTATTTTTTAGACTACGTACACTGTCTATATGTAAAGAAACCGAATGCGAAATTGAAAAATTGCTACAAGAGCTTCCAAAATATTATTAAAAAAAGAAGGCCACTTAAAAAGTGCCTTCTTCTATTTCACTAATATTTAATTGAAATTTCACGATCCAAACTGAGAAAAGGTGGACAAGAAGCGCAAACGCCATACATGCTCCACTTAAAAAAGTTAGTATAGGATGCGAATACACGTGCCCTAATCCATAAGATATAGCCACGAAAAACATTGTTATGTAAATATAAATTGCTCCATGTATTTGCCTCATATGAACCTCCTTTTCCCATATTATAACATAAATTTTCTGATTATTCACATTAATCGTTTGTGATTAATATTTCTCAACTGTTACACCTCTAACAGCCGCCTTAATATATGGTGCTCCTTGTAAACTTTGTAAATCCTCTGTTTTGCCTGTTACAACTACACCGTATATTGGTAAGTCTTTTGGTTTGGTGTTTTTTATTTCTTTATAATATTGTTCAAAATAATCACTTGGTATACCTTCACTATTTTTTGCTAAATACTTCATTTGGTATAGAAACTCTTTTGAGTTTATTGTTAAATCGTTTTTCACATCTTCTTTTACTTTTGCATAACTTCCTTCAAATCCAAAAACATTTTTAGCCATTTCCGCATTTAATATTGCGCCATTTTTAGGATCTTTTAACCCTACATAAGAATCACTTTTCTGTTCATTATATGTATCTACCCAAAACCAAACTGGCTGTACACTTTTCGGAAGCATCTCAGTAATTTGTTCAGCTGTATACGATTTATCAAAAGATAAGGCTACTTCTGCAACTTTATTTTGCAAATCCCCAATATTTTTCAAGTCATCTACATAATTTTTATAAGTAACGAAAGGTAAATAAAACCTCATTTCCCTTTGCATTGTTTGCACATTATAATCTGGTATCGTAACAGCCTCTTCACCTCTTTTTTCCTCATCTAAACTAACAAGCTCACCATTGTAGTGTTTCATACTATAATCCCATATACCAGATTCGTATATATCATTTACCCATTTCACTGGTTGACCGGCTATATTTTTATAAGAGTTATATATTACTGTACTTCCTGTCATACCAAGGCTTAAATACATGCTTCCGCTGAAACGGATATTAGGCCCTTGAACCCTATGTAGTGCATTCATTTCTCTTTCCATTTTTCTAAACGTTTGCTGAGAAAAGTAAGCTGCTCCCAAAAACAAACTTACTATAACAATAATGGACGCACAAATAGAAATAAGCCAATTTCTCCAAAGTTGCTTCCGCTTCGCTCTCTTCATCAAAACTTTCATCTGCTTATCATCCATATTCAAATCAAAGTCCTTCCGACTCATCGTTTCTCCTCCTATACAATTTTTTAAATTGATTTCTTGCACGGTACAAACTTGTTTTCACTGTTTCTTCTTTCATACTTAATAAAATGGCAATTTCCTTATAAGATAGTTCATATTCATATTTCAACAGTAAAATATGACGATAATCCTCCGTCATCGTCTCCAATGTTTCTTGTACCTCACCTTGTAATTCACTTGTTAAAAGCACTTCATCTAACGACTTTTGACCAATAAGAACGACAGATTCAATCGCAATGGGATTTAGTCTTTTTTCTTTCCTGTGTAAATCTCGGTGCTGATTTATCGCAACTCTAAAGAGCCACGGTGTTAAATGCTCTAACGGTATTTCCTCCATAAGTAATAAAGCTTTGTACAACGTATCTTGCACAATATCCTCTGCTTCTTTTCTATCTGCTCCAATCTTAATTAAATATCCAAACACAGCTTTTGACTTCTCTATTAATAATGTTTCAAACGTATCATAGCTCATCCTGCTCTCCTTTCTATATACTCAACGTTTGAGAGCGTAAAATGTATACAGCTTTTCTATAATTTTTTTCAAAATAAAAAAGCACATCTATTTTGATGCGCTTCTCTCCAACATACTATTCTATTATTTCATCGCTTCCTTCACAACATCTTGAATCATAACGACTTCTGTTTTCATATCAACAGAGGGTGCTTCTTCATCAATACACTCATACCAAAATTCCAAATGCTTTTTATCAACTTCATGATGAGAATTTTCGACAAGAGCCCCGCCTTCTCCTTGCACAGAATACCAATATAAGTACTCTTCTCCATCTCTTATTTCCCGGAAAATTGTCTCAACGTACATCTTTTCGTCGTTTAGTGTCAAAAGCACTTCTTTCATATTGTCATTAAGAAGCTGCATCCATTCATCTACACGATGACTTTTACCTTGCTTCACTTTAAATCTCGTTAACTCCACATTCATTTTTATTCCCCCGTTTTCTTCCGTACAAACAATCTATATTCTATTGGATTATGAAAGCTTAATTTACGAGCTAATTTTTGCGAAGGAATATTATCTACATAACAATCCCAGCACGGTGTAATATCATTTTGCATGCAATGTTCAATGAACCGCGTTGCAACAGCTTGAGCTAATCCTTTCCCTTGATATGCTTTATGCGTTGCAATATCAATTTCAGCAAAACTATTCCCTCTAAATATTGAGACGCATTCAGCTATAATCATCCCATCTTGTTCTATACAAAATCCAAAACCACCGTTCAAAAACATTTCTTTTGATCCCCAATATTCTTTGTAGTACTCCTCTGTAAATTCACTGCTTCGTTCTATATCACTTTTATCAATACGCTTCACTTCATATGTATTTTTGTTTGCATCTCGTTTTCTCTCTTCAGAAATGTCTCTTTGGAATTTCATTCGCGGCATATTCCGAAGTACATTACTAAAACGCCCTTCAATCATTATTTCCCACTCTTCAATTGAAGTGAAGAGTGTAAATCTCTTCTCTGTTTTTTCAATAGCCACTTTTAAATACATAAATAAATCTTCGTTATAATTTTGATCATCCGTATCACCAAATAAATAATAGATACCGTTAGCTGTACGAATTAATCCTGCTGTTAACTTCTCGTTGGCAAAAATCTCACCATCTATCACTTGGTCACATACCGCATAAGCAAACGTCGTCGTTCTTGTATTACTTTCTAAAATCGGAATGATTTTTCTATACTCGGCTACAGATAATTTTTTCATAATTGCTCCACTTTAATCGTATCAGCTTCTATATTTTCAAAACAAAGATTTACTGTTCTCTTTAATGCTCTCGTTCTATGAATCGTGCATGCTGGAATTAAGATCGAATCATTCGGCTTTAAAACCGCTGTTTCTCCATCTTCAAAATCGATAAGTAGTTCTCCCTCTAATACAATAAATAATTCATCCGAATTAGAATGATAGTGCCAATCATATTCACCAGTAAATACAGCGATTCGTAAGCAATGATTATTTATATTTGAAACGACGAAGTTTTTATGTTGATCTTTAATATCTTGTGTTAACTCTAATAGATTTACTGTTTCCATAGTTCTTCCCATCCAATCCCCCTCTTTTGACTTATTTTTTCATTCAATTCCAAATTATCACAAAAAACAACATCATAACAAGCTATATTTCACGTAAAGTTTTGTTTACTTTTTGTAAAGTTTTATTTACTTATTACCTAAAAATGGATATAATAAATGTAACAATTTTACAAAAAGGAGACTTTGTATATTTGATTAAAAATAAGGTGAAACAATTCCGCGTCGTTAGAGACATCACCCAAGAACAATTAGCTTCCTCTGTTCAAATCACTAGACAATCCCTCATCGCTATCGAAAAAAACAAATACAACCCAAGTTTAGAATTAGCATTGAAATTATGTGAGTTTTTCAACTGTAAAGTAGAAGATTTATTTCAATTAGATAAAACTGGGGAGGAAAAAGAATGAAAAATACTTTTAATCAAGAGTTCATTTCGCATCTTACCATTTTATTGTTAGGTTCAACTTTTCTTTATTTCAATAGTAATGATGAAGAAAAGATTAGTTCTGTTCTTCTATTCACTGGCGTATACATACTCTTAGCCTTGATACTATTCGTAGTGAAACGAATATTCTTTAAGAAAAAAAAGAGCGCTCCCGAGAAGTATCCATTACCTGAAATGGATGAAAGAATCGAGAAGATGAGTTTAAAACTTATGGCGCAAATTTTCGGCCTCTCTCATTTAATCGGTTCTGCGATACTATTTATTTTATATATCACTGACAAAAATTCGATGATACGAGTTGAGTATGCCTTGTATTACTTATTCGGCATTCTTTTCTTTACAATGATGTTCGGATTGAAAATTGTAAAGAAACTAGACAATTAACTCAAATAAAAAGCCCCTCCTTACAAAAGGAGGGGCTTACATGTATTTCTATTATGATAAAGCAGGAGCTTTTTCAAGAAGCTCTTTCGCATCAGCGTATTGTAAGCCGTGTGCTTCTGCAACTGCTTCGAATGTTACATATCCGTCTAATGTGTTAATACCTTTTAGTAATGCAGTGTTACCTAAGCAAGCATCTTTGTAGCCTTTGTTCGCAATTTGTACTGCATATGGTACTGTTACGTTTGTTAATGCAAGAGTTGATGTACGTGGAACCGCACCTGGCATATTAGCAACTGCATAATGAACAACACCATGTTTTTCGTAAGTTGGGTTGTCGTGAGTTGTAATACGGTCAGTTGTTTCGAAAATACCACCTTGGTCAATCGCGATATCTACAACGACAGAACCTGGTTCCATTGATTGAATCATTTCTTCTGTTACAAGTTTTGGCGCTTTTGCACCTGGAATTAATACCGCACCAATCACAAGGTCAGATTCTTTTACAGCTTCTGCAATGTTGTATGGGTTAGACATTAACGTTTTTACTTGGTTACCGAAAATGTCATCTAGTTGACGAAGACGTTCTGCACTTAAGTCGATGATTGTTACATCTGCACCTAAACCTACTGCAATCTTCGCTGCGTTTGTACCAGCTTGACCACCGCCGATAATTGTTACTTTGCCGCGTTTTACCCCTGGAACGCCTGCAAGTAAAATACCTTTACCACCTTTGTTTTTCTCAAGGAATTGTGCACCGATTTGTGCAGACATACGACCAGCTACTTCACTCATAGGTGCAAGTAATGGTAAAGAACGATTGTCTAATTGCACTGTTTCGTATGCAATTGATACCACTTTGTTATCAATTAATGCTTTCGTTAATTCTGGTTCTGGAGCTAAGTGTAAGTATGTGAATAAAATTAAACCTTCGTGGAAATAACCATATTCACTTGCAACTGGCTCTTTTACCTTCATAACCATATCCTGATTCCATGCTTCTTCAGCAGTTTCAACAAGTTTCGCACCAGCTTGTACGTATTCTTCATCTGTAAAGCCTGATCCTATACCTGCTCCTTTTTGAACAAAAACTTCATGACCATTGTGTACTAAATGTACTGCTCCCGCTGGCGTCATTGCCACGCGGTTTTCATTGTTTTTAATTTCTGTTGGAATACCGATACGCATTATTAGTTCCCCCTTGAGTTATGAAATGACCCCTGAATCATTTTTTAAAGCGCTTTCTACGCTCTTATATTTTAACATAATATCTCAATATTTGACAAAAAATAATACAAGTTTTCCGATAGATTTAATTTTATATTAAAGGACAGTATTATCTGCGCTTCTCAGCGTACAAGATAAACTGTCCAATTATTCGAAACCTCACTTTATTTCGCTCTATCGATGTCTATGAATAACATCTACTGCACCAGTTACTTCAATAATTGTACCGGTAATCATATCGGAATCGTCCTCACATAAAAACGAAATCGTTCTTGCGATATCTTCACCTGTTCCAGATCTACCGATTGGTGTGTTATGTTCTTTCAACTGACGCGCTTCTTGAATTGTCGCTTCTTTCATTTCACCAATAATATCACCAGGACATACCATATTTGCAGTGATACCATATTCTGCTTCTTCGTAAGCAACTGTTTTCGTTAATGAAACAAGTCCTACTTTCGCTGCCGCAAAAGCTGAACGATAAATCCATCCCGGTGCGCTATCTGCTCCTTGGAATCCGTAATTAATAATACGGCCAAAGTTTTGTTTTCTCATAACAGGAATGACAAGTTTCAACAAATGAAACACCGCTGTTAAATTACCCTGAATCATTTCATTCCATTCGTCTTCTTCATAATCAACTAACTTTTTTCGTTCAAATATATATGGACCAGCATTATTAATTAAAAAGTCAATTTTGCCAAAACGGCTTATCGCTTCTTCTACTATTTTATGTAAATCTTCTTTTTTCGTGACATCCGCTTGCACGAATTGTAGACGCTCTTCCATATTTTTATATGTTTCTTTCATCGTTTCCATAGCCGCTATATCGCTATGATATGTTACTGTTACTGAATATCCTTTAGCCAATAGCTTTTCTGTTACTTGCTTTCCTAAACCTTTCGTACCGGCTGTAATGAGCGCGTGTCTCACAAACATGCCTCCTTTTAAATTGCTATACTTCATATGTAACAAGTTCTCGCACCAATTACAACTAAAATGAATTAAAACAAAGTTTTCAAAATTCTGTAACGTTTCCGACAAGCACATTACCAAAATTTGTTTTATAATAAAGTTGTAAACGGTAATAAAAATGATTGGGAGGAATTTACTATGAATAATACATATACAAATATTTTAATCGCGGTGGACGGTTCTAAAGAAGCAGAAAAAGCCTTTAAAAAAGCAATTCAAGTCGCTAAACGAAACAATGCAACATTAACAATTGCTCATATCGTTGATGTAAAAGCATACTCAGCAGTAGAAGCTTATAGCCGTGCAATTGCTGAACGTGCAAATCTATTTGCAGAAGATTTATTAGAAGACTACAAAAAAACTGCACTTGAAGCTGGCCTTGAAAAAATTGAAACTGTATTAGAATTCGGTAATCCTAAATCTAAAATTTCAAAAGAAATCGCTCCAAACAATAAAGTGGATTTAATTATGTGTGGTGCAACTGGTTTAAATGCTGTTGAGCGTTTCCTAATTGGTAGCGTCTCTGAACATATTATTCGCTATGCGAAATGCGATGTCCTTGTTGTTCGTGGTGATGAGGAGCAAGGTGATCTTTAATTTATAAATAAAACACCAAGTCCACATGTTTTACTGAAGGATAAGGGAAATGAAGCTTGAGGCTCGAATGAACGATAAATACATGTTGTTAAACAATGATAAGAAAAGAAAAAAGGAGTGGGTAATTCACTCCTTTTTTTCACGACATGGATTTTAAAATCCTCATTTGTCAATTGATTGTTTAATCAAGTTTAAACTGTATTCTACTTAATTCTTTGAGCGATTGGATGGTTATCTTTTAGTTGTAACAAATCCCATAAATTACCATATAAATCCTTAAATACTGCAACTATTCCATATTCTTGCTCTTTCGGCTCTCTCACAAATTCTATTCCTCTTGAAATCATTTCATTATAATCTCTCCAAAAATCGTCAGTATTTAAGAAAAGAAAAACTCTGCCGCCTGACTGGTTACCGATAAAGGAATCTTGCTCAGGTTTAGATGCTCTAGCCAGTAATATTGTGGTGCCGACTGAACCAGGAGGAGATACCACTACCCATCTTTTGTTTTGCTCTGGCTGATATATATCTTGGACTAATGTGAAATTTAGTTTCTTTGTATAGAACTCTATTGCCTCATCGTAGTCTTTTACTACCAATGCAATATGAACTATTGATTGAACCATTATTATCCCTCCTATTATTACTGAATAAGCAAATTATAGTATAACATTTCTTGCTTTCATCTATCTATTAGCATAATAACACAGGCTCTTGTTTTTCTTCATTTCACATACTTCACTATAAACACAAGACAAACAATCACTACAACAGCTACTGCCAGCACATATGGCGGTAAGAACTTCAAAGACCATAATGCCATCATGATTGTCGCAACCGTTAAGTATGTTTGCTTTGCATCTTCTGTCATTTTTTTACGAAGCAAGAACACATACAAATAACCGATTGGGGGCGTGATAAAGCAAAGAACATATATGATTTTAGATTTTAAATACCATTTTTGTTCTCCGAGTTTCTGTATGTCTTCTTCTATTCTCTTATGCTCTTGTTCTCTCGCTTCTTCTACAAGCGGATCTTCCTCTTCTCCTCGCTTTTCTTTCATATAAGGAAGAAAGTGCATGAAAAAATAGTATGCAAATACAAACGCTCCAAATCCAATATCTAATCTTTCTAATGGAATATGCTCACTAAAAAAAACAGCAGTAAGCGATAAAGACAAACAGTATGTCATCATCCAAAAGGAACGTTTTCTCTTTTTCCGTTCCATTTCTTTTTTATTTTGTACATGTTTTCTTTTCGAAAGCCATATCGAAATACAGCAATCTACTACAAATAGAATAAAGATAAATATCCCAACGTGTACTGTTTCTACATCCTCAAATGAAAAGATAGTTGGGAATGCACCGTGTAATACGATTAGCGTGTACAAAATTAACCCTACAAAATAAATACGTCTCATTTTCCATTCCTTTCTTATTTCCTAACTTTAGGTTAACATACATTTTTTAGAAATAGACGGACAAAATATATATGTTTAAAAAAGGAGGATGCTATATGGATGATTCTGAACGTATTATTTTAGATGTAAATGGAAAAGAAATTGAAATGTTAGAGACAATTCGTGCACATTTTAAAGAGACACAAGGAATTGAACTAAGTAACGGTGCATTACTACGAGATTTAATGGATATTGAGTATATTCGAATTACGGAAGATCGACATAAATATGATTAATCGATACATTATAAGCCTGGAGCACATTGCTCTAGGCTTACTTACATTCACACGAAAAATGTTATAATTAGGAAAAAGTGTGGAGGATACGAAAATATGAAATCTGAAAATATATCAAAACATTTTCATACATTACATGTACAAAGGAACGAGTTCCTTCCTCAGCTCCATTCACTATCACAAGAAGAACTATGGTATAGAACAGCGGACAAAAAATGGTCTACTGGTGAACACTTTTATCACTTATATTTAATTGCAAAGATGCTCAAAATAGCGATTAAATTCTCTTTCACTCTTATCCCTTATGCAAAACTAAGAAGAAATGCCCCATTTGCAACTGACATACATGACATTTATGCCGAATATAAAGAAAAGCATGGCAAAGGAATGAAAGCTCCTTGGATTTTAATCCCCTCAAAAAAAGTCTATCACTCTATGAATGTAACTGAATTAGAACAATTACTTACACGTGAAACAGATGAAATAAAAAAGCTCGTTCAAAATATAGAAGAAAATATTGCAGGACATATCGTATTTTTAGATCCAATTGCTCACTACCCTAACCTGATTCAATCTATTCAACTATTAGCGATACATGAAAAACATCATTTTATGATTATGAAACATAACTATGAAATGATAGATACTCCCCTAAAAATCTAAATACAAAAAGGTAAGGTACTTTTCAAAAAGCACCTTACCTTCTATATTATGCATCATTTAATACCTACAAACTCTACAATTAATCCCTTCGCCTTCTCCAAAGCTTTTTCAATTTGCTCAAACCCTGTTCCGCCAGCACTGTTACGACGCTTTACAGCTGCATACGGTGAAAGAACTTCATACAAATCTTCTTCAAATAACGAACTCATTTCTTTATACGTTGCAAGTGGTACATCTAATAAATAAATTCCTTTTTGTGTGCAGTGTAGCACTAGCTTCCCAACAATTTCATGAGCTTGACGGAATGGTAGTCCTTTACTTGCTAAGTAGTCAGCAATTTCTGTTGCGTTAGAAAAATCTTTGGTTACAGCTTGCCCCATCTTTTCTTTGTTGACAGTCATCGTTTCTAGCATGCCTGCCATAATATGAAGGCACCCTTCTACTGTTTTTACTGTATCAAACATTCCTTCTTTATCTTCTTGTAAGTCTTTATTGTACGCGAGCGGTAATCCTTTCATGACTGTAAGTAAACTAAATAAATTACCGTATACTCTGCCAGTTTTACCACGAATAAGTTCCGCCATATCTGGATTTTTCTTTTGCGGCATAATGCTGCTTCCCGTTGCGTATTGATCGCTCATTTCAATAAATTGAAACTCTTGGCTACTCCATAAAATAAGTTCTTCGCAAAAGCGTGATAAGTGCATCATGAGCATAGATGAGTTACTTAAAAACTCCAGTATGAAATCACGATCGCTCACTGCATCTAAACTATTTTCATAGATTCCATTAAATCCAAGAAGTTCCGCACTATATTCTCGGTCAATCGGGAATGTTGTCCCAGCTAACGCTCCTGCTCCTAATGGCGAAATGTTAATGCGCTTTAATGAGTCTTCATAGCGATTCACATCACGCTCTAACATCCAAAAGTAAGCGAGAATATGATGTGCAAATGAAATTGGTTGGGCACGCTGCAAGTGCGTATAACCAGGCATAATGGTTTCAATATTATTTTCTGCTTGATGAACAAGAACAGTTTGCAATTGTTTTGTAGCTTTTATAATATGTTCTACTTTTTCTTTTAAATATAAATGCATATCAGTCGCTACTTGATCATTACGGCTTCGGCCAGTATGAAGTTTCCCTCCTACTTCACCGATTTGTTCAATTAACATTTTTTCAATGTTTAAGTGAATATCTTCTGCTTCAACTGAAAAATGTAATTTATTTTGTTTCGCTTCTTCTAATAAATATTGAAGACCCACCTTTATTTTCTCTGCTTCTTCTTTCGTAACGATACCTTGCTTTGCTAGCATCGTTACGTGTGCAATACTCCCGTTTATATCTTGATTTACTAATTGTTGATCGAAGGAGATGGATGCTCCGAACTCTTCAACCCATGCTTCTGCTTCTTCTGTAAAACGTCCGCCCCAAAGTTTGCTCACGCTTCCACCTTCTTTTGATTCACTTGGCTGTATACTTTCGTCGGTAAACCGAATAATGAAATGAATCCAACTGCTGCATCATGGTTAAATTCGTCCTGGGCAGTATACGTTGCTAGTTTTTCATCATATAAAGAGTACTCAGATTTACGTCCTTCTACAATCGCATGACCTTTAAATAATTTCACACGCACTGTACCTGTTACATTCTTTTGCGTTTCTTGTAAGAATGCATGAAGTGCTTGTTTTAAAGGAGAGAACCATAAGCCGTTATAAATAAGTTCTGTTATTTTCTGCTCAATCACCGGTTTAAAATGCGCTACTTCTTTTACGTGCGTTAAATCTTCCAGCTCTTTATGTGCTGTGATTAACGTCATTGCAGCTGGGCATTCGTATACTTCACGCGATTTAATACCAACAAGACGATTTTCTACGTGATCGATACGTCCAACGCCATGTTTTCCAGCAAGTGCATTTAACGTTTTAATTAGTTCTGAAAGTGAATATGCAGTACCATTTAAAGTCGTCGGTACGCCTGCTTCAAAACCGATTTCTACAAACTCTGGTTTATTCGGTGTATCTTCTAATGCCAATGTCATCTCATATGCATCTTCTGGCGGCGCTGCCCATGGATCTTCTAAAATGCCACATTCGTTACTGCGTCCCCATAAATTTTGATCGATTGAAAAAGGGCTATCTAAATTAATCGGAATTGGTACATCATTTTCTTTTGCATAGGCAATTTCTTCTTCACGTGACCATTTCCATTCACGTACAGGCGCAATCACTTCTAAGTAAGGATTTAATGCTTGAATAGAAACTTCAAAACGGACTTGATCATTCCCTTTCCCTGTACATCCATGCGCAACTGCAGTCGCCCCTTCTTGTTCTGCAATTTCTACTAATTTTTTCGCGATAAGCGGGCGTGATAACGCAGAAACGAGAGGGTATTTCCCTTCGTATAACGTGTGCGCTTGCATCGCCATCAATGCATATTCATTTGCAAATTCTTCTTGAACATCAATCATATATGATTTAATTGCACCTACTGAAAGTGCCTTTTCTTTTACAAATGCTAAGTCTTTACCTTCCCCTAAGTCTAAACAAAGCGCGATAATATCATAATTCTTCTCTTGTAACCATTTAATTGCAACGGAAGTATCAAGACCTCCGGAATATGCTAATACCACTTTTTTCTTCTCCATTTTGCATCCCCCTAAAGAATAAATATTCATTTTCTTTTATAATAATTCACACTTTAACACCTTTTACAAAATGTATCAAGAGTCATTTTCAAATTTTTTCAAACAATTCCGTCGAACTTCTTTCTGTTTTTATGTACAATATAAGCAGAACAACGGGGGTGAACTTATGGAAAAGTATTTCTTATACGATGATCATCTAGGAATTGAAATTCCTCATTTACAAGAAGATTGGGAAGATATCCCCGAAAAAATGCAGCATGCTATTTTATTGAAATGGGAACAAGTTCGCGGAAAGATTCCTGATCGAATAAAAGAACTCGAGCATTCTATTAATGCAAAACAGCATCATTTAAATAACGAAGAAGACTTCGAAATTTCTTGCAAACTGAATTCAGAAATTGCCGATCTTGCTTCCATCATTAATGACCTTTGGCTTTGGTATCGCCTCACTCAAAATGTATCTGAGGGGAAGGCACACCAATGAAAAAAGCATGCCCCTCAATTACTTTGGGTCATGCTTTTTTGTCGTAACACGATTTACAATATATTTCTTGTGCTGTTTTCGCCAAACACACATCAAATGGGCCGACTAATATACTTCTTTCTTTCGGCAACTTTACAAAAGCAACTAACTCTTCTTCATATTGAATCTTTTTCTGACATGAAACGCATGTTAATTCTTTTCTTTTGAACATGTCTTTTAGCATATCTTCACTCTCCCCTTCATCTGTCTATATTAATATACTCTCATAATAGTTAAGACTTGTAAAAAAATGACACATTCCAAAGTGAACGATTCATATACTGTGTACAAAAGGAGGTCTAAAATTTATGCGCGCTTTCGTTATTATCGCTTTAACGTTTTTAAGTGTGATTAGCTGGGATACGTTTTTTAAAGATAAAAGTGATGAAAAGAATACAACTGAATAAAAATTCTTCTTTTCTTACTTATTGGACAAACTAAAAACCTGTCCGACTTAGCGAAATAACTTAGGCTTTTCTACAAAAATATTTAAACATAACAATTTTTGTAGATTCCCTCCGTTTATTGTCGGTTTCCATCCGCATACATTTTTTGAAAGTATGATATAATAATATAAATCTTGAAGGAAGGGATTTTGATATCATGATCGCTCGAAGGAGCATGTGGCATCGTATTGACGAATCATACACGTAGCGTATTTTTCAGCTCAGATACTTTGGTCTAGCGAAAAAAATACGAGAGTGGGGAAATTATGATTGCCCGAAGGATAATTTGGCAAAAAAAAGACTCTTCTTACACATAGCGTTTTGTTTAGGACTTAATTGTTACTAGCTAAACAAAACAAAGAAGAGCAGGATTGCTAAATGAAGAATCCTACTCCACGTTTTGTTTAGTCGTTTTAAGACTTAAACTAAAACGAAGGTAGGGAGAATTGATGGACGAGAGGATTATTCGTTATTTCTTCAGCGACATATAGCGTAGTTAGTTTTTTCGTAAACTAACTGAAAGCTACATGTGAGCTCGTAGTTAGTTTACAACACAAACAGGACTACTAACTACGGAAAGAAGGAATAACGATGAGGAACATCCAAAGTCGACAAATTATTAAAGAAATTTTTATGGTTTTAATCGGTTCATTTATTTTAGCAGCAGCGCTATATCACATTCACTTCCAAAACCACTTAACAGAAGGTGGCTTTGTAGGAATTGCACTATTCATCCAAAATTTTTATGATATTTCACCATCTATTTCAACTGTAATTATGGATATCCCAATTATTTTACTATGTGCTTCATTTTTAGGTAGAAAAATGGTTGGCTATTCATTCCTAGGTTCGATTTCATTCGGAGTATTTTATTCTCTTATGGAAAATTATTCTCCATTTACGGTCGATTTATCAAACAATTTATTTATAGCTGCAGTAGTTGGCGGTGCATTAGCTGGTATTGGACTCGGTTTTATATTGCGATTTGGCGGTGCAACCGGCGGGGACGATATTTTAACAATTGTATTAAGTAAACGAACTCGTTTTACAATTGGGCAAATTTTCTTCGTCTTTGACGCGATTGTTCTTGCGCTTTCATTATATTATTTAAATTGGACAGAAATTGCTTTTACTATTCTTTCGATTGCCGTACAGGCAAAAACATTGGATTTAATTTATTATCCAAAAGCAGAGAAGAAAGCAGAAAAGCAACCAGTATCTATTCCAATGTCCAAAAAGCATGCAACAAATTAAAAAAGCGAAAGGCTTCGGCCTCTCGCTTTTTTTACGCTCTTTTTTCCTTCTCGACTATGTGGCGCACTTGATAAAATCTATTTGCAAATTCAGTAACGCTTCTCGTTAAACGATAATTCACTGTAGACCCGATTGCCATTCCAATTACCGGAATACCTTGGAATAATTTACGACGAAGAGCATAAATCGAAAATGTTTTCAAAATTTGTTTTAACACAACTTCAGTAGAAGCTGGTTGTAACACCGCTTCGTCTCCTTCATAAAAGAACGAATCTTCTTGCTCTAACTCTTGCAGTAAATTGTACCATGCATATTGCTGAAGTCTTCCTGGTAGTAATGACGCATGAAACACCTTTAACGCAAGCATCATTTCATAAGGCTTGTTCACATCATGTCCAAACGATGTGGCAATAAGTTGGACAGCCTTCACATTTAACGCAATCATAACTGGAAAATCAGCCGTTAATAATAATAAACCTCCAGCACCCGTTGCTCCGCCTTGTACGAATGAATATAAACGATGTCGTGCTGTTTGCTGCTCTGCTATGTATGTTAACTGATCAATAGATAACGCTTTTAAATCTTCTAGTTGCTCAATCGATTCATCAAATAATCTCGATGTTCCTAAAATACGATTACGCGCATCTAACTGTGATTGTGAACTTTGAATCAATGCATGCAAATGAAAGAGCCATCCATCTGCTTTCGTAAAGAAATCTTGTCGTTTTTTCTCAGGTAATTTCGCAATTGTCGTATGTACCCATTTATCAAACACTTTTTGAAAGTCAGTCGCTTCTTGCTCAACTAATTGCAATTCCCATTCTTTTATATTGTCTAAAATGGCTTGTTCTCGCTTCGATCGCATCGTAACAACCACCTCGTTCGATTTTTTTCTATTGTAACATATTTCTGCTTATTCTTTGCAAATATGCTTGTCTATCTTTATTCACATACCATTTTTTAATGACATAAAATATTAACAAAAAGGATGAGATGAACCACATGAATCTATCCAATATAAAAAAAGAATATAATGCAGTATTCAGCTTAGGACAAAACTGCTGGCCTGCTTGGGCTTTATATCAATTCAAATTATCACCATTTTTTGGTGTTATCGATTTTATGCTAAGCCCTTCATTAGAAAAAGTGAATGTATTATTACAAAATCGATTTGACCGTTTTTTGCAATTCGAAAACTTATCCTTCATCTCATTTTGGGATGATGATGCGAAATTAAGGCTCCGTGATAACCTATATGAAATCGACTCCTGCCATGATTTTAAAACAGATGTAAACACACCAACTTCTTGGCCTTCTTATACAGAAATTAAGTTAAACTATGAGCATCGAATTCATCGTTTTCTAACTACAATTGAAACGGCAGAATCCACATTGTTTATTCGAACGGGAGGAACATACGAAGAAGCACGTTCCTTGGAACACATTTTATCTCAAATAGCTAAACATACATTCTCTGTCCTATTACTCATTCCTGAAGATGTGCCAACTATCACCCAAGACGATTGGGGATTACAAAACATTTGTGTTATAAAATGCCCTATTATGGATGTATTTCAGTATAATGAAGCATTTTGGAGTGACTTATTTGATGGGATAACGATTAGACCACAAGCTTAAATACACGACACCTTTTATTACAAAACACATTATAATCATCCTTATACAAAATAAATAAGGAGTGATTGCAATATGTATCCACGTGCAAAAGCTTTTGGTCTTGCTATACATCAAGGTCGCCTTCTCGTACAAGAATATCATACAGGCGATGAAACATTTTACCGACCTCTTGGTGGATCAATTGAACTTGGTGAAAAATCAGCACATACCGTTATTCGTGAATTTAAAGAAGAGCTTCATACAGAAGTGGAAATCACAAATTATTTAGGATGCTTAGAAAACATCTTTCATCTTGATGGAGAAATGGGTCATGAAATCATTCAACTATATTCTGTATGCTTATTAGACACATCACTATATGAAATGAAAAAATGAATATACAAGATGAGCAAACAGTATCGTATGCGAAATGGATTCCCATTACAACTTTCATTCAGAATGAAAAAGTACTCTATCCAGATGGAATTTTAAACTATATCCAAAAGAAAAAAGACGAAATCCTATAGGATTTCGTCTTTTTTTATATAATATATTAACCAATATCTCCAAGACGTAGTACGTCACGAGCGATCATAACTTCTTCGTCAGTTGGAATTACGATAATTTTTACTGGAGAGTGTGGGAAGCTGATGAATGCTTCTTCACCAAATACGTTATTACGTTTTACGTCGAAGTATACGCCCATGTACTCAAGGCCTTCTAATACGCGCTCACGAATAATCGCACTGTTTTCACCTACACCAGCTGTAAAGATGATTGCGTCTACACCTTTCATACGAGCAGTGTAAGAACCGATGTATTTGTGGATACGGCTTACGAATACATCAAGTGCTACTTTCGCACGGTGGTCGCCTTCTTCTTCTTTCGCAATGATGTCACGTAGGTCACTAGAGTAACCAGTAAGACCTAACATACCACTCTTCTTGTTTAATACGTTAACTACTTCTTCTACTGTTTGGCCTGTTTTTTCCATGATATATGGAATTAACGCAGGGTCAAGGTTACCAGAACGTGTACCCATTGTTACACCAGCAAGTGGAGTGAAGCCCATAGAAGTATCGATAGATTTACCGCCTTCTACTGCTGCGATACTTGCACCGTTACCTAAGTGACAAGAAAGTAAGCTTAAGCTTTCAAGTGGACGACCTAATAATTCAGCCGCACGCTCAGTTACGTATTTATGAGAAGTTCCGTGGAAACCGTATTTACGGATGCCGAACTTTTCATAGTACTCATATGGTAAGCTGTATAGGAATGCAGATTCCGGCATTGTTTGGTGGAATGCTGTATCGAATACTGCTACTGCTGGTACGTTTGGTAATACTTCTTGGAATGCTTTAATACCAACAAGGTTTGCTGGGTTATGAAGTGGTGCTAAATCGCTTAATTCTTCGATATCAGCTAATACTTCATCAGTAATTAAAACAGAGTCAGCAAATTTTTCGCCGCCGTGAACAACACGGTGACCGATACCGCCAATCTCATCTAGAGATTTAACGATTCCGTTTTCAGTTAATTTTTTAAGAAGCATATTAACTGCTACTGCGTGATCTGGAATGTTTGTAATTTCTTTTTGTTTTTCGCCATCTACAGTAATAGTGAAGATACTATCTTCTAAACCGATACGTTCTACTAAACCTTTTGTTAATACTGTTTCACTTGGCATTTCAAATAATTGGAACTTTAAGGAAGAGCTTCCTGCGTTAATCGCGATGATTTTTGACATCTAGTCTTTCGCCCCTTTTTCTCTTGGTAGTTGTGTGGATGTTTCCACAAACCGCTCGATTTTATCTAATTAAATTCACTGCATATGAAAACGTTTCATCATTAGCAAATTTTATACTCACGATTTTAATTTAAACATCGTCCGACATATATTTCAAGTGAAAAAATTGTAACACCAAGAAAAAATATATATTACAGATTTCAAAAAAATTCAGTTAAATCTAGTATATATTTAAAAATATGACATATCATATAAAACTGTACTACCTGAATTACTAACCCTGTTACATATACCTAACCTTATTTATGCGTTGCAAACCAAGTATTTAATTGATCCATAATGTTCTCCATCGCCTTCATGTTGGAGAATTTAGGTAACTCCACTAATAACGCCTGTTTTGGCATCGTTACACTAGGGCCTTTCTTTTGAAGAACAAATATACTTTTTGCATTTTTCTCGTTTTTAAACATGGAAACAGGTAGCTGTAATAACCCTTGAATAAAACATGTTTCTTTAATAAATGCATGTAATTTTGGTGCTTGATCACTTTCAAAGATGAAGTTTGGCACTAGGAAGAATAAGTACCCACCTTCTTTCGTATGTTTCACACTTTGTTCAATAAATAGGTGATGTGCATACGACATTCCTTCATCTGCTTTTAACTTATATTCACTTGCACCGATTTCATTTGGATAGTAACCAATCGGTAAGTCTGAAACGACTGCATCAACCGGATCGATATAAAGTGGCGCTAGTCCATCTTGATGGAAGAATTCGATTGCATGCTTTTGTAAATTCGCATTTACTAAAGCAAGTTTAATTAGCACTTCATCCACTTCTACACCAAACCCACTCATTGCTAGTCCTTCTTTGGCGCTATTAAACACTGTAGTCATTAAGTTACCTGTTCCAATTGCAGGGTCTAACACCGTAATTTCGTTTTGACCTTGCATAAATTTATGGAATAAGTAGCTCATGAACATGCCAACTGCATCAGGCGTCATTTCGTGATTCGCTTGTACGCCTTCTTTCATTCCTTTTAAAATGGCTAACTGAAATGCTTTACGAATTTCTTCACCTTTATATGTTTCTTCATTAAACGTACTATATTCACGATTCAGCCTTTCAATTGCTGACTCAGATAATTCCTCTTGTAAAATCGCTCCTTCAAACAAGTTATCACCTGTTTCTACAAGCGCCTCTAAATATGTTACATCTAATTCTTTACGTAAAACTACCGCAGAAGAATCAAAAATAGAAAATAATGTTTCTACTGTCTGACTCACGTACATTCCTCCTTCTCTCTTTTACACATAACTTATATCATACCACAAAGTGTTTTTTTCCAAAAAGAAAAAGCGACCTCCTGCAAAGAGCTCCCCTTTCAGTTATATGCGATATAACGTTTTTTCTCATATATTGGTACCGTTACGCAGCAATATATGAGAAAAAACGACCTCTTTATAAGAGGTCATTTCCTTCACATTATTTTGCAGACTTAGCTGCTTCTAATGCTGCTTCATAGTTTGGATGGCTTGTACCTTCGCTTACGTACTCTGCGTAAACTACTTTGTCGTTGCTATCTACTACGAATACTGCACGAGCAAGTAAACGAAGCTCTTTCATTACTAAGCCGTAAGCTTCACCGAATGAAAGGTCACGGTGGTCAGAAAGTGTAACAACATTTTCTAAACCGTTTGCTGCACACCAGCGTTTTTGAGCGAATGGTAAGTCAGCGCTAATTGTTAATACTTTCGCGTTTTCAATACCTGCTGCATCTTGGTTAAAACGACGTGTTTGTGCATCACACACACCTGTGTCGATTGAAGGTACAACACTAATTAATTTCACTTCGCCTTTGTATGTTTCTAAACTTACTGGAGATAAGTCGTTTGCTAATACTTGGAAGTTTGGCGCTTGCTCGCCAACTTTAACTTCTGTTCCAACTAAAGTCATTGGATTACCTTTAAAAGTTACGTTTGCCACTTGAAAATCCTCCCTTATTTAAACAAAATATGTACACTGTAAATGATAGTTTGTCCCTATCGATAATGCAAATAAAATCGCTTTATTTACAAAAAAATTAAAGAAGCCAATCCATTGATCAGCTTCTTTATTCGTTAAATTTGAAATTCAGGATCGTCTTCTTTTCGTTTATCCATCATTTCCTTCACTTTATCAACAGCTTGTGGCGCTAATTCAATTATTTTATCGATGACGTGTGTTTGCTTATCTAAATGCAACACTTTTACACCGTCTCCATTTATAACAAGAAAAGCAACAGGATTAATAGAAACTCCTCCACCACTTCCCCCGCCAAATGGATGACGGCCTGCTTGTTCTTTACCAAATTCACTTCCACCAGCGGCGAATCCAAAACTAACTTTCGAAACGGTAAGAATTACACTTCCATCTGCCGCTTTAATCGGATCACCAACAATTGTATTTACATCAGTCATTTGTTTTAAATGCTGCATTGCGGTTGTCATTAAACCTTGAATTGGATGGTCCATTCTATATCCCCCCTATGCTTGAACAGATTTTTCTGTCATACCAGATCTTTGCTTTCTCATAAACATGAGCAATTTCACCGCTGTTTTTACAGTACGGAATATACGAAAAGATGCTGTTAACTCACATCTTGACGCAAATCCTTTCCCTTGAAAAACAGGCGTAATTTCAAATTCTGGTACATCGACAATATGCATATATTGTCCTACAACTCCAGCAGCCATTCCTTTTGTCCCCCATGCATATCCAGTGACAATTCCGGTGCTAGCTGCATCACCTGCACCAATTTGCGTGTGCCATCTCCAACCATTGATTTTCACTCGTTTGAGAAAATCTTTAACAATAGTATGAACTTCTTGCAGCTTTTTTATCAGCTCCCCCATACTATCAAGTTGCGCTATAATTTTATTATCTAATCCGCCGTCCTCTTCAGCTTTCTCGATCTTTTGTCCTGTCTTCTTCTGTTGCTTTTCAATTCTTTCCAATACATCGAATGTATATCGAATCATCCATATTTTCACTTGAAACAAACATTGCTTTTCCATTTCTGAATATAAAAATGTCACTTTAAGCTTTATTTTCGACAATAGTATAAGCAAAATAAAAAGGAGAAGAATTATTATTCCAATTGCGAGCCACTTCATACGTATCATCCTTTCACTCCGTACCCATTATCGACAAGTTTATTCATCATTAAACAGAATCTCATAAGATTGAATATAAAAATTTTTCTAAAAATAAAAGGGTTTTTGACATTTTATATCGAAATATATTATTTGAACATATCTTCACGGACCTATTTGGATGATATGTAGCACGAAAAACAGAAAATTTAACTGCAGTGGAGGGATACATAATGGCAGATCGTCGCAATTTATTTTTCTTTTATGGTGATGACAAAGCAACGCTCGTTGAACAAATGAAACCAATCTATCGTATTTTGGAAGAGAATGGATTCACCATATTAGATCATCCAAAAAATGCAAACGCTATCGTCAGTGTTGGAGATGATGCAACTTTCTTACAAGCCGTTCGTAAAACTGGTTTTAGAGAAGATTGCTTATACGCAGGGATTTCTACGAAAGATGAAATTTCGTTCTACTGCGATTTCCATATTGATCACGTTGATACAGCCCTTCAAGAAATTACAAAAAATGAAATTGAAGTGCGAAAATACCCAACAATTCAGGTAGATGTAGATCACAGTACATCTTTCCATTGTTTAAATGAGTTCTCATTACGTTCTAGCATCATTAAAACATTCGTTGTAGATGTTCACGTTGATGATCTATATTTCGAAACATTTAGAGGGGACGGTTTAGTTGTTTCTACCCCAACAGGAAGTACAGCTTACAATAAATCATTACATGGTGCCGTTGTTGATCCGCTTATCCCATGCTTCCAAGTAAGCGAACTAGCATCATTAAATAACAACACATATCGTACGCTCGGTTCACCGTTCATTTTAAATCACAAGCGTACACTAACTTTAAAACTAAGACCAGACGGTAACGATTATCCTGTTATCGGTATGGATAATGAAGCGCTTAGCATTAAACAAGTAGAAAAAGCTGTTGTAC
Source organism: Bacillus cereus group sp. BfR-BA-01309 (assembly GCF_022664315.1). Lineage (NCBI taxonomy): Bacteria > Bacillati > Bacillota > Bacilli > Caryophanales > Bacillaceae > Bacillus > Bacillus cereus group sp. BfR-BA-01309. The sequence goes on from NZ_JAKUHE010000004.1 coordinate 115,170, forward strand.
GCTTAAGCGATAAACAAATTAAAACAGTTAAATTAAAAAACAATTCCTTCTGGGAAAAAGTACAGAGAACGTTTTTATAGCATGAAAAAACCGCCGCATTATGATAATGCGGCGGTTTTTTATTTCTCTCGCTATCGGTCAATATCGGTAGATTTTGTCGGTAATTCGATATAATTTCACACATCTTTCCTATACACAATCTTCCCATCAATTACGGTCATTTCTGCTTGTACTTCTTTTATTTCTTCAGCCTCTATTTCAAAAATATTGCGATCTACTATCGTAAAATCTGCTTCATATCCTTTTGCAATTTGTCCTCGCTTCGCTTCTTTTCCGATTGCATAGGCACTTCCTGTTGTAAATAAAGAGACAGCCTCATATACCGTTAATCTCTCTTCTGGCATATAACATATACCGTCAATAAAACTTCTGCGTGTAACAGCGCTATATATGCCTAAAAACGGATTCACTTGTTCAATTGGCGCGTCAGATCCACCATTGCAGTGTAATCCTGCTTCCAGTAACGTCTTCCAAGCGTACGCATAACGAAGACGATGCTCTCCTAGTTTTTCAATAACTGATGGAAAATCTGATGAAACAAAAACTGGTTGTATATCAATAATGGCCTGTAAGTTTTTCATTCTCTCAATCAACTCTTCACGAGCGAGCTGACAATGAATAATACGGTCACGTAATCCTTCTGCTGGTGGATATAATTCAAGTGCATCAATGACATATTCTAGCGATAAGTCACCGATTGTATGAATCGCTACTGGCATATGTAAATCTCGTGCTTTTTTCACTAACTCCGCAAGCTCTTTGCGTGAGAAGATTGCAACTCCATTTGTTTCCTGCGCATCTTCATACGGTTCACTTAATAAAGCTGTTCTTCCACCAAAAGAACCATCAGAAAAAATTTTCATCGCGCCAAATTCAATATAATGCTCATTTTCATATTCTTTTCGTTCATGTGCTACTTCATGGTGAACGAGTAAATGTGCTTTAAATGGCATTTCCTTTATAACATGAGAAAACGCATTGTGCGTTTTTCTAAAACCACCGTAATAATTTAAATCTTCCGTATGCCCACCAACGAGACCATATTGCCAGCAGTCTTTAATCGCTGTTTGCAAAGCGCTTTGTAAATAAGCTTCATCAATTTCTGGCTGAACATATTTAATTAACTCTTGCCCCTGTTCATATAAAAGTCCTGTTAAATTATTTGACGCATCACGACCAATTTTTCCGCCTTTCGGGTCTTGCGTCGCTTCTGTTATGTTCGCTTCTTGCAGTATGTATGAATTCACCCATGTTACGTGACGACAAACGCGTTTTAATAAAATGGGGTGTTCCTTCGAGATTTCATCTAAATCTTTCACATGAACATCTTTCGTATCTATAAAGTTATTTTCATTCCATCCTTCTCCAATAACCCAAGACCCCTTTGGAGCTTCTTCCACTCGCTTCCGCACGAGAGTCAGCACTTCGCTATAAGATGTGCAGTTTGATAAATCTAGACGGAGTAACCTCTCTCCATGCCCAATAAGATGCATATGACTATCAACGAGACCTGGAATCATCGTTTTGCCTTCTAAATCGTGCAATTTAACCGCAGCATATCGGTCTTCTAACCCTTCTTTACTCCCGACATCAACGATCATATCGTTTTCAACATAAACAGCGTCTACTTTTTCATTTTCTTCTCGCATCGTGTAAATGGTGCCACCATACCAAATTTCTCCCATATACTCATCCCCCTTTTCCCTCTAGTCTACGAAATTCATTCGTATAAAAAAAGCACCATTTCGATTAAAAATGGTGCTTTTCCAAAAATTATTTTTGTTCAGTAGGATTCGTTGTAATTTGCCATTCAATGCTAAATTTATCTTTAAGTTGTCCGTATGCTGGGCTCCAGAACGTTTCTTGAAGTGGCATAATAACTTCTCCGCCCTCTTGTAACTTTTCGAATACTTCTTTCGCTTTTTCTGCATCACTAATTTGAATTGCAATTGTTACTTGAGATCCGATTGCATGCCCTTTACCTGGGAATGTATCAGAAATCATAAGGTCCGTATTACCAACTTTTAAAGTAGCATGTAAAACGCGCTCTTTTGCTTCAGCTGGAATCGGATATTCTGGATTTTCAGGCATGTCACCAAAAGTTTGCATGACTTCTACTTTTGCATCTAACGCCTCTTTATAAAACTGTACAGCCTCTTGCCCACCACCATCTAAAACTAAGTACGGATTGATACCTAAAATCATACGGACACCTCTTTTTTTAATTTATAAAATCGAACTTACGTTCGTTTTTTATAATACCATACGGTTTACAGTTCATTCAACTATTTTCGAAATTATTTTGATGGAATCTCCATCTCTTGTTTTCTAAGTTCAATACGGCGAATTTTTCCGGAAATCGTTTTTGGTAGTTCATCTACAAATTCAATTTTGCGAGGGTATTTATATGGTGCAGTAAGTTCTTTGACGTGTTGTTGGAGTATTGGAATTAATGTTTCCTCGTTCTTGTCTATATTCTCTCTTAATACGATAAATGCCTTCACGACACTTCCACGAATTTCATCAGGGCTTGCAACAACTGCGCACTCTCTTACGTAAGGATGTTTTACAAGTGCATCTTCTACTTCAAACGGTCCGATTGTATAACCAGAGCTAATAATAATATCATCACCGCGCCCTTCAAACCAGAAATAGCCGTCTTCATCTTTCTTCGCTTTATCACCGGTAATATAATAATCACCGCGAAATTGCATCGCTGTGCGCTCATCGTCTTTATAATATTGTTTAAAGAGGGCTGGTGTTTCAATGTGAACTGCAATATCACCAACTTCTCCTACCTGTACCGGCATACCTTCCTCGTCTACAATATCAACGTGGTTGCCTGGCGTTGGTTTTCCCATTGATCCTGGTCTAATATCCATCCCTTTCATTACACCAACAAGCAATGTATTTTCCGTTTGCCCATAGCCGTCTCTTACTGTAATATTAAAGTGCTTTTGGAACGTTTCAATGACTTCTCTATTTAACGGCTCACCTGCGGATACAGCGCTATGTAACGCCTCTAAATTGTACTCACTTAAGTCTTCTACTTTTGCCATTAATCTATACTCAGTTGGCGTACAACAAAGTACATTCACCTTATTCTCACCTAATAAATTTAAATACGTTTTTGGTTCAAACTTACCGTGATATACAAACCCTGTTGCTCCTGATCCAAGAGTTGCTACAAACGGACTCCAAATCCACTTTTGCCAGCCTGGACTAGCTGTTGCCCACACAACATCATTCTCTTCAATTCCGAGCCAATTTGGAGCGCTCGTACGTAAATGAGCGTATGCCCACGCATGCGTATGAACAACACCTTTTGGATTTCCTGTCGTTCCTGACGTGTAAGATAAAAAGACCATATCTTCTTTATCTGTCTTCGCCATTTCTAACAGGTCACTTTCTGTTTCTAACGCTGTTTTCAAATTAATCCATCCATCTACTGACTGCTCGCTCAGAACGAATTTTTGAAGAGACTCCATCGCTTCTATATCATCAAACTGGCCAATGTACGGCTCATAACTTACGATCGCTTTTACTTCCCCGTGCTCGATTCGATATTCAATATCTTTTTTACGTAACATTTCCGAACTTGGAATTACGACAAATCCTGCTTTAATTGCAGCGATATACGTCATGTACGCTTCAATTAAACGTGGCATCATGATAAGAAGCTTGTCCCCTTTTTGTAGACCACTCTTTATAAAAGCGTTTCCAATTTTATTCGCACCTTGCATTAACTCAGTGTATGTAACTTCTCGTCTATTCCCTTTATCATCTTGCCAAATTAAAGCAAGCTTCTCTTTATCACCTGTATATTTCTCTATTTCAGAAACTAAATTATAAGACGGCGGCGCCAACAATTCTTCTCTTTTCATACAATATCCTCCTCCATTTCTATGCCTCCCTTATATAATAAAGAATTTTCAGTTAATTTTGAACCCTCTTCTTTTGACAAATTTTTTATGTCTATGTCGAAATAAAGTGAAACTTTAATCAGTGGGGGTTTTCTTCATCCCCCACTGATTATTAGCTCTCACCAATCGGACTTTTATGGGCAGCCCGATCCCCACCTAACTTCTTTGCTTTCGCTGAATTTTGAGGTGGGGGTCTTACTGCCCATTAAAGCGGGATAAATGTATAACGGTGCAAACAACAAAAAGAAAGAGCGGGAGAACCCGCTCTTTCTAAGCCATCATATATGGGATTATTTTTGGAAACCGCCTAATTGTTGCTCAGCTAGTGAAACTAGACGTTTAGTGATTTCGCCACCAACAGAACCGTTAGCGCGAGATGTTGCATCAGCTCCAAGTTGAACACCAAACTCTTGAGCGATTTCGTATTTCATTTGATCTAATGCTGCTTGAGCACCAGATACTGCTAATTTATTGTTGCTTGCCATGTTGTATCACCTCCTTGTGAGTATAGAGTGTGATAAACAACATGACTTCATACACGTTTTAGATATGGTAATTTATGGTTTTAGAAAAGTTCTTCGAATTTTTCTTCTTCCGCCACTACTTCTACCGTTTGTAATACCATTGTTTCTTTGTTCGCTACAGCTTCATCGATTAATGGTGTGAAATCATATTTCGCTTCAAAACGATTCGCTTTTTCACGCTTCGGCTTCGTCGCTGGGCTTGCTGGTGTGAATACTGTACAGCAATCTTCGTATGGACGAATTGAAATATCATATGTGCCGATTTCTTCAGCGATTTTAATAATTTCTAATTTATCCATCGTAATAAGTGGACGAATAACTGGATAGTTTGTTACTTCGTTAATTGTATGCATACTATCTAATGTTTGGCTTGCTACTTGTCCAAGACTTTCACCAGTCGTGATTGCAAGTGCATTACGCTCTTCTGCGATACGCTCTGTAATACGCATCATCATACGACGCATAACTGTCATTGAATAGCTAGATGGAATTTCTTTATTAATCGTTTTTTGCACTTCTGTAAATGGAACAAGATGAAGCGTTACACGTTTACAGTACTTCGTTAACTCTTGTGCTAAATCGATTACTTTTTGTTTTGCACGCTCGCTTGTGAAAGGTGGGCTATGGAAGTGGACTGCTTCCACAGACACGCCGCGTTTCATAGTTAAGTACGTTGCTACTGGGCTATCGATACCACCAGAAAGAAGTACCATTACTTTTCCGCCAACGCCTACTGGTAAACCGCCAGCTCCCATATGCTCACCGCACATAATATATGTGTAACCACTGCGAATTTCTATACGTACATTCACATCTGGATTATGAACATCTACTGTGATATCCTCTGTGTTTTCTAAAATGTGCCCACCGATTTCTGGAAGTAACTCCATCGTCTTCATCGGGAAGCGTTTATCAGAACGGTGCACTGTAATTTTAAATGTTTTCACATCGCCTTTTACTTGTAAGAAAGCTGCTAATGCACCTTTTTTAATATCTTCTAATTCTGATGGTACTTTCATCGCTAAGTTAAACTTATGAATACCAAATACATCTTTCAATCTTTCAGAAATTGCTTCATGGTCTTCGCCATTTAATTGGATGTACATACGATCATGTGTTGCATCGATTTTAATATTTGGAAACTTTTTCAGTTTGAACTTTACGTTATCTTTTAATGTGCTTACAAATTTAGAACGGTTCTTACCTTTAGTCGTCATTTCTCCATAACGAACTAAAATATATTCATATGTCATCATATTCCTTTACCTCATCACTTCATGTAATTTTGGCATCGTCTCTTTCACAATACCTTCAAATTGTTTTACTTCTTCCATCGTGTTTTCTGGTGCCAAACTAATGCGAATAGCACTTGCAGCAGCGGCATGTGGTACTCCCATTGACACTAACACTCTGCTCACTTCATTTGCTTTTGAAGAACAAGCAGACTTCGTCGATACATATACACCGTGCTCTTCTAAAGCATGAACGACCACTTCTGGTTTTAAACCAACAAATGATACATTTAAAATGTGCGGTGCTGCATATGCAAGCGACGTATTGATCGTTACATCTTCCATCTCTTTAAAGAAACGGACAAGCTCTGTTTGTAAATTGTGCAAATGAGCTATCTTTTCCTTCACTTGTTCCATTGTCATGCGAAGTGCTTTCACCATCGCTACAATACCAGGTAAGTTTTCTGTACCAGAGCGATACTTAAGCTCTTGTTGACCACCTGATAAAATTGGATCTAACCTTACGCCATCACGCACATAAAGAAGACCCGTTCCTTTTACACTGTGGAATTTATGTCCAGATATTGAGCAAAGATCAATATGAGAAGCATATAAATCAAGCGGTACTTTTCCTATCCCTTGTACATGGTCCACATGGAATCTTATTTTCGGATAGTTCGATAATAACGTTCCAATTTCAGCAACAGGCTGAATTGCTCCAGTCTCGTTGTTCACGTGAATAATTGACACAAGAATCGTATCTTCACGAAGTGCTCGTTTTACATCCTCTACCGATACAACACCATGCTCATTAACCGGTAAATATGTTACATCAAAACCGAGATCTTCTAACTGTTTATATGCTTCAAACACAGACGCGTGTTCAATATTTGTTGTAATGATATGTTTACCGCGCGAACGATTCCTCATCGCTATTCCTTTAATCGCAAGGTTATTCCCTTCCGTTCCACCTGATGTGAAAATAATCTCAGAAGGTTTAACGTGAAGAAGCTGCGCTGCAATCGTTCTTGATTGTGTTAATAGACGCTCTGCCTCTCCTCCAAGCGAATGAATAGAAGAAGGGTTTCCAAAATATTTTCCAGCAACCGTTACGTACGATTGAAGGGCTTCTGGATATGGCTTCGTCGTCGCACTATTATCAAAATAGATCATCGTTCTTCCCCTTTCAGCGCTATCACATCATATAATCATATCACAAATACGTGTCATTACGCTAAGACTACTAAAAGGTTCCGTTATATTTTAAAACGAATAACCTTACTGTATTCCGCTATTCATTATAGCAACATCGTCCCTAAAATTACACAAAAAAACAAACCCTTATGAAAGGGTTTGTTGATTGTCTACATATTCAGCTATTTTTTGAACAACGCCAGGTTCAAGTTGCTCTAGTACAGAAGCCGCTTGTTCTAAAGCTGCATCGTATTGATATTCACGGAATAATTTCTCCGCATAGTTTAAGCTCTCTGCAAGGTTCTCATCATGACTGCGGTAACGATTACCGTATTGAATTAATTTTTCAACTAAATACGCTTGTCCAATTAACTCTTCTGTCATTTCAGCTACACCATTAACAGTTGTGTATGCTTCTTCTAAACTGCTATTTACAGCGTTCATATTTAACGGTTTCACTTCTAATTGTTCATATACAGCTTGCATTGCCATTTGTCCTCTTTTTAAATCTTCCATAATGCTTTCTGGAAGACCTGGCAAATTCGACTTTTGCATAAAACGTTTCGTTTCAAAAATGATATTTCGCATTTCTTGCAACTTCTCACGCGCTTCAAATTCCTCTTTACGCATCGTTTGCAGCATTTCTTTATATTCTGCATGAAGTACTTTTAACGTTTCACATTGCTCATAAACCTCTTCTAGTTCCTCGCGAATAATAGAGAAGGCAATATCTTGTTCCGCAACGCGTAATTGCAGCATTTCAAAACGTTTCGTTAAAATATGCATTTGCTTTTCAATTACTTTTTGAGACTCAATGTCCTTATCTTGTAGCTGATAACTTTGTTTCACAAGTTGTGTTTCTGCTTTTGTTTCAATCGTTTCAGTACGAATTTCTTCTAAGTCTTCATAAACAGCAAGTGTTTTTTGCTCCACATAATGTCTCGCATGTACTTCCTGTTCCAGTTGATCATAGAAGCCATCTAAACGCGTTTTTAAGTTTTCTACTTTTTCAGCAGCTTCTGTTATATGAAGCTCTTGTATATCCATTAAACATGTGTGTAGTTGTGTCGTCATATCACGAACTTCTTTAGGGATTTCCAAATACTCTAATACATAACCTTGTCTTACCATATCATTATGTCCGTGTAATAAATCTTCCAGCTGAACTGGTAACGTCGCTTGGCACTCTACCAATAAATCTGGAATTTGGTGAATAATGATTTCTAAGCTTGCCAAACCTTCTTCTAAACTAATAACAATTTCTCTCGCTTTTAAATAGTCGCCATTATCTGTTGCCTCTTCAAAGCTCTTAAACTTATTAGATTCAGCATCTAGCATCTCTTCGATTTTCTGCTCTGCTGCTCCATACATATGTCTATGAGCAAGAACACTTTTCTTCATACTACGATATGTATCACGTAACTCTTCAATTTCCGAGCTATTTTTTTCATGGCTTTCTAACAATTGCTGTAATTCATTTAAAATGTCTGTAATACGATTATCAGCGTCATCTAAACCACTTATGGATTCATTCATCGCATGCTTTGCTTTTCGGAAGGAGAATTGCGAGGCGAATTTTCGCGCTTGCGCTAAATCTTTGTCAGCTTTCGGAAGGGTTGTTGATACAATCTCATCCCATTCTTCACGCCATTTACCAAACAGTTCTTCTGTTTGACCCGTCATGTTTAAATCTTTCACCCGTTTTAGTTCATCTGCCACAGGTTTATCTTTTATCTCTTGTTTCCACTGCTCCAGTGCTTCAATATCTTTATATGAACGATTTCTTATCACAAGCTCTATCATGAGCAGCACTAGAATAGAGCTTACTACAATGATAACGATCGTCAGGATAGAATCCATGCAAAAAAGCCTCCTAGTTATATCTCTTTTTTTGTCCGTTCCGTTTATGAAATGGAAGGCATTATGTATAAAAAGGGAATCCCCCTATATTTAACAACTAACAATGTACTAATCATACCATGTAATGGCTTGTTTTTGACCTAGTTTTTTTTAAAATTTCATGTTTCTTTCAATGCAATTGTAATCTTTCTCAATCTTCTGTTTCGATTAGCTTCCATCATCAAATGATTGCAATAACGGGTTCTCTTCCATATGGGATACGAAATAAATTTTGCGCGCAAGTGGTGGTTCAATAGAAATCGCATACACATTCCCTTGCTTTGCCGCTTGCTTTACTGACATTTCTGGAAGTAACGTAATACCAAGTCCAGCTCCGACCATCGCAAGCATCGGTTCTGCATAAGAAGTTTCAAATGCAATGATTGGTTTCGCACCTATCCCCTGAAACATATTCGTAATCAATTTCCTTACATCACAGATTTCTGGGTATACGATTAACTTTTCATTTTGCAAATCTTCCATTCGGATCACTGTTTTCTCTTTATAAAGATGATCATTTGAAACGACACAAACAATTTTTTCTTCTCGCATTTCTTTTATACACGTAGCGCCTTCTACTACTGAATCGACGAACATCGCTTCAATCTTCCGTTCTTTAAAGAGTCCCATTAGTACTTTCGTATGCTCAATTTTCCATTCTACTTCGAATTCTTCACCTAATACATCTTTACATTTTGATATGTAATGAGCTGCTAAACTTGGTAATATACCTATAGAAATTTTCCGCTTCTCTTGAAAAGTCTTCATTTCGGCTTTCACTTCATATATGTGTTTCAAAATCGGTAACATTCTTGTTATAAATAACTCTCCAGCCTCTGTTAACTCCACTCCTTGCGCGGAACGCTTCAGTAAAGTAACCTCTAAATCCGCTTCTAATCTTTGAATTTGCTTACTAAGCGCCGGTTGAGAAATATGTAATAGCTTACTCGCCTTCGATAAACTTCGCGTATTCTTTACTTCAATAAACGATCGTACTGCCTCCAAATCCATCGTACACACCTCTAACCAAAAGTTATAACTGTCATAAAAAATCGATATTTCCTTCTATAAACAATTACTCTTTATACTTATTTCATCAACTTACTATAACGAAATATAAAGGGGAATGAAACTCTTGAACAAAAAACAAATGCTACTCGGATCCCTCTTATGCTTACTTGCCGTAACTGCTTGGGGATTTATGTTTCCTGTCATGGCAAATGCCCTGCAGTTTATCGATCCATTTTTCTTCACAACTATCCGATACGGATCAGCAGCTATTATTTTTCTTATTTTGCTATTCATTACTGAAGGAAGAACTTCACTACGCTTAGAAAAAAGAACACTTTCGTTATTCTTTTACGGAACGGTCGGCTTCGCTGGATACGGTTTTCTCGTTTTTTACGGTCAACAACTTGCCGGACCTTCTGGAGCCATCCATGCCGCGATGATCCAGTCTCTTATGCCACTCATCGCTTTATTATTGCAGTGGCTAACAAAAAATAAACGTCCACAAAACTACACATTCCTTTGTATGTTCGTTGCATTGCTCGGTGTGATGCTTGTCATTTCAAAAGGAAATATTCACTTATTATTTGGAGCTGCCAGTCACCTCTCAACAAATATACTTATGCTATGCGGCGTTACTTGCTGGGTCATTTACACGAACGGCGGTGCTCGTTTTCAATCTTGGTCACCACTCAGGTATACGACGTTAACTTGTCTATTCGGCTCAATTTCACTCATCGTTATCGTCACTTTCTTCACTTACACAAACGTCATTACTGTACCTTCACTACGTACAATTATGAACGTTCGTTTTGAACTCTTGTATATGTCGATTATTGCAGGTGTTATCGCTGTATTTTGCTGGAACACAGGAAATCGCTATATTTCATCTATTAACGGCATATTATTTATGAATTTAGTTCCTATACTTGCACTTATCGGTTCCATCTTTCGAGGTTATACAGTCGACAAAATTGAAATTTCCGGAGCCTCTTTAACAATTATCGCGCTATTATGCAACAATGTATGGCAAAGAAAAGAAAGCACAAAAATCCCCACCTCAGTTCGTTAGGTGGGGATTTTTCACATATGAACAGCTCTTGGCCATTCCTGATACATATTCGTTATACATAATGTTTGTTCCATCCATTGTTCAATTTCCTTCGTGTACATTTCTATAAAAAATGTCTCAGACGGAAAAGAATGCAGCACTTCTGATATATATTGCGGATATAAAAACGGCATATTCATCATGCCTTTTAATTGCGTCATAAACATTGTAAAAGATACCTTTTTGAATTCTCGTTTCATTTGTCCTTGCTTTATGATTTGCTCTATATAATATCTTTCTTTAGAAAAATAAATGGTCATCACTTCGCGAATTAATGTCGTATCCAGTGAAAGCTCTCGGTAGAAGAAACGTGTCAGTTCCCTATTTTCAAATTGATATCGTAAAATCCCACGCACCATTTGCACCATTACATCTTTAGCCGACAAATACTCTCTCTGTTCAAAGGACGTTTCAATTACATGAATATACCCTTCTAAAAAATCCGTAATAAGCTGCTCTAATAGGCCTTGCTTTCCAGCAAAATAATATGAAATATTCGCTACATTCACATCCGCTCGCTTTGCAATGTCTCGCACCGACGTTCCATCATAACCTTTCGTGTTAAACAACGATATTGCCGCATCAATTACTTTTTGTTTCGTCTGTTTCATGCGCTCACTTCCTCTCACTGAACAGCTATAGTTTAAATTTCTTGACTTTTAAGACAAATTCCTTTAATTTTCTATCGACAAAGTCATGTGAAATACATCGTATTTTGCTAATATTTTACACATCTCGATAAAAAAGGGGCTGTTTCCATGTTTACTAAAGAAAGTTATGCAGGATCTCGCGTGCAGCAATATGAGACAGTAATTAAACAACTGGATGCATTATTAACTGGCGAATCAAACGTAGTCGCAAACTTATCAAATGCGTCCGCACTATTAAACCAATTTTTTGATCGTGTGAATTGGGTTGGCTTTTATGTAACAGAAGGAAATCAGCTTGTTCTTGGACCATTCCAAGGGATGCCTGCTTGCGTGCGCATTCCATTTGGACGAGGCGTTTGCGGTGTTGCAGCTGAAACAAAAACAACGCAGCTTGTAGCAGACGTTCACCAATTCCCAGGACATATCGCTTGCGATAGTGCTTCGAATTCAGAAATCGTTGTACCGATTGTGAAAGAAGAAACTGTCATTGGTGTACTTGATATTGATAGCCCTGAAAAAAATCGTTTTGATGAAGTAGATCAGCGCTATTTAGAAAAGTTTGTGGAAACACTCTTAAAACATATTTAAAAAGAAAAGAGCGAGTTATCGATTGCGTACATCACGTACGAAACCGATAGCTCACTCTTTTTTATTGATTCACAGTAGATATTTTCTTTAACGCCTGCTCTAGATCAGACACGATATCTTCCCATGATTCTAAACCGACAGATAAACGTATTAAATTATCGTAAATGCCCATTTCTTGTCTTAGCTCAGCTGGAATCGCAGCGTGCGTCATCGTTGCCGGATGCTGAATTAACGTTTCTGTATCCCCTAAACTTACGGCAATTGTAATAAAATGAAGGTCATTGATAAACGCTTGCGTCTCTTCTTTTCCGCCTTTCACTGAAAAAGAAATCACACCGCCGCCTCGTTTCATTTGGCGAGATGCTAACTCCCCTTCTGGATACCAAACACCTTCTACCGCATCATGATTTTTCAGGAACGATACAATTTTTTCTGCATTATCACAATGACGATCCATTCTTACCGCTAACGTCTTTAATCCGCGTAACAATAACCATGCATCAAACGGCGCCATAATACCGCCAATATCTTTTCGCATCGGGCGAATTTTTTCAGCTAACGCTTTCGTTTTACAAATCGTTACACCCGCCACAACATCGCCATGACCGCCAATATATTTTGTCGCACTATGCACAACTGCGTCACAACCAAGCTCAAGCGGTCTTTGTAAATAAGGTGAACAAAACGTATTATCAACAACGACAAGTAAGCCATTTCGCTTCGCAACCCGAATCACTTGTTTTAAATCGATTAATTTCATCGTTGGATTAATCGGTGTTTCAACGAAAATAACTTTTGTATTTGGACGGATTTTATTTTCGACATCATCCTCTGTCTCCATATCACAAAACGAATGCGTAATCATGAACTTCTCTTCTAATACTTCTAAAAAACCGTACGTGCACCCGTATAATCCATTTGAACAAATAATATGATCTCCAGCTTTTAGAAAACCAATTAATGTTGCGGAAATAGCTGCCATACCAGATCCAAAGGCAAGAGCTTCTTCTCCTCCTTCTAACACCGCCATACGTTCTTCAAATAATTTTACGGTCGGATTTCCAAGTCTTGAGTAAATATAAGACGGATCCACTCCCGCAAAACTCGCCTCCCCTTGCTGCGCAGTCTCAAATGTAAATGTAGACGTTTGAAATAACGGTGGTGTCAAACTTCCTTTATGTTCCTCAGATGTATAACCGTGATGAATTAACGCTGTCTCCATATGCTTCTTTTTCATAAAAACATCCCCTTTTATGTTTTTATTTCCGCATGTTCACCAACAAAAATTTGATGAATGTTTTTTACTACATTTTATGTAAGCGTTTTATTTGTGTTTCTATCACTTCTTTTATATCGTTTTAAATTCCTTCTTGTTAATTTCCAAAATTTATATGCATAAAACAAATACGTACTCGCTTGACGAAACTCTGGGTAAAAGATATAATAGCGTTTGTGTAAAATAAAAAGGCAGCCTTGTAATGTGAGTTTATCGTTTGTATTTTGTTCCTCTACGGAGGTGTATCTCGTAACTCCCTGCTGCTGGAGCGAAGGTACATGAAAACAAAATGCCCGTAAATATCGATTACGTCTGTTTTTATTTTACGTAAATAAAAACATTTTTAAAGGAGGAGTCAACTATGGCTCGTTATACAGGTCCAGCTTGGAAACTGTCTCGTCGTCTTGGAATCTCTCTAAGCGGCACAGGAAAAGAATTAGAAAAACGCCCTTACGCACCAGGTCCTCACGGTCCTAACCAACGTAAGAAACTTTCAGAATACGGTTTACAATTACAAGAGAAACAAAAACTTCGTCACATGTACGGCATGACTGAGCGTCAATTCCGTCGCACATTTGACCAAGCAGGTAAAATGCCTGGTAAGCACGGCGAAAACTTCATGATCCTTCTTGAAGCTCGTCTTGACAACTTAGTTTACCGTATGGGCTTAGCTCGCACTCGTCGCGCAGCTCGCCAATTAGTAAACCACGGCCACATCACAGTTGATGGATCTCGCGTAGATATCCCATCTTACCGTGTAAAACCTGGTCAAACAATCAGCGTTCGCGAAAAATCTAACAGCCTTGTTGTTGTTAAAGAAGCGATCGAAGTTAACAACTTCGTACCAGAATACTTAACTTTCGATGCTGATAAATTAGAAGCTACTTACACTCGTCACGCTGAGCGTTCTGAGTTAGCAGCTGAAATCAACGAAGCATTAATCGTAGAGTTCTACTCTCGTTAATCTCGGTACTCTGAAAAGAGTATTATTAAAAGCCTTAGGAACCTTGTTTATCAAGGGGCCTGGGCTTTTTTTATTGAATATAGCCGATTATATGTATAGAAACAGACCAATTTAACAAAATAAAAAAGAACTGCAAGTATACAGCTAATACAACTTAACCCTCTCTCTAGAATTTCATCCATTTTCTATCCACATTAATAAAAACCTACCCCATAACTCATTTTTCTTTGTTGTACTCTGCTTTTGTTAACATTATTTTTACAACGTATTTATTTGTACATAATCTATACATTCCCTTTTTCTATTTACACTCAACTTAAAAACCTCTTCATCACCCGAGCATCTGAATAAGATTAAAAAACTTAATAAACAAGTATCTCTGTAACTGTCTAATCATTAGAATATTCCATTTACACCCCCTCCTTTAAATTGGTATTATTTTCTTGTAAGGGGAGGGAAAGTTCATGTCTTTAAATATGTATCTCGGTGAAGTACAAGCTCAAACAGAAAGTATGAACGCTTTATGTACCGCTACTATTCAAGGTATGGAACAAATTATTCATTCTATTGACGCTTTTGCATTGGATACTGTTCTACAAGGGCAAACATATAGCAGTGCAAAAGCATATTTCTTACAAACCTTTCGTCCGTTAGCACAAGGAATCATTTACTTATGTGAAGAATTAATTCGTCAAAATGATGCCTTTCCAAGAGACTTTCAATCACAGGTAGCTTCTACAGATGTTATCGAACAGAAGATATTAGAACAAATTCGAGAAATCGATCGAATGATAGCAAGTACAGAAGCGTTCAACCAAACTATGTCGATCCCAGGTATGGACGCTATGGTAAATCTTTTTACTGTCATGAGGCAAAAACTGCAAGAAAAATTAGAACATCTATATGAATTTAATTATACTTCTATTAATAATTATGATACTGCACTCCAGCTAGCCGCTAGCATTGCGACAGGTTTGGCGGAAGTTCAAAGTGGAAAAGGTTTTAGTCCTGCAAGTGGTACATTTAGTACGCAAGGATTGAATATGGAATGGGCGACTTCAATTCAAGCGATTGCAGAAGAAAAGAATCGTCAGGCTGATAATTCCATTGAAGGCAGGAATCTAGTTAAAAGTGATACAACAAATAATATACCTTCTACCTCTAAAGAAACTACTAATGACTTAAAGAAAGCTGCTAGAGACTTAACTGGTGAATTATCAGGTGAATACGATGTGAGGCGAGTTATGGAAGGTGTTGATCCTGACACTGGGGAAAAACTTTCTTGGTGGGAACGTACTGGAGCCGGTGTCATGGTTTTTGCAGGCCTTACACCAGTTGGAAAAGGGATCAAATTACTTAAAGGCGGAAAAAAGGTTGTTACGGCTACAAAAAACTTACTTCGATCAGACGATTATTTACGTTCTACTAAGAATGCAAAGGGAATTAAAAAATCATATATCGACGAATCAGGCAATCTAGTTCCATCTAATAAAGAAGGAATATACAAAGGTAGACAAGTTACAGTTACTGAACATATATTAGGAGGATATAGGAAAGGTGCAAAAAACAATAGTCCCTATACAAGCTTCTCCCCTAATAGTGGTGCTACCGTGAAATATGGAGATAAATCAATCGAACTCGATTTTAATGGTTTACGAACAGCAATCCGTAATGGAGATGTAAAAGATGTAGCAATCTTAAAACCAAAACAAATCGAACGTTTAATTGAGCAGGATAGACTAACAACGCCTCATTGGAAAAAACTCGCTCTAAAGTGGACAAAAAGAGATAATGAGTATTTGATAAAAGGCGAGATACCAAAAGACTATTTCAAAATCCATGAATAAGAAGGTGCAAATATGAAATTATACTTTAAAGATACTGAAATAGGTGAAATCAGAGACGTTTTTGTAGAAACACCATGGATGTATGGAACAATACATTTAAATGATAATAGTAAACCATTTCAGGAATATTTTCGTGAAATGGTAGATGAAGACAGTACTTTTGACTTTGAAAGTATTGATCCTGAATTTCTAGACGATGAAAATTGGTCCGTTTTCGATGAAAACGAAGGGAAATATTTAGGAATCGACATTCCAGCAATCCACATTGAAGATACCACGATTGCATGGCGATGGAGATAAAAATCACACAAAGAAGAACGCCTTATCATAAGGATTAACGTTCTTCTTTTTCATTTTGAATAATGAGTTATCGGCACAATTCAATATAGAGCAAGCATATACTAGATTGCAATCTCAATTAATATCAGTTGTTGAAACAACTCTAAAAGCAAGCCGATATGAAAGAATTGGTTACACAGAGAGTAGCCGAAAAATAGAAGGAATAAAATTTGCAGACGATGTCGCACTATTTGGTCCCGATGTAACTGTTGATGACATTCTATTTAGGGATGTACTCGATGTAACACCTGATTGATATTTAAACTAATGTTTACGTTAGCTTTTCGTTTGTTTCAAATCAAATATCATGGAAAAGGCATATTTGATTTTACTGGTGAAAATATTATAACTAAGATACTTCGAAATGAACTGCATCAAGCGAATTATACATTTGCAAAGACTTCAATTTCACGTACGAAAAAAGAAACAAATTCAGGAAAAATTTTGAGACGTATTTGAAAGAAATGAAAGGTAAATATGCTATTGAGATTAGGTTTAGGGAGGAATAATTGATGGCATATGATTTAGAACTTGAAATAAAAGAGGTACTTGAGAAAATTGATTTTGTAGAAAGATATAAATCCTTATCAGAAAAATTTCCCGATAGAACAAATACATTTGAAAACTATGAAAACGAAAAAGTAATTGTAGTATTTGAGTCTCTTGGCTATAAAGCTCGTTTTATGAAAAAAGAAAATTTTTTTATTGTTGGTGAAGTAAAGAACAAGGATTTCTATACTTTCAGATTCAATATCAGCTTAAAATATGGGCTTGTTGAGTTCATTTGGTCTGCAAGGTATAATGGTGAAGTTAGAGTTGGGAATTCATGGGATATATTTGTAAAAGTATTATCCAATGGTTCTGACAGATTACCGGCAGTATGCTTCCACAGTTACGATGAACTCAAAGAAATCATGAAAATTGCCTTTGAAATGTACGAAGATTTCAAGCGAGAATTAATTCCTATTTATTCATAATGTAAGAAGCTACCGAAGACACCAAAACAGTTACTTCGAGTAGCTTTTATTTATATATATTAAAGTTATTTATTTTCCTCTTTTTGAACATATACATAAGCATCTTTCTGCTCTTTATGTATATCTACCTTCGAATTCTCTGCAAGCTGACCCGCGTTTAGCAAAGAAAAAATAATGAGCGCTTCTAGTGACATTTTGTTTTACCACTCCTTTCTAGTTGTTATACGTTTATCATACCGCTTACATGTGATTTCCGTATGAACTCGAAAAGGAGATTACAACAAAAAGGTTACAGGAATATGAATGCACGCTATAATAACCATTAAATAGGAGGTCGATTCATTTTGACAATAAACCAAATGGTTCAGTTAGGTAGTGCATGTATGTTCTTTACTACTTCCGCGCTTATTAATTGGTATCAGGGGAGTAATTTAATAGATGATCCTAATGAATGGAAATATAGCGCTAAGTTTACAAATTACTTTAAAGGTACCGTTTCAAATTACCAAGATATTTATCAAATCGATTTCTTTATATATGCGGCAAAATTTTATCCAACAGCATTTGTTGTTATGCTTATTAGCTTACTTTATATGCTCGTATTAATTCTTCATATTCTATTTACAAGAACTCGTGAGGCAATCTAAATTTATACATAAAAACCCCGAATCATAGACTTTTCAGCCTACAATCCGGGGTACTATTTGTTTTATATTCGTTTCTGATTAGTAACGAATTAAGAAATATTTCTTTTTACCGCGGCGAATGATTGTGAATTTACCTTCGATGCGGTCGTTTTCTGTTACAACGTAGTCTAATGCTTGTGTACGCTCACCGTTTACGTAGATTGCGCCGTTCGTTACATCTTCACGTGCTTGACGTTTTGATGGAGAGATTTTGCTTTCTACAAGTAAGTCGATTAATACTGTATCTTCTGCAGTACGTTCTACAGATGGTACGTCTTTGAATCCTTGTTCGATTTCGCTTGCAGTCAGTTCTGCTACAGAACCGCTGAATAATGCAGCTGAAATTTTAATCGCTTGCTCTAATGCTTCTTCGCCGTGAACAAGTTTAGTCATTTCAGAACCTAATGCTTTTTGTGCTGCACGTTTTTCTGGTGCTTCAGCTACTTGCTTTTCAAGCTCAAGAATTTCTTCATGAGATAAGAATGTGAAGTATTTTAAGTATTTAACAACGTCGCGGTCATCTGTGTTAATCCAGAATTGGTAGAACTCGTAAGGAGTTGTTTTCTCTGGGTCTAACCAAATTGCGCCGCCTTCTGTTTTACCAAACTTCGTACCGTCAGATTTTGTAACTAGTGGAATTGTTAAACCGAACGCTTTCGCATCTTCTTCTGATTTACGGATTAATTCCAGACCAGCTGTAATGTTACCCCATTGGTCACTACCACCGATTTGCAAGCGGCAATTATGGTTTTGGTATAAGTTTAAGAAGTCGTATGATTGTAAAATCATGTAACTAAACTCAGTGAATGAAATACCAGTATCTAAACGAGATGCTACTGTATCTTTTGCTAACATATAGTTTAAACCGAAGTTTTTACCGATATCGCGTAAGAATGAAATGACATCTAAGTTACCAAGCCAATCATAGTTATTAGCCATCGTTGCTGGGTTGTCCACGTTTTCGAACTCTAAGAAGTTGGAAAGTTGGTTTTTAATGCTTTCTGTGTAGTAAGCAACTGTATCTTTCGTATTTAATGTACGCTCTGCTTTTTTACCACTTGGATCACCGATCATACCAGTACCACCGCCAACAAGTGCGATTGGTTGGTGACCAGCTAATTGGAAACGACGTAACATTAATACTGGTAACATATGACCGATGTGTAAGCTATCCGCTGTCGGGTCGAAACCACAGTATAATTTAACGCTTTCTTTTTCTAATAATTGCTCAAGTCCTTCAGCATCTGTTTGCTGATTAATTAGACCGCGAAATTCAAGATCTTGTAAAATACCCATATCCTACATACTCTCCTTTAAGTTCATTACTGGCGTGAAGGTTGAAAACATAAAAAAATCGCCCCTTCAAATAAGGGACGATTTTGATTATCGCGTTACCACCCTAGTTGCAGGCCAAAAAAGCCTACCACCTTATTTACATAACGGCTTAGCACCGTCTTTTCCCTTTTGAATACAATTCAATCGAAAAAAGATGCTCTAGGGGCGTAATTCGCGATCATCTATGTGCTGATTTTCACCGGCCATCAGCTCTCTAAAACAGGGAAATGATCACTACTTCTCCCTTTCCACGCTCAATTATTCATATACTTTTCTTTATACCATCATTTATATAGGCATGTCAAATAGAGGTCGGGTTTCTCTCCTTGCCAATCCTTTACAACGTCACAAAGAGTATCGTAATAAGAGAAAGAATTGGAACCCCAACTAATAACGATACATGAAACACAACCGATAAATCATTCCCAATCGTCGCCTCCACAGGATCTTTCGCTGGAGAACCAAGAAATCCGATTAATCGATCGAAGCAACTTACCGTTTTTGGAAAATCCGGTATTTCTACATGGTCACTATCTAAATGCTGTTTTAATTTATATTCACTCTTAAAGGGATTTTCGCTCAATTTCATCCACCTCCAGCAATTGTTTCAATTTCTTTATTCCATTATGGAGTCTCGATTTCACTGTTCCAATCGGAATGTTTAATATCTCTGCAATTTCTTTTTGCTGCATATCATGATAATAAGAAAGAATAAGGACAGCTCGCTGTTCTTCAGGAACTTTCAAAATCGCTTCTCTTACTGTGAGCCGATCTTCGTGAGAAAATTCTTTTTCCTGAATCGGCACTAAAAATGGCAAAAGCGTACGCCACTTTTTTCTTCTATTTAATTTATTAATCATAAGACGATAACCAATTTGGAATAAATACGTTTTTATTTTACCTTTTTCAGGTTCATACATATGTTTCTTTCGTTCTAGCGTCAAAAACGTATCTTGCACAAGATCGATACTTAATTGTTCATCTCGGTTAAATCGATATAAAAATGTGTATAGCGCTGGTTTGATCAAAACATATAGTTTTTCTCCCGCCTGTTTATCTCCCTTTTGATACGCAAGCATGAGTTCCTCCTCAATCCCAATCTGCGCCATGATTTTTGATCTCCTTTATTCCTTTTAACGTTAATGAAATGCGGGAAATTAAATAGCAACTTGCGACAATAATCCATACTTGTGATTGATTCGTAAAAAATTGAACATACGGGTTTTGAATTGTCTGTCCGGTTGAAACTAAAATATTTAATGCTTGCACACAAATACATGCATACACTGCAAGACAGGCCGAAATCGTATCAAATACATTCCAGCGAAAATACACTTTTGTTTTTGTAAAATCAATTTTATATCCTTTTTTCCGTACTATATGTTTTCTATCAAACGGAATAATGATTGAAAACATAACAATCATCATGACACCGGCTGTAATCATTGATACTTTAAATCCGATTGGCATCGGTAATAGCAAACCACAAGAAAATACGACTATAATTCCAAGTAAAGCAAAAGTAAGAAGTAACTTATTAGACATATAAAAGCCTCCCTCATCTATTCTTTCATAAATGTATACAGACGAGGAAGGCACTTCGTTCAAATATTATTTTATTTTTTTAATAATCTTCGCAGGATTTCCGCCAACTACTACATTATCAGGCACATCTTTCGTTACAACAGCGCCAGATGCGATCACCGCGTTGTCTCCAATTGTGACACCAGGATTAATAATCGCTCTTCCGCCAATCCATACGTTATCACCAATTGTAACTGGTTTTCCGTATTCTGATCCGCTTATGCGCTCTACTGGGTCAAGCGGGTGTGTTGCTGTATAAATGTGAACACCTGGAGCTAACATACAGTTCACTCCGATTGTCACCGGGCATACATCTAAAATTGTACAGTCAAAGTTCGCGTAAAAATTTTCGCCAACGTGAATGTTATAGCCATAATCACATCTAAAAGAAGATTCAAGATGAATGTTATCTCCAGTCGTTCCGAATAATTCTTTTACGATTTCGCTACGCTCTTTTAATTGCACTTCTGGTGTTTCATTTAATTTTCTCGTTAGTATACGAGCTTGCTCCCTCTCTTGAATCAAAACAGGATCAGCTGGTATGTACATTTCCCCTAGTATCATCTTTTCTTTTTCTGTTTTCATTTTATTATCCCCCTTAACTCGTATGTATAAGTTTATGATACCATAAAAAAAGAAAGGTCTGAACATATTACTTGTTCAGACCTTTCTCTCTTAATCTTCCATCGTTGATAAGTCACCTGTTGGTAAGTTTAATTCCCACGCTTTTAATACGCGGCGCATAATTTTACCACTTCTCGTTTTCGGTAATTTATCCCTAAATTCAATTTGTCGTGGCGCTGCATGAGCTGCTAGGCCTTTTTTTACAAATTGACGAATCTCTTCTTTTAATTCATCAGATGGTTCGTATCCTGCTCGAAGCGCGATAAATGCTTTAATAATTTCGCCGCGCACTGGATCAGGAATACCAATTACACCAGCCTCTGCAACAGCAGCATGCTCAATTAATTTGCTTTCTACTTCAAACGGACCAACGCGCTCACCTGATGTCATAATTACATCATCAATACGCCCTTGGAACCAGAAGTATCCATCTTCATCCATATATGCTGAGTCACCTGATACGTACCAATCTCCCGGCATAAAGTAAGATTCATACTTTTGCTGGTTATTCCAGATTCCACGCATCATCGCTGGCCAACCTTTACCAATTGCTAAGTTACCCATTGTGTATGGAGGAACTTCATTTCCTTCATTATCAACAATCGCTGCTTTCACACCTGGAATCGGTTTACCCATTGAACCCGGACGGATTTCCATACAAGGGTAGTTACAAATAACTTGTCCACCTGTTTCTGTCATCCACCACGTATCATGGATACGCAGTCCAAATGCGTTCATACCCCAGCGAATTACTTCTGGATTTAACGGTTCACCAACGCTTAATACGTGGCGCACTTGTGATAAATCATATTTTTTAATTGCGTCTTGTCCAGCTCCCATTAACATACGGAACGCTGTTGGTGCACTGTACCAAACTGTTACACCGTAATCTTGCAGCGCTTCATACCACGCTTCTGGACTAAAGCGGCCACCTAAAACAACATTTGATGCCCCAACTAACCATGGTGCGAAAATACCGTAAGCTGTTCCAGTTACCCAGCCTGGGTCAGCTGTACACCAATATACATCGTCTTCTTTTAAATCTAATACCCATTTCGCCGTTTGATGGTGCTGCACCATTGCATTTTGCGCATGAAGCACACCTTTTGGCT
This sequence comes from Bacillus cereus group sp. BfR-BA-01309, assembly GCF_022664315.1. Classification (NCBI taxonomy): domain Bacteria; kingdom Bacillati; phylum Bacillota; class Bacilli; order Caryophanales; family Bacillaceae; genus Bacillus; species Bacillus cereus group sp. BfR-BA-01309. Next base: position 138,103 of record NZ_JAKUHE010000004.1, read on the forward strand.
TACCAGTAGAACCAGATGTGTAATGTAGAATTAAACCGTCTTCACGGCCTAACCATTCAATATGTAATTCTTTTGAAGCTTGTTCAAATAAAGGATTGAACGCTACCGTTTTACCGCCTTCTTCTACATTATCTCCAACAAGGAAGACTGTTTTTAAAGCAGGTAAATCATTTAATGGTACGCGCTCTAACAATTCAGGCGTTGTAATTAACACCTTTGCTTCGCTATCTTCTAAACGATCGCGAACTGCGCCTTCCATAAATGCTTCAAATAGTGGACCAACGATTGCCCCTAATTTCACTGCACCAAGAAGTGCGAAATATAATTCTGGAGAACGCGGCATAAAAATAAAAACACGATCGCCTTTTTCTACATCGCCATAATTTTTCAGGACGTTTCCTGCTTTATTAGAAAAATCCTTCATTTCCTTAAATGTATACTTCTCTTTTCGCGATCCATCTTGATAATAAAGAGCTACTTTATTTTTACGATCGGATTTCGCATGCTTATCAATTGCCTCATACGCCATATTTACTCGGCCTGTCTCATTCCAAGTAAAGTTTTTATTAACCTCTTCCCAGTTAAAATTCGCGTATGCCTCATCATAATTCGGCAAATTATTTTCTCCTTTAATGACAGGAAGCGTTTCTACTTTCATACTTTACATCCCCCTCCTATGTATTCTATTATCTATTATAATAACATTATTTAAAATTTTCAGTATATTTGTTGATTTTTAGACAAATTTTTAATGACAAATTTCGATTCACATCGCATATATTATAAAGTACGATATGAATAGATTCACAAACCCTCAAGGTGGTGAGCAATACATTGATTCATAAAAAAATATATAATGCTAGAAACTTAAAAACAGCGAAAGGCACTTTAATTATTGAAGGTCCTGTCTCTACACATAACTTAGAAATGTATGAATTTCATCCAGATTTAATTGCGTTTCGTCCTGCCGAGCAGCAATATAAAGCAATTGTCGAAATTTCTAAATTACCAGAAGCTCGTCTCATTATTGCTAGACATGACCAAACGATTGTTGGATATGTTACATACTTGTATCCTGATCCACTCGAACGATGGTCAGAAGGAAAGATAGAAAACTTAATTGAACTCGGGGCGATTGAAGTTGTCCCTGCCTTCCGCGGTTGCGCTGTCGGAAAGAACTTATTAGAAGTTTCAATGATGGACGACCATATGGAAGATTACATTATATTGACGACTGAATATTATTGGCACTGGGATTTAAAACAAACAGGCTTAAATGTTTGGGAGTACCGAAAAGTAATGGAAAAAATGATGAATGCTGGTGGCTTACAATGGATGGCTACAGATGATCCTGAAATTTGTTCACATCCTGCTAACTGTTTAATGGTCCGCATCGGTAAACGCGTTGATACGGATTCTATTCAAGCATTTGATCGTCTACGTTTTCACAATCGTTTTATGTATTAATAAAGGGGGCAACTGGAATGATTGTAGAAGAAATTATGAATCAAGATGTAGTGACACTACATCCAAACGATACAATCGAAACAGCAATCCGAACGATACGCACGAAAGGCATTCGGCACATTCCAATTGTCGATCAAAATAATCATGTGGTAGGTATTATTTCTGATCGGGATGTAAGAGATGCAAGTCCGTCTATTTTAGATGAACAAGTTTCACTCGATATGCTGAAGCAACCACTTGAACTGATTATGAAACACCCTGTTATGACTTGCCATCCTCTTGATTTCGTTGAGGAAATTGCTACTTTATTTTTTGAAAATAAAATTGGCTGTCTTCCTGTTACAAAAGCAGGAAAGTTAGTAGGAATCATCTCTGAATCTACTGTACTGCACACGTTAGTGAAATTAACAGGAGCACATCAACCGAGTTCACAAATTGAAATTCAAGTAAAAAATGAACCTGGCATTCTCGGAAAAGTCGTTGCCATTTTTAGTGAGTTACAAATCAATATCGTGAGCGTTCTCGTCTACCCAGCAAAAGATGAGAATGATAAAGTACTCGTTTTCCGCATTCAAACGATGAATCCGCTAAAAGTGATTGAGGCACTTGAAGTAGAAGGCTACCGCGTATTATGGCCGAATATCCTGGGGATGCAAGCATGAGTAGCGCATTTATTTATTCGGATGACTTTCGGGGCTATTCATTTAGCCCTGATCATCCTTTTAACCAACTGCGCGTCACACTCACGTATGATTTATTACAAAAGGGCGGTTTTATCTCTCCTTCCCAAATCATCGCACCACGGATGGCTACAGATGAAGAGATTGCCTACGTTCATACAGAGGAATACATAAATGCGGTAAAACGTGCTGGAGAAGGTAAGTTAGAAAAATCAATTGCGATGACATATGGACTCGGAACAGAAGATACACCGATGTTTCCAAATATGCACGAAGCAAGCGCATTACTCGTTGGTGGTACGTTAACAGCTGTCGATGCTGTTCTTTCCGGGAAGGTAAAACACGCGCTTAATTTAGGCGGCGGCTTACATCACGGCTTCCGCGGCAAGGCATCTGGCTTTTGTATTTATAACGATAGTTCCATCGCAATGAAATATATTCAGAAGAAATACGGTTTACGCGTCTTATATATTGATACAGATGCTCATCACGGTGATGGTGTACAGTGGTCTTTTTACGACGATCCTAACGTATGCACCATTTCACTACATGAAACTGGTCGTTATTTATTCCCTGGAACTGGCGCTGTAAATGAACGTGGACAAGGTAATGGCTATAGTTATTCTTTTAACGTTCCACTCGATGCTTTTACAGAGGATGAATCGTTTTTAGATTCATATCGAACTGTCGTAAAAGAAGTTGCAGCCTACTTTAAACCGGATATTGTTTTAACGCAAAATGGCGCTGACGCACATTATTACGACCCACTTACACACCTTTGCGCAACGATGAATATTTACCGTGAAATACCGAAGCTCGCTCGCGAAATCGCTAACGAATATTGCGAAGGTCGCTGGATCGCTGTCGGCGGCGGTGGCTATGATCACTGGCGCGTCGTCCCAAGAGCTTGGGCACTCATTTGGCTCGAAATGAACAACATCCAAAACATCTCAGGTTATCTTCCTCCAGAATGGATTGACGCTTGGAAAGGACATGCCGAAACAGAACTTCCCCTCACATGGGAAGATCCAGACAACATGTATAAACCTATCCCCCGTAAACCAGAAATTGAAGAAAAGAATGCATTAACTGTAGCGAAATCTCTTGAAATAATTCGGAATAATATGACAAAATCTTTATACTAAACGAAAAGGAGGCTCGTTTTTGAATAGCCTCCTTTTATTTATAGCTTGTATTGTCGTTTTTTGTTGATAAGTCGATGTATTTTATTTAAGAATTGGCCGGTCCAACTTTTATAAGAAAAGGTCGTGTTATTATGTGGCAGCAACAAATGGTTCCTACAAAACGTGGCACATTTGAACTCTTTACAAAAGGAAATGGCGAACCACTTTGTATTACACATCACTATTCACAATTTAATGAAACTGGTGATTACTTTGCGGATGTTTTCACTGCTACGCATCGTGTATTCCTCATTAATTTACGAGACGCTGGTAACTCAGCAAAAGCCAATTCAGAAAAAGAATTACGTATGATTGAAACGGTTCACGACTTAGAAGCAATACGGGAAGCTTTACACCTTCCAATATGGCATTTCGCCGGTCATTCAACAGGTGGTATGCTTGGACTTTTATATGCAATTACATATCCAAATTCCTTACAATCATTAGTCGTGGCCGGAGCCGCAGCAAGTAATTATACCGAAACACCATTTTGCATTTATCACCCAGCACATCCACAGTTTCATTATATGCAACAGCTCATCGAAAACTTAAAAAGCCCTCACCTTACAAGTGAAGAACAGAAAGAACTATCTACTGAGAGAACAAAATTATCATTGCACAATCCAGAAAACTACAACTCTTATTTTTGTAAACCAATCAAAAAAACAATGTCTGCTAGCCGGATGAACGCTTTCACTCATGAATACCCGTCATTTGATTTAAGAGAGAATTTACCCTCCATCCAAACAAAGACCCTTATTATATGCGGAAGACATGATGTACAATGCCCAATTCAGTATTCTATTGAGATGCATAACGGTATACGTAATTCTATCTTTGTGACATTTGAGGAGAGTAACCATTATCCCTTTTTAGAAGAAGCTGCTCAGTTTACTTCTACTACTCAGACATTTTATAAAGTGAAACTTTAATCAGTGGGGGGTTTTCTTCATCCCCCACTGATTATTAGCCCTCACCAATCGGACTTTTATGGGCAGTTGATCCCCCACCTAACTTCTTTGCTTTCGCTGAATTTTGAGGTGGGGGTCTTACTACCCATTAAAGCGGGATAAATCATTACACTAGTACCGTTATTATTAAGAAAAGCTCACAGTCTCTATAAGACTATGAGCTTTTTTCAAAAGAAATATTTCATACTAAAAACAACTAAAAGAACACAAGAAATAACAACTAAACCTACATCAAGTAATACTGACTTTTTATCTCCATCTTTTAAGCTTGCCTTAGAGCTAGAAATACTTTTAATTACCCAAAAGATTGCAAAAAAGAGCCAACCAAAATGATCATTCGTATAATCTTCATCATAAAACATTTGTATTGCACCAATAACTAATAAGATAAGTACGATATTAGTTCCCATCTTTAAAGCCTTGTTTGACTTATTATCTTTTCATGTATCTCCCAAAATGTAGCACGCCCTCTCATACTCCCCTATGTTTTATCTATATATATATCTTAACATAAATTACCTATTATTTCCTTTTCGTTCGAATAACATAAAAAACCTGCCAATTACTCGGCAGGTACGTTACACGTTAAAGCGATAACCAGCTCCCCACACCGTTTCAATATATTGCGGGTGAGCGGGATCTCTTTCAATTTTTTCACGTAGCTTTCTAATGTGAACAACGACAGTGGCTAAATCACCAGCTGAGTCTAGTCCCCAAATACGTTCAAATAACTGTTCTTTATTTAATACTTGGTTTGGATGCGTTACAAAGAATGTTAATAAATCAAATTCCTTCGTTGTGAACGCGATTTCTTCATTATTTATAAAAACTTTTCTCGCTCGCTGATCAATAGAAATTCCGTGAATGTATAACGTATCGTGTTGCTTACTCACATTTCCTGATAATCTTTCATAACGAGAAATATGTGCCTTTACCCTTGCGACTAATTCACTTGGACTAAATGGTTTCGTTATATAATCATCCGCCCCTAAACCGAGTCCGCGAATTTTATCTATATCTTCCTTCTTTGCTGAAACAAGTAAAATCGGGATGTCTTTTATAGCACGTATTTGTTTACAAATTTCAAATCCATTCATTTTCGGAAGCATAATGTCCAAAATAATTAAGTCGTATTCTTCCTGAAGAGCCATTTGTAGACCTATTTCTCCTGAATGTTCTACATCGACTTGAAAATCACTAATTTCTAAATAATCTCGCTGTAATTCTGCAATACTTATTTCATCTTCTACTAGTAAAATTCTCTTCATTCTACTCACCACATTCCTGTACTTTTTTCAATGAGAAGAAAATACTTGTACCTTCTCCAAGCTTACTTTCCGCCCAAATTTCTCCGCCATGTTCTTCAACAATTTGCTTCGCTATCGCTAAGCCAAGTCCACTTCCACCTGTGCTAGAATTTCGCGATTGCTCGGCACGATAAAAACGCTCAAATATATACGGTAGCGTATCAGCTTCTATACCTAACCCATTGTCCATCACTTTCACAATGACAGTATTGTTATCACTCAATACTGTTACAGTAATTTTCTTCTCTTCTTTATCCATGTATTTCACACTATTATGAATTAAATTGGATATCACTCTATTTATCTTTTCACAATCGGCCGTTACATATAGTGGTGCTGGCTGTAATTGTAAGTGAACTTCTATACCTTCCTCACTTAAATCCATCTGCATCTCTTCTAATAATTCCTGCATAAACATGTTTAATTCTATCGTTTCAAACTGAAAGGGAACTCGATTCAAATCAAGCTTCGAAAATAAAAAGAGTTCATCAATGAGTGTATCCATATGTTTTGCCTTCGTATGAATGGTCGTTAAATACTTATCCATTTTTTCTGGCGTATTTGCGACTCCATCTTTTATGCCTTCTACATATCCAATAATAGAAGTAATCGGTGTCTTTAAATCATGAGATATGTTTGAAATGAGCTCTTTTCGATTTTCTTCATACTGCGTTTGTACTTCAATCGATTCTTTTAACTTCTTCCTCATTTCCTCAAACCCTTGATTTAATTGCCCGATTTCATCATGAGATGTAACTGGAATTTGAAAATCTAAATCCCCTTCTTTAATTCTACCAGTCGCATCTTTCAATACAAAAATTGGTTTTATCACACTTCTTGAGACGAAATAACTTACTAATCCAATGAGTAATATCGCTAGCAGTAAAAGCGCTACGAATAAAATCGGAAATAATTTTTGTGTAAGATCAACAAATGAACTTTGCCTTTTTAGTACAAATATACTCCCTTCTTCATCTCCGGGAAAATAAAAATCAAATTTTACATATCGATAAAATGTATCGCCTAGTTCCGCTGTACCACGACTATTAATATTTGCTGATTCAAATTTCGGAAGAGCTTCTTTTAAAGATATACTTTCAAATATTTTTGTAGCATAAGAAATGGTTTCTCCCTTTCTTACAACTATCTTCACACCTTCTTTTTCAAGCGATGAAACGAACGATTCATCTAATAGTTGTGATTGATTTTTCTTTGCCGCCAATTTCAATTCAATATACGTATTTTCTTCTTCTGGCGTAAGCGGCTTTTGAATATAGGAACTTTTATAGAAATTTTTCACTGATTCCAAGTCTCCTGTTATGGAAAAAACAATTAAAAATCCCGCAACTAATATGAGCGTAATGGAAACGAGAATAACAGCAATATAAGAGAATAAAAATCTTGTTTTAATAGACATATCTTACATCCTCACTTTATGAAACCTTCTTTCCCATAAGCATAAAAATATATGTTCAAATACTCAAGCGATTTTATAGTAATTTTAGCGTCAGTTTATAAAAATTTAATGTTCTTATTTTACAGTTGAAATGAGGGGGTTGAAATTCCATGTTCAAAAAAACAGTAAGTATGATCTGTTGTGTAATTTTTTTGCAAGGTTGCTCACAAGAACAAGAAGTTAAAAAGGAGATGACAAACATGGAGACAGCGTTACTTGCAGCTACTGAGAAACAAGAAACGAATACTGTTATATCGTTACTCAAAAAAGGGGCTGACATAAATATAACGGACAGTAAAGGACGTAGCCCTCTTATGATTGCTACATACAAAAATGATGTAAAAACCGCAAAAGCGCTTATTGAAGCAGGTGCTGACGTAAACATCCAAGACGATATGAAAAACAATCCATTCCTATACGCCGGTGCAGAAGGTTACTTGGATATTTTAAAACTAACGATTGATGCTGGCGCAGATCCATCACTTACGAATCGTTACGGCGGAACAGCTCTTATCCCTGCCTCAGAACATGGCTATATCGATGTTATTAAGGAACTCCTTATGCAAACAACTATTGATGTTAACCATGTAAATAATCTCGGATGGACTGCTTTAATGGAAGCCATCGTACTAAGTAACGGAAACGAAACACAACAACAAGTCATTCGCCTTCTTATTGAGCACGGTGCTGATGTAAATATTCCAGACAACGATGGTGTTACCCCGCTAGAGCATGCGCGCGCTCATAACTTTGAAGAGATAGAGAAGATTTTGTTAGAAGGACGTAAGTAAAAAGCTAATTTTTGCCTTCCTCCCTCGCCCTATGCTACATTTAACCCGTTACATCAATATTAATAGGGTGGGAATAAACATGAACAAACCTAAAATCGGGATGATTGGACTTGGAAGTATTGCGCAAAAAGCCTATCTTCCAACACTTACAAAAGAAACAGATTGGAATTTTGTAGGGGCGTTTACACCTAACGCAGTGAAAAGAAAACAAGTTTGCCAGCAATACCGCATGCAAGACTTTCATTCTATTGAAACGTTAGCGTCGGAATGCGATGCAATCTTCGTTCATAGTTCAACTGCTACACATTATGAAATCGTTTCTGAACTTCTGAAAAAAGGAATCGACGTTTATGTTGATAAGCCGCTAGCAGCTACAGTGGAACAAGCTGAACAACTAGTCGAGTTGAGCGAAAAGTATAACCGAAAGTTAATGGTCGGATTTAATCGCCGATTCGTTCCTATGTATGTTGCTGCAAAAGAGCAAGCCCATGATATTTCATGGATTCGAATTGAAAAGCATCGTACAAATAAAGTAGGACCATATACGTACGACTTTACTATGTTAGATGATTACTTACATATTGTAGATACTGCTCGCTGGTTAGCTAATGATGATCTTAACGTCGTTTATAATATGGTGCAAACCAATGAAAAGAATGAACTTCTTTACGGGCACCACACATATACAACGCCAAGTGGACTGTTACTTTCTACCGCAATGCATCGCCATGCTGGTACAAATTTAGAACAAATTGAACTTGTAACGACAGGGAAAATCATTCGCGTAAAAAATATGAATACATTTGAAGTTGAGCAGGATAATACAGTTTCTCAAAGCGGTTCACCATCATGGGATACGACGTTAAAGCAACGTGGCTTTGAAGATGCTGTTCATCATTTTATTGAATGTGTACACGGTGATACAAAGCCTGTTGTAGATGGATTAGAAGCGTTAAAAACGCAGCAACTGCTGCAATCTCTACTAAATGATATCAATAAAAATTAAAACGGATACATTTTTCAGAATTTACTTTCATTCCCATTTCCTCTTTATTTCTGTCGCAAATTTCTATAGAATATGTTGATAGGAATTATAAATTTCATAATGAATCGTGGAAGGGATGGGATTAACACATGTGGAACGAGTTTAAAAAATTCGCATTCAAAGGGAATGTAATCGATTTAGCTGTCGGGGTTGTAATCGGTGCTGCATTCGGTAAAATCGTTAGTTCTTTAGTAAAAGATATCATCACACCATTACTTGGTATGGTATTAGGTGGCGTTGACTTTACAGATTTAAAAATTACATTCGGCAAATCATCTATTATGTATGGTAACTTCATCCAAACTATTTTTGATTTCTTAATTATTGCAGCGGCTATCTTTATGTTCATTAAAGTATTCAACAAACTAACATCTAAAAGAGAAGAAGAAGAAAAAGAAGAAGAACTTCCAGAACCAACAAAAGAAGAAGAACTTCTTGGCGAAATTCGCGACTTATTAAAACAACAAAATTCTTCTAAAGATAGAGCATAATTGAACGGATAAAAAGGCATGTCCCCTCGGGACATGCCTTTTCTATATGCTATAACGTTTCCGAATTCATATGAATAAATAAAATAATACCAGCAACCATAAGTACCATGACACTACCTGCAAATAGTGTAATACCCATGAACATTAAACTTGTGCTCATGTCCACTGATACACTTTCAATAAAAATAGAAATTACATACGTGATAAGGGCAATTCCTGCAAGAATACTTCCTGGAACAAATCGCTTTAAGCCATTTTGTTTTAACGTCATATATGCAAAAATAGCAGTCATACAAAGCGTAATTATCCAAAGAACGATCATCTCTTTTCCCCCCTCACAAGCCTTTTCTTTCTATTATACATGACATTGCCCTATAATAGTTAAATTTGCACTTATGTGACATATAACAAGGAATCATACAATCTATAGAGAAGTCTTCCAAATAAGCTATATACTCGGGAGGATTTCAATTGGAAGATGATATTGTAGGATATTTTAAACAAATAGAGAGATTCGATTATATTACAATCGACTTAGACAAAAAGTTTTTTTATATTGAAGTTGTGCAATTAGAAACAAATATAACTTTGTTAAAAATATCACTTAACTTATATAAAGATGAAACCATTATTGCTGGCAATGTGAAACAATACGATCCTTCTAGGTTAGAACAACTAATACAAAGTTTTAAACACACTGCACAAACATGCCTTGAACATAATTTACGAAGTCCTGAAGAACTTTTTGCATTTTGGAAAGGAAATTGATCGCTAGAAAAAAATGGGTATAATTCATATAATTTGATATAATTACCATATACAAATATTCTTTACAAGGGAGTGTTCATAATGATTTGGATTTCACTAATCGTATTAGCCTATTTCATCATCCTCGTCCCAATACAGTATAACTATATTAAGATGCTCAAGACACAACAGAAAAAAATGAACATGTCACAAAACGAACTATATGACAACATGTCTTATGAAGAATCCCAAATACACTATCATTATCAAAGTAACGTATTTACAATACCTGCTTCGCTTGTCGCAAGTATTATTTATAGAGTGAAACATGCAGCATAATATGTATGCTGTAAAATTGTTATTTGAATCTGTTCATTCTGGTGAGCCTAATCCTACGAAAATGGATGAGCATTATGAAGAACATCACGATACACTTTTTGAAGAAAGTATTATTCTTGTTAAAGCAAACAGTTTAGAAGAAGCATACAAACTAGGTGAAAAAATCGCGATGCAATCTGAGGATACGTACGATAACATGTATGATGAGCAAGTGAAATGGACATTTCGAAAAGTGCTGCATGTGTTTGAATTAGACGATACACCATTTGAAACTGGAAAAGAATTATACGCAAGATTTTTACACGTTAAGAAAAATGAAACGGTAGATACAGTCGTACAAAAATACTATCCCGAATAAGAATAAAAGCTCACAGCGAATGCTGTGAGCTTTTTTTATACTTACTTCGTTGAATCTCTAAATTGGATACGGTGAGGTAAGATAACAGTGTGATCTTCCACTTTTTCTTTGTTCATATACTTTGTTAATAGACGCATTGCTACTGCACCGATATCATACATTGGTTGTACAACTGTTGAAAGTTGTGGACGAACCATTAATGCAAGGCGTGTATTATCGAAACCAAGTACTTCTACATCAGTTGGTACGTTTAACCCAGCGTCTTGTGCTGCATGGATTACACCTAGTGCCATTTCGTCAGAAGATACGAAGATTGCTGTTGGCTTTTCATCGCTGCTCCAAAGCTTTTCGAATGCTTCGATACCTGAATCATATGTGTAATCTCCATCGATTATAAGATTTTCATCATATGAAATACCTGCTTCTTCTAAAGCTTTTTTATAACCTTGTAACTTCTTCGCGCTTCCCGCTTTATCAATGAAAGGACCAGAGACGAAACCGATACGCTTATGTCCTTGCTCAATAAAGTGCTTCATTGCGTCGTAAGCTGCTTGTGTATAATCAATATTTACTGATGGCGTTTCATTTTGCTCATCAAATGACGCTGCTAATACGATCGGTACTGGAGACTTTTTGAATTCTTCAATATGAATGTCTGTAATATCTTCACCCATGAAAACAATTCCGTCCACTTGTTTTCCAAGCATCGTATTTAATAAATGGAACTCTTTCTCTTTGTTTTGGTCAGAGTTACTTAAAATGATGTTATATTTGTACATTGTTGCGATATCTTCAATTCCACGAGCAAGTTCTGCATAAAACGTATTTGAGATATCAGGAATAATAACACCTACTGTAGTTGTCTTCTTACTTGCTAGTCCACGTGCTACCGCATTTGGGCGGTATCCTAAACGATCAATTGCTTCTAATACTTTCTTTCTTGTTGTAGGCTTTACATTTGGGTTACCATTCACAACGCGTGATACGGTAGCCATTGAAACGTTCGCTTCGCGCGCTACATCATAGATTGTTACGTTCATCTCTTCGCACACTCCTTCTATTTTTGTTATCTATTTTTATGTATCGGTTACTTGAATGAAAAAAAGACATCAACTCTATTTGCAGATGCCACCAATCGTCCCGAGTTCTTCCTTTTACTAATGATACGATAAAAACGCAGGCTCATACAATATTTTCCCGCAAAAGTTTCGAAAAAATTCGCTTCTTTTCTCGTATTTTCGTATTTTTTATGAAAAAAAGGGCATTTTTTGTAAAAATATAGATATTTCATACGGAGGAACCTTATTTTAAGCAGTACGATAGTAAATGAAATTTATATCGGCGATTTTTCGAATATATCGACCGCAACTCGAAATATATCAGCGATTTTTTTAATATATCGACTTACCGACAGAAACCGACAATGATAGTCATTTGATGCGCCGGATTTGGAGGTGCGCGGCGCCCTGTAGAATGCGTTATATCAAGAACAACAAGGGTAACTATATTTCTTCCTTTACAATTGGCACAGCGGAAATAGGACGCGCTCTTTCCCATCGTACATTTTCACTTACAAGTAAAAAAGACAGTGTAAACACTGTCTTTTTTTACAAGAAGGAAACAAACGGTTTATCGCTGTTTTTCTCTTTTATAATAATTGCCTCGATTTTGCTCTCAGACTTGATCTGTAATTGTACTTTCGCATCTTTAGGTAATTTTTCTAACATACTTTGAGCAGCCATTTGGGTAAGGGCCATTAATTCTGTTTTACCATTATATTTAATAACAATATTCATATTCAATGTATCCATTTGATTTTTCTTATAAGAAACTTTAGCATTGACTGGGATAAAATCTGCCGGAGAAAAATCTTTCATTGCCTTAGCAAACTCATTTATTTTTGTATTATCTTCTCCATGTGCTTGTTTAAATTCATCAGAAGGATATGAAAACACTTGTTCATCGATCATGCCCCAATTTCCAAGGTTCGTATCATTCTTTTGAACAGTAGCACTAGCAATATACGTACCATTTTTTAAAGAACTTGTACTTTCTTGCTTAAAGATAGCAAACGTAATTGGAGATTTATTATACTTGTCATTTTTATTAATAGCTTCAGTAAGTTGCTTGGCAACTTCAGCGCCCTTAGCCATTGCTTCTTCATTCGATACACTTGAAGACATCGCTAGCCCAATCACAACGCCAGATAAACTTAATTCATTTGAATTCTGCTTCCCGAAATAGTCTTGTTCTATAATATTTGTCAAAACTGGCGCTTCTACTTTCGCGACTAGTTCATCAACTAATTTCTCAGGGATATACTGATTTAATTGTAGTACATGATTTTCTGTATCAAATTGCTCTTTTGCAATATTCATTAAACCATTTTCATACTCTGCTAAATCTAATTTAGAATTTGTTTTTATATTAGCTGTATTTATAACCTTTTGTTCTTTTAAAGGAATTACAGTTCTATAATAATCTTTAGAAACAGCAGTTCTCGGAATCATGCTTTTTTCTTTCGTATCTTTCTGTATAACTTCATCCTTCTTACTAATCGTATCATTACTACAAGCTCCTAGTAATAAACTTACGACTGCGAAGGATAATGCCATTTTCTTCATTACTTAAAACCTACTTTCAACAATCTAGTTATTTAATTTGAACTATTAACAGTGTACCATTAAATATATTTCAACAAAAACAAAAAAAAGAAGCAAGCACCTTTAGCTTGCTTCTTTTTACTTAATATTCTCTTCTAAAGCGTCTTTTTTAATGTTCCAATGAGACGTATTCCATACTACCATCCCATCTTTTATGTATAACACTTGCGGAGATTCATGTTTAATGCTGTACTGTTCTGCAACACGATTCGAAACATCTCTCGCATCTTGTACGTATAAGTAATACGCTGGTACTGCTCTTTCTTCATTACAGTACGCTTGAAATTCTGTATATGCACCGTGACTAATTGGGCATGTCGTACTATGTTTAAAAAGAACATAAGGCTCATTTTTTTCTACTAATACTTCAAGCTCTTCAATTGTTTCAACTTTTGTCATATTCATCACGATTCACCTCTCATACGAAGTCTAGAGCGCTTCTCTTTCTTTTCAGCCTTTTTCTCAAGTCTTTCTAATTTACGCTCTTCTTTTTCAACCTTTTTTTCTTGTCTTGTCGCACGATAATGATTGTATACTTCAATTGCTGCGCTGCTCCACTGTACAACTTGCGCTACTTTATCTGCATTGTTTTCAATTTCGTCTGTAACAGATTCTGATACATTACGAAGTTTCGTATTTAAAGAATGGATTGTCGTTCCAATTCCATCTACACCCGATACTACTTTGTTTAATGATTGTGACTTCTGTTGAATGTCATCAGCTAACGCATTTGTTTTATGTAATAATTGCTCCGTCTCTACGCTAATCCCTTGCATTTGCTTTTCTAAACCTTCTAACGTGCTCGCAACGTTTTCTAACGTCTTTTGAACCGATAACAACGTTCTGCATACATACACTACTAATACAGCGAAAGCAACCGCGATAATAGCCGCACTTACATATAAAAGAACTTGCATTTCATCACTTCCTTTATCTTTTTCATACTTTCTCCTATTATACAATCATTTTCCGTTTCGTTCTAATCCTTATCTTTTCATTAGAATTTTCATACTTATTCGTTAACTTTAACATAAATGATTCAACAAATTCCACTAAGTAGGTTACAATAGGAGAGGATACATAATTAGTAGGGAGGCTTTACATATGAAAGATCCACGCATTGAAAAGTTAGCATACAATTTAATTAACTACTCTATTCGCTTACAAAAAGGCGAAAAAGTATTAATTGAAAACTTTGGCTTACAAAAAGAACTTGTAACTGCACTTGTAAAAGAAGCATATGCAGCTGGTGGTTTCCCATTCGTTTCTTTAAAAGATCATCAAGTAGATCGCTCTTTATTAATGGGTGCTACTGAAGAACACTTCGAACAAATCGCTGCATATGAAGCAAGCGTAATGAAAGATATGGACGCTTATATCGGTCTTCGCTCTGGCGATAACATTAACGAACAAGCTGACGTACCAAGTGAAAGAATGCAAATTCACGGTCAAACAGTTGGTAAGAAAGTTCATAGAGACATCCGCGTTCCGAAAACGCGCTGGGTTGTTCTCCGCTACCCAAATGCTTCTATGGCGCAGCTTGCTAAAATGAGCACAGAAGCTTTCGAAGACTTCTACTTCGAAGTTTGTAACTTAGACTACAGTAAAATGGATAAGGCGATGGATAGCCTTGTTACATTAATGAATAAAACAGATAAAGTTCGCTTAACTGGCCCTGGAACTGACTTAACATTCTCTATTAAAGACATTCCAGCTATTAAATGCTCAGGTCATTTAAATATTCCAGACGGTGAAGTATATTCTGCACCAGTTCGCGATTCTGTTAACGGTACAGTTTCTTACAACACGCCATCTCCTTACAACGGTTATACATTTGAAAATGTACAACTTAAGTTTGAGAATGGCCAAATCGTTGAAGCAACTGCAAACGATACAGAGCGCATTAACAAAATCTTCGATACAGACGAAGGCGCACGCTACGTTGGCGAGTTCGCAATCGGCGTAAACCCATACATCTTACATCCAATGGGAGATATCCTATTCGATGAAAAAATCGATGGCAGCTTCCACTTCACTCCTGGACAAGCTTACGACGATGCATGGAACGGCAACAACTCGAACATTCACTGGGATTTAGTATGCATCCAGCGCCCGGAATACGGCGGCGGCGAAATTTACTTCGACGACGTACTAATCCGTAAAGATGGACGCTTCGTTGTATCTGAACTAGAAGCTTTAAACCCAGAGAACTTAAAATAATAATAAAAACGCTCGGAATTTTCTCCGAGCGTTTTTTTAATACTTTAATAAGTCTTTTGCCACATCTTCTGGCACTTTAAAACTCATCTTCTTATTTTTCATTTCAACTTCGACATAAGGGACATCTTTATATACTGTCATTGTACCAATTTCATGTAACTCTTTTTTATCTTTACTCGACTCTGATAATTTTGGTGTATCTTCTTGATACATTTTAAATGTTTTCCCTTGCGGAGTATCTAAAGGAGCCGATTGCATTTCCCACTTATCCATTTTCATGACTTCAAACAGCTTTTCAATTTCTTTCTTATCGGTAATTACTTTTTGATCACTTGAATCTGTAAGTGATTCAATCTCAACCTTTTGTGCCTTTTCAAAGTTCATATCAGCCTTTTCCTTCTTCGCACTACACCCTATTAAAAGAACGGATGCGGTTAGCAGAAGTAAAAATAACGTAAGGACTTTTTTCATTTCTAATCCTCCTAACTACATAGAGCTACTTTTTTCGTTTTTTGTTTGCTGAAAATGAAAATAATATAAAAGCGCCACTGCGATAGTACCTATTAATATTGGTTCATATAAGGGCAGATCCCATTTCATATATACTCTAGTGCAAATAGCAAACACAAGCAAAATTTCCAAACAGAATAAAGGTTTTACATACTTCATTTCTTACCTACCATTTCTATTTTCACATGTGGATTTTCTTTCTCGATAAGCGCCAAGAATTCATTCATATGTTGCGGCATCGCAACCATATGTACTTTGTATGCGTTCGTCGTAATTTCAAGATACTTTCCAACTTGACGAACAACTCTAATATCTTTTAATACAACATCATCATTTAAAATGCCGTACTTCAATACACCATTTTCTATTTTATGCTTTTTAATAAATACTTCCCAAACGAGTGGTACATTTACAAGGAAGCATAAACCCATTCCAATTAACGCTGACATCCACTGCTCTTTATTTGCGAAAAGCATGACAAGTGGATATACGAACATAAAAACTAACGTGAGACAAACGAAAATTACTACCGACTTACTTCTTTGAATCGGAATGTTCATACACGCACCCCCCCGACCTAAATTATACCACTTTTTCCATTTTAGTTCATAAAAAAAGGCCATTTTCACATGACCTTCTTAAACAATATATCTATAAAATTTCTTATCCACCTGCAACACTGGAAAACTTTTTGGCAACTCGTCTATACTCACACTTTGAAAATTATTCTTTTCATAAAAGCGATGCGCTGCTAAAAATTTCACTGTCGTTCCTAAGTAAATATCTTTCAGCTTTTTATTCTCAGCCCACGAAATTGCTGTTTGGAGCAACTTATGTGATGCGCCCCATTCTTTTCCGCGAAATTCTTTTTTTACGAACATTTTCCTTAGCGCTACTTGATCGTTCCCAATATCTAATAAAGCTACTGTTCCAACTACTTTCCCATCATAAGTTGCAACCCAAAAGTTTCCATAATCCCTTTGATAGAACGTTTCTATTTCAAGTAGGTCTGGCTGTTCTTCTTTCGTAATAGGAACATTGTACTCTTTTTGCTGAATATGAACGATAAGATCTACTACTTCATCTTGAAACGTACTTTCATACGGAATAATGCGTATCTTCTCGTTCATCGAATCTCCTTCCATTCAGAAGCTAGTAAACTATATACAGCGATATCGTGAAAATGATCGTATAGCCATTCATCATCTCTTAAAATACCATCTAACTTAAAACCTAAACGCTCTGGAATAGCGCGGCTTTTCACATTTTCAACACCGCATCTAATTTCCATTTTATTTAATTTTAAATTCTCAAAAGCATAGTGAAGTACAGCCTTCACACTACGCGTCATAATGCCTTTCCCGCCAGCATCTTCTGCAAGGTAATATCCGAGACTCGCCGCCTTCTTCCCCCAACTTACCGGATGAATGCCTACCATCCCAACGAGCTTTCCTTTATAACGTATGCCACTTTCAAAACCGTCTCCCTCTGCAAACTTCTTTAACCACATCGGACAAATCTCATCATACGCACCAGCAGATTTTAGCCCATCCACCCAAGGAAGCCATCTTCGTAAATGACTACGGTTTTGGTTTATTAATTGATATAGTTCCTCTTTATGATGCTTCTCTAATAACTGTAATTCGATTTCATCGTCTACTCGAAGTGTGAACATGTTTTATAGCTCCTTTTTAGTTTTCTTATTATTCTAACATTTATGGATGTAAATTGTTAAATATTCACACTTTCTTTTGATTTTATTTGTATAAAACCTGAAGAATACACTACTCCCGTAACAACTAATATCATTCCTAGAAATTGTGCCGGTGTTATATTTACTCCTTCAATAAAAGAAATAACCATTGTAACAACAGGTACTATATTAAAAAATAAGGATGTTCTTGCTGCTCCAAGTTGAGCGATTCCATTATTCCACCATAAGTAACCGAGCACGCTCATTCCAATTGCCATAAAAAGAATCGCTCCCCAAGCTAGCAAAGGAATTTCCAAAACTGGTACTATATTTTTTTGAGTGGAAGATATGATAATAAAGGCAATGGCACCAATAGTCATTGTGTATGTCGTCGTTTGTATTGGGCTACTAGTTTTAATAAACTTTCTGCCTAGTACACCGTATAACGCCCAGCAAATATTCCCTAATAAAATATAAAAATCTCCTTTTGAAAATGATAAGTTTTGCAGTATCGTAAACGAACCTTGTGTCAGTACAAAAACAACACCAAGTAATGCAAGTAACATCCCAATACCTTGGCGTTTTATAATTTGTTCTCGTAAAATAAAACTTGCTAACAGCGTCGTAACGAGCGGATTCGTCGCCATAATCAGTGCACCATTCATAGCTTCTGTATGTTTCATACCTAAAAAGAAAAAGAAGTTAAAACCGAATACACCAACAATACCTAACAAAAAGTAATAAGCCTTATTCTCCCTCCATACCTCTACCTCAAAATCTTTTCTTATTTTTAACAAACATAACATCACAAATGCAGCAATTCCAAAGCGCCATGCTGCTATATGAATTGCTTCGAAATACTGCACAGCATATTTCGAAGCATTAAATGTCCCACCAGTGAAAATCGCAAATCCAAGTAGCTGAGCGTATACTTTATTTTTCATTGTCAGCCTCCGAATCTTCCCCTCCTAGAAAACCGTAATAAATTTCTAGCTTCTCCTCCGTTAGCTGAACAACCTTTTGCAATTGTTCCTGCTGTTCTTTTAATCGCTCCAAGTGAGTTGTTAAAATTGAAATTCTCTTTTTTACTTTCGCTGGTACTTCCTCTTTTCTCTGCCTAATTTCCTCTATAATACATCCATCACTTGCAAACTCAGCCATCTCTTCTAATGACATTCCAGTTTGTTTTAAAGAATATAAAAATTTTAATAGGCGTACATCACCTTCTGTATATTGGCGAATCCCGCTATTTCGCGTTGGTGGTGGTAATAATCCTAATTTCTCATAGTAACGCAAAGTATGAATGCTCATCCCAGTTAACTCTGCTACTTCACCGATTTTATACATGTTCTCTCCCCCTTGTTTTTACATTTTCATCTTACAACCTAGAGTTAGCTCTAGGTCAATACACAAATAAAAAAACAACTATATATGATTGATATCTAGATATGAATCATATATAGTTAAAGTATGGAAAAAAATGATAATTTTATAATTCAATTACGTAAAGGTGTTTTTGATCTCGCTATTTTGTCTTTAATAAGTAAACAACCTATGTACGGATACGAAATTACAAGTGCATTACAAGATATCCCTGTGTTTCATATCCCAAACGGTTCGATTTACCCCATATTAAATCGAATCACGAAAAACAATTGGGCTGTTTCCTATTGGGAAGAGTCCGGTGATGGCCCAAAAAGAAAATACTATCGAATTACAGACGAAGGGAGAGAAATTTTAAATAGTCGCTTACATGATTATGATGCAGTGTATCATGCTCTAATGTTACTAGCTAAAGGAGAGGATAAAAAATGAACAAAGAACAATTCTTTTCAAATGAACTCATTACTTCTTTCTTACACGATCTTCATAAAGGTTTAATGAACTTACCTGCGTCAGCAAGAGAACAACATGTGCTAGAGATCAAATCGGATTTATATGAAAATGCATTAAGTAAAGAAAGCGAAGGGATACCATTAGAAATCATCCCTTCACAAGTGATTGAAGAATTTCTTCCTCCAAAAAAATTAGCAAAGGAAATTGCAGGAGAATATACAGATGTTATTCAAGATGCACAGCAATCTACAAATACATTTATTAAATATTATTCCGGCCTATCTATCGGTCCACTCGGCGCTTTATCAGTGCCTATTGTACTCGGTTTTATAAATTTTTCTGCTAATTTACCATTTTTACTAGCCTTTATTGCAAGCAATATTTGGTTTATCTTTAGAGAAAACCATTGGAATATAGATTTATTAAAATACTTTAAAACAATTATTTTCATCAGTTCAAGACTGCTAATTGCTCTCCCATTCAGCTTTTTTGCGATTCGAATTATGATAACAAAACAATTCGATATGTTTTCATTCTATTATTTAATCGGATACGTACTTTTTAGTTCACTATATATCTTCTTATTAAAACAACTATACAAAAAGAATGAACAATACCAACAGATCAACGCTTTTTAAAATATATTGAACACAACAAAAAAGACGCACAGCCTCAGCTATGCGTCTTTTCTATTACTTCTCTGCAACTTGAACTTCTTTTACGTAAGCTGCTTCGAATTTTTGGATGTCGCCTGCGCCCATGAAAATTAGAACGCCGTTTTTATGTTTCTTTAATACATCCGTTGTTGTATCTGTAATTAGTTCTGCACCGTCAATACGCTTTTGCAGATCTTCGATTGTTAATTCACCTTTGTTTTCGCGTGCTGATCCGAAAATATCACATAAGTATACTTGGTCAGCTTTGCTTAAGCTTTCAGCGAACTCATCTAAGAACTTTTCTGTACGTGAGAATGTATGCGGCTGGAATACAGCGACAACTTCACGCTCTGGATGTTTTTGACGAGCTGCTTCAATCGTTGCATTAATTTCTGTCGGATGGTGTGCGTAGTCATCGATAATAACTTGCTCTCCCATTGGCTTTTCATTAAAGCGACGTTTTACGCCTTCAAAAGTTGTTAGCTGATGCTTAACTGCTTCTACATCAACGTTTTCATAATGGCAAAGCGCGATTACTGCTAATGCATTTAATACGCTGTGATTGCCGTATCCTGTAATTTTGAACGTGTCATAGTACGTATTACGAACGAATACATCGAAAATAGTACCATCTGTTCTCTTTTGAATGTTACGTGCTTGGAAATCATTATCTTCTCCAAATCCATAGAAAATAACAGGTACTTTCGCTTGAATTTTTTGAAGTTCTTCATCATCTCCACATGCAATAATGCCCTTTTTCACTTGCAATGCCATCTCTTGGAATGCATTGAATACATCATTGATATCTGAGAAATAATCTGGATGATCAAAATCAATGTTTGTCATAATCGCATAGTCTGGATTGTAAGACAAGAAATGACGACGATACTCACAAGCTTCAAATACAAAATACTTACTATTTTCTACCCCATGCCCTGTTCCATCTCCAATAAGGTAAGATGTAGGGTGTGCACCTTGCATTACATGGGCTAACAAACCAGTTGTTGATGTTTTTCCATGTGCACCAGTTACAGCAACACTTGTGTATTGGTTCATAAGGTCACCTAAGAAGTGATGGTAACGATGTACTGGGATGTTTAATTCTTTTGCTGCTACGATTTCTTCATGCGTATCAGGAAATGCATTTCCTGCAATAATCACTTGTCCTTCTTTTACATTATTTTTATCAAAAGGAAGGATCGAGATATTACGCTTTTCCAACGCTGTTTGTGTAAAGAAACGCTTTTCATAATCAGACCCTTGAACAGTATGCTTCATGTCATGAAGAATTTGAGCTAATGAACTCATTCCTGTTCCTTTAATTCCTACAAAATGGTAAACTGTCATCTTAAAGAACCTCCAACATTTCGAACTAATACAACGGCCTATCTATAAGACAGTATATGAATCTTTTCTTATTTTGGTAATCATCATACATTTTTGATGTAGTGAAGTTATTCTTCCCTTCACTTATCAGGATAAACTCGTACGTACTTCTTTTTTATGTCCATAACAAATCCATTATAGCAAAAAAGAAGCCGCTATACTATGATAACAGAAAAACTGATAGGGTCAATCACCTATCAGTTTTTCTCTCTTTTACATATCTTCTCTTTTTTCTAATTGCACACGCTCTAAACGTGGGTTTGGACGATATTTACGACCAGCTTTCGCTTCTGGTTTTCCATTTAATTCTACGTTATCACCAGTAAAGCCAATATTCATTTTTAATAAGCTACTTCCTACTCCGTATATATCAACAGGTACGTTTTGAGCTTCAAATTCACGAATACGCTTCTCATCAAATCCACCAGTTACAACGATGTCTACATGCTGGAATCCTTCTTCATCAAGTGCTTTACGAAGTGCGAATACAAGCGATGGGTTTACACCACGTGGATCGAATGTTCCAAGTACTTCTGGGTGGCGAATGAAGTATTGATCAATCATCGTACGCGACGTATCTACACGTACACCTTTTAATGTTGATCCAAATTCACGCGCTACGCGAAGTGCATCTGTAATGACATCATTGTTGTAATCAATTAATACAACTAATTCGTCTTCTGGGAATTTCTTATGATATGCTTTTGCCGCTTCCACAACATCACCATTAAACATTTGAATTAATGCGTGAGGCATTGTCCCCATACCACTTCTGCCCCACCATTCATTCATCGCATGCGTCGCCTGTGCGCTCATACCTCCGATGTATGCTGCATAACCGTCACCAGCTTGTTGTGTATAATGATCATCACGGTCTCCCATGAAAATAACTGGTTTTTCTTTATCTACGCTACGCGCAGCTTGGACAACGTTATATACGTTTGTCGCAACTGATGTACGACGAGCTAAAATCCCATCAATAACACCTTCTAAAAATCCGAAATTTTCATAAGGACCATGAATTGTTAACACTGTTTCAAACGGACTAATATTATCGCCATCTTTTAAAGAGTTAATTTCAAGTTCCTCAGGATTTTTAGCGAATGTTTGTAGCAATGCAATTACTTCATCTGTTCCGCAAAGAACTGCATTTTCCTTTTGGAAAAATTGCATCGTTACAACACTTTTCGGGCGAAATTCTTCAATGATTTCTCTAGTCTTTAAAAAGTAAACGGCAGAGAACCAACCTTCTCCAACACGTTCGTCAAATTTAAATGTTCTATTTGTTAGTCTATTTATTTCACCTTTTAATTTTAATTCAATTTCTTTCATGTCGCTTTACTCCCTACTTTACTATCCAACATTTTCTCTTAGTATACAGCAAAACCGTTTACTATACATTTGTTTCCTGCATAGCAGCGAATTCATCCTCAGAAATAAGGACATCTCTTGGCTTCGTTCCTCTTGCTTCAGAAATAATTCCTTGCGATTCCATCTCTTCAATGAGACGTGCCGCGCGATTATAACCGATGCGGAATTTTCGCTGTACAGAAGATGTGGACGCTCCCCCTTGTTCTACAACAAATTGACATGCTTCAAAGAACAATTCGTCTTCCGACTCAGCCTGTTCTGTTTTCGCTAATAAATCCTCTTGCTTAAATAAGTAATTCGGTTTCATTTGCTTTTTCACATGATCAACTGTCTTTTCAATCTCATCATCCGATACATATACACCTTGTACACGAACAGGCTTAGATGTACCGTTCCCTAAGAATAACATGTCACCACGGCCAAGTAATTTCTCCGCGCCACCAATATCGATAATCGTACGCGAATCAACTTGAGATGATACAGTAAACGCAATACGCGTTGGAATGTTTGACTTAATTAAACCTGTAATAACATCTACAGACGGACGCTGTGTCGCTACTAATAAATGAATACCACAAGCACGTGCTTTTTGCGCAATACGACAAATCGCTTCCTCAACATCACCAGGTGCTACCATCATTAAGTCGGCTAACTCGTCAATGACAATAACGATATAAGGTAATGTCTCTCCCGGAATTTCTCGCCCACTTACAATCGTATTGTAACGAGTTAAATCACGAGCCCCTGCATGCGCAAACAATTCATAACGACGCTCCATTTCTTCAACTGCCCACTTTAATGCAGCTGTCGCTGCTTTTACATCCGTAATAACAGGTGCTACAAGATGTGGAACAGAATTGTATGGCGCAAGCTCAACCATCTTCGGATCGATTAACATTAACTTCACTTCATGCGGTTTCGCTTTATATAAAATACTCGTTAAAATTGCGTTAATACACACACTTTTACCAGAACCCGTTGCACCTGCAATAAGTCCATGTGGCATTTTTCGAATATCCGTTACAATTGGATCGCCTGAAATATCAAGTCCTAGCGCAACTGTAAGCGGTGATTCGCTCTTTGTAAACACAGGACTTCTTAAAATTTCACGAAGAAATACTGGCTTACTTTCTTTATTTGGAACTTCGATTCCAATTGCACTCTTCCCTGGAATCGGTGCTTCAATACGAATATCTTTCGCTGCTAAGCTTAACTTAATATCATCACTTAAGTTTGTAATTTTATTTACTTTCACACCTGGGTCTGGCTGTACTTCAAAACGAGTTACTGCTGGACCTTGTGATACATTAATAACATGTGCGCCAACATGGAAATTATTAAACGTTGTATCTAATAATTCCTTCTGTTCATCCAACCATTGCGTATTATCCAACGCCGCTTGCTGCGGAATCGACAGCAATGTTAATGGCGGAATTGCATATGTCGGTGGTGTTTGCAATACATTTCGCATATCGTTCTCTCTTTGATTTACAACATATGCTTTCTCTTGTACTTCCGTACTTGAAATTGGCTTTTGTACTTGCTCTGCCACTACTTGCTGCGCTGGTTTCTCTTCTACTTGTGGTTCCACTACCTCTTGTTGCACTGGTTTTTCTTCCACTTGTGATTCTACCACTACTTGCTGCACTGATTTTTCTTCCACTTGTGGTTCTATCACTACTTGCTGCATTGGCTTTTCTTCCACTTGTGGTTCTACCACTACTTGCTGCATTGGTTTTTCTTCCACTTGTGGTTCCACTACCACTTGCTGCACTGGTGTTTCTTCTACTTGTTGTACAGGCTTATTCCCTACTCGTTCACTCATAGAAGATTGCATTGCATTCGTTCTAGCCGCATGTCTTTCCATTAATCGCGTTCTGTCTTGTTTCAACATAACAACATTAAATGGTACATGACGCTTCTTCTCACGTTTTGGTTCTTCTTTTTGGACAACTGGTTGTTCTTCTGCAATTAAAACATCCGCAAAGCTTTGAACATCTTTCTTCGTTTGTTCTTCAGCCTCAGCAACATGTATGAATTCATTCTTTTGTGCAATTGCTTCATCTAACAATATTTCTTGCTGCGTTTCCTCAAGTGCTACGGGTTCCGCTTCTTCTTGCTCTTCTGCTTCCGCAATTACTTCCACTTCTTCTAACTCTTCCGCTTCTGCAACTACTTCCACTTCTTCTAACTCTTCTGTTTCTGCAATTACTTCTACTTCTTCTGCTTCCGCAATTACTTCCACTTCTTCTAACTCTTCTGTTTCTGCAATTACTTCTACTTCTTCTGCTTCCGCAATTACTTCCACTTCTTCTAACTCTTCCGCTTCTGCAACTACTTCCACTTCTTCTGGCGCTTCCGTTTCTGCAATTACTTCTACTTCTTCTGACTCTTCTGCTTCCGCAATTACTTCCGCTTCTTCTGACTCTTCTGCTTCCGCAATTACTTCCACTTCTTCTAACTCTTCTGTTTCCGCAATTACTTCCACTTCTTCTAACTCTTCTGCTTCTGCAATTACTTCTACTTCTTCTGGTTCTTCCGCTTCCACAATTACTTCCACTTCTTCTGACTCTTCTGCTTCCGCAATTACTTCTACTTCTTCTAACTTTTCTGCTTCCGCAATTACTTCTACTTCTTCTTGCGCTTCTGCAATTACTTCCACTTCTTCCGACTCTTCTGTTTCTGCAATTACTTCCACTTCTTCTGTTTCTTCCGCTTCTGCAACTACTTCCACTTCTTCTGGCGCTTCCGTTTCTGCAATTACTTCTACTTCTTCTGGCGCTTCTGTTTCTGCAATTACTTCCGCTTCTTCTAGTATTTCCACAATGATTGTTTCTTCAAGTTTCTCTTCTGCTTTAACAATCACTGATTCTTCTGGTGCTTGTTTTTCTACTTCAATAGTAGGTTGTTCTATTTCTGTATTACGTTTAGTTTCTTCTAATAATATTGTATCCTCGTGCTCTACTTTAGAATCTACTAATTCTGCTTGTAGAGTGTTTTTGGCCACTACATCACTTTCTTGCTGAAGTAATTCAGCCGCTGGAACTTCCTGCGGTGCACTAATTTCTTGAACCACTTCTCTTTCTTCTACTATAGGTTCTTGGCGTTCAATTTCATAACCGTTTTTCTCTAGCCATTGATCGACAACTGACTTTTCTTCCTTTTTATTTTGTTGATCTCGCTGATCAACGCCTTCATGACTGGAAGAATTCGTTGCTTGTCCTTCTGAGAAATCAGATAATGCATATCCTTTTTTCTCTAACCATGCATCAACGACTGATTTGCCCTCTACAGATATTTCAAGGTCTTCTCTTTCCTTTTCTTCCTCCTGCTTTTCTACCTTTTTCTCTACTGAAGGACGATTATATCCGTAAATTGGCGAAATCATTTCTGTTGGACGAAATGGTCTACGGTTACTTTCTTGCGTAGGTGCAGATGCTTTCTTTACGACAGGCTCTCGCTCCGGTTCATATTGCATTTCCGGCTCTTCATATGTAGCAACTACCTTCTCCACATACTGTCGTCTACTTCTTTCCACTTTTATTCCTCTTTGAGTAGGCTGATTTTCATATGTTACAGCTTGAACAGGTTGTTCTTCAAAATGCCCTGTTTCTATAACATCCTCTTCATCGAACCCATTATCCGGTACTAATGGAAAACGGCATTTACCTGCATTCCTACTTGCCATTTGTGCTTCTCTTGCTTCAGTGTAGTGGTTTACACGAGGAAATTTCGGCTGACTTTCAACTTGCTTCGGTACTTCTTTATTCATCGCTGTTTGTTCTTCCTCTTTGTTAAACAGCTTTTTCATCCAATCTAACATGCTTACCACTCTTTCTACTAAATAGTAACATCCTTTATTGTATCAGCATTCGGCGAAAAGTGCAGGTAAAATTAAGCATGTCATATTTATCCATAACATTCTAATTTACGAGTATTTTCATATAGAAAAACGCACCCTTACATATAAGACTGCGTTTAAGCTTTACTCTTCCGATATTCCTCTACACTATCCGTTACACTTTGCAATAAAGAATTTACATACTGCGAGTCAGATAATTTTTTATCTTCTTCAGGATTTGACATAAACCCAAGTTCTAATAGTACACCAGGTACTTTGGACCAATTAAATCCAGACAGATCATCCCTGAATTTAATTCCATTCACTTTCACTTGCTGATTTTCTCTCATTTTATTTACAATCGTTTGAGAGATTTGAAGACTTTCAGCATAAATCTCTTTCGTGTACGGACTACCTTCTGCCGGCGTTAATACAGCAAATCCACTTTGATTCGGATTTTCAGAACCATCTGCATGAAGACGTAAAAACAAGTTTGCCTTATGATCATTTGCAAATGTCGCGCGTTCTTTATTACTTATATCCACATCTTGTGACGTTCTCGTCATTAATACTTGTATTCCCTTTGCTTCTAACTTTTCTTTTAATACGAAAGCCATTTCTAATACGAGAACAGCCTCTCTTTTTTTCGTCACAACACCCGTTGTACCATCTGTCACTTTATATTTTTGCGTCGCTGCTCCTGGCCCAATCGGCTCTAAATTTAAATTCGCTTTTTGTTGATGCCCCGGATCAATAACGACAAGAAACTTTCCTTGCTTTTCATTACTCTCTACTTTTTGTTCATTATTTTGCAGCGGTTGCTCAGTTGGCTGCACTGGCGTAGCTTCCTCTTTCTTTTCATCGGCCGGCACTTCCTCCTGCTTATGCTCCACTTGCTCAGTTGTTTGAACTGCTTGCGGTTCTTCTTTCTTTTCTTGTTCTTCTTGCTGCTTTTCTACCGGTGAGTCTTCCTTGTTATCTTTGTTTGCTTCCTGCATAGAAGATTTTACTTCTTGTTTCGGCTCTTCTTGCGAACAACCGCCCATATATATGCCAATAAATGCAATCATGCTCATTATTTTTATATACTTCATATTTTTCTCCCATCACTTTGCACCGGTCTCAAAGTTTTTCTTATAATTGTTTTATAATCTCATCCATATTTCCAATGTGAACAGGTTGCCACGTCTCTGTACCACGCTCTGCAGTATAAACTAGGTAAGCACCATCAGCCACATTTACGAAAACCGGATCCCCCATATCTGTTTCATAACCGATAACAATCCATTCCTCTTTCCATTTTCCATGTTCTTCACTTATTAATGAATTTTTATGTTTATCATATCGATAACCGATTTGTCCTTTTTCTAATTCATTTTCACTAAACAAATATATTTCATAGGAACCTAACTCGATATCTTGTTGTTTTGAAGTTTCAATTCGTTTCAGAAGTTCTGCGATTTTTAGTTGTTGTTTCATACGTCTATCCCCTTCTATTTTTCTAAATTTTAACTAGTTTGTTCATAAAATACAATATAGATTTTATGAAAAAAGGTGACATCCTTATGAATATGGACGATTTTCTACATATATCTATCACAACTCGCAATATATCATCGATTCAATAGAAAAGAGAGGCTGTCCAAAAGGACAACCTCTCTTTTTTACATCAATTAAAATTTGAACTCTTGTCCAGCTTCAAAGCTATCTTCTAATACAAGAATACCTTTTTCTTGTGGAGCATCTGGAAGCTCTAATTCACGTGCTGAGCAAATCATTCCAGAAGAAGGAACACCGCGAAGTTCAGCTGGTTTAATTAACATACCGCTTGGCATTACAGCGCCGATTTTTGCAACGACAACTTTTTGTCCTGCATCAACGTTCGGTGCGCCACATACGATTTGTAATGTTTCTGTACCGATTTCTACTTTACAAATGTTTAACTTATCAGCATTTGGATGCTTCTCTTTTTCAGCTACATAGCCTACAACAAATTTCGGAGAAAGATCTGCTTCTACTGTTTCTTCAAAGCCGTTCTTCGCTAAAATTCCGTTGATTTGTTCTACAAGTTCTTTCGTTAATGTTAAGTTACCTGTTTCTTTTACTTCTAAGTAAGAAGATGCATTAAAGATGTTGAATCCTGCTGCCATGTTGCTTTCACGATCGTATACGCGTGCAACATCTCCTTTGCGATCAAAAGTACGGTTCTCTAAAGTAATATCTTGTAAGGCAACAATTAGAGTGTCACCAATTCCTTCAAGGTTGTAAAAAACGTTCACTTCGTTCATCCTTTCTCTTTTCCATCTGTCTTCTTCCGATTTTTCGCTAAAATAAAGATTGGTTCAAAGTCCCCATCTTCATATACGAATGAAAGTGATGTAATCGGAACATGCCCTTCGGCAAAAAATTTCATTGTCATTTGTGCAATAATATCATAACCGATTTCGTTGACGATATCAGCAATAATTAATACATCTTGGTGAGGAACAGCAACAACCATATCACCAGAAATCTTTTCACGCATCGATTGTAGTAATGATTCGTTTAAAATACGAGTCGCATCATACCCATCATTTGTGTTTAAGAAGTAGAATGTATTCCCTGCTACTGTGTCTTGTTTAAATTCATAACCTAATGAGCGAGCGTTGAATAATGCCATTTCACGCACTTGTTGCTCTGTCAGTTCTAATTTTTGTAATAGACGTTCATCAATTAATCGATACGTTTTATTCGAATCTAACGCGTAGTAAATACGTGTTTCCGCCGTATGATCCGTCATAATAAACGGATTTCCTTCTTCTGCTTGTTTCGGGAAAGAAGTAGAGCGAATAACAGGTAAAATTTTCGCCGCGCTATTTTCTTCTTTATGCATCGCAATTAACGCTTCTTGTACGTAATAAGCAACCTCTTCAATTGCTTTTTCTTTATTCACTTCCCATTTTGCCACAACTCCTGGAAGCGATACGTTAATACCTTTTTTCGAGTCTTTCTGTTCTATACGTAGAACTTCTTTCTCGCTATCATACTGAAAGTCCCATTCTGGGCGAGATAATTTCTTCATTAACTCATCTTTCATCTTTTTACTTGTCATCTTCATCTCTTTTTCCTCCCTTCCAAAAAAATAACCTCCCCCGCGAAGGTAGAGGTTGTTTTACAATTCAATTGGCAAATTGCCTTATTTTAAACCTTCAATGAACTCTTCGATTTGTTCTTGTGTTTTACGGTCTTTGTTTACATAGCGACCTGTTTCTTCACCTTTATTGTACGCTACAAAGCTCGGAATGCCAAATACGTCTAATTTTACGCATAGATCAATAAATTCATCACGATCTACATAGTAAAATGAGAAATCACTATATTTCTCTTCTACTTCTGGCATAAATGGATCTACAAAACGGCAGTCAGGGCACCATTCTGCTGAGAACATAAAGACTACATTCTCTTCATTTTTTAATTGTTGGAATTGCTCCATGCTTTCTAATGATTTCATCTATATTTCCTCCTCTAACGAGTGCATTTTTTCATGTTATAATCTTTCTTTTATACTACCATACATCGCGCACGGTGCAAGGTTTATGCTTGCTTTTCGTCATACTTATATTGCCCAACAAGTAACTTAACAACGTGTACAAATAATTCCGTACGGTCGACATAATCATCTGTAAAAATACCGATTGCACCTTCGTGACTACGAATATCTTTTCTCTGCACAAACTCTTCCATCACCTCACTTAACTCTTTGCCATCTTCAAGAGGTGCTAAAAAATCATCCGGTAACTTAATACGCGCCCCACCGGCAACGAATGTTTTACCGTCACTTGTTGCTAGCGCGCCCCAGTTACACATAAATAAACCGTGCTCCGTTTTCATTACGCCGCCTTCTAGCCCAATACCAATTTGAGCTTCTCCTTCTTGCAGCGCTCGCTTCGCTCTATTAACCGCTCCTTGCATCGTCTCTTCATCTGAAAATGGCTGGTTCGCTACTCCTGAAGGAACAGAAAGAGATGTAATTGTAGCATCATTCCAAACCTTCTCCACAGCTCCAACTTTCGTTTTATTCTTCGATCCAACTACTACTTTCATTTCGTTCACCTCTATAAAAATTCATCATTTCGCCCTACTTAAATTAAACATCAATCACTACCATACATCACCGGGGCATCTATTCACCCTAAAAAAGAAGATGGATTCCCTCACCATTGCCGACCTCGAACACAAAACAGACTTCCTACCTAATGTCTTAATACACCATTCGAGCACCAATTAAGCACTGTCCGCCCCCACACATGGATGGGGCATCTATTCAAGCCAAAAAAAGAAAGGCTCTTCAGCCCTTCTTATCTACGCGTTATTCTTAATTGTCTCTAGCGTCGTTTTATCCGTTGCTCTTACAAGCTTCGTAATTAACTCTTTCGCTGCTGCATAGTCATCAACATGTAAAATAGAAGCATGTGTATGAATGTAGCGCGCGCAAACACCAATTACTGCTGATGGGATACCTGAGTTACTTGTATGTACACGGCCCGCATCTGTACCCCCTTGTGAAATAAAGTATTGGTACGGAATGTTGTGTGTTTCTGCTGTATCTAAAATAAATTCGCGCATTCCTCTATGTGTTACCATCGTACGATCGTAAATACGAAGAAGAGCACCTTTTCCTAATTGACCGAACTGCGTTTTATCACCAGATGCATCGTTCGCTGGGCTTGCATCAAGCGCATAGAAAATGTCTGGTTGAATCATATTTGCAGCTGTTTGCGCACCGCGAAGACCAACTTCTTCTTGTACAGTCGCGCCAGAGTATAATGTGTTTGGTAATGTTTCGTCTTTTAATTCTTTTAGTAATTCGATTGCAAGGCCACATCCGTAACGGTTGTCCCAAGCTTTCGCCATAATTTTCTTTTCGTTTGCCATCGGCGTAAACGGGCAGATTGGCACGATTTGTTGTCCTGGTTTTACACCAATCTCAATCGCATCTTCATAGCTATCTGCACCTATATCAATTAACATATTTTTTATATCCATCGGTTTTGCACGTTGCGCGTCACTTAATAAATGAGGAGGAATAGAACCAACAACCCCAATAACAGGACCATTCTTCGTCATAACTTGTACACGTTGTGCTAATAGAACTTGGCTCCACCAGCCGCCTAACGTTTGAAAACGAAGCATCCCGTTTTTCGTAATTTGCGTAACCATGAAACCTACTTCATCCATATGACCTGCTACAAGAACACGTGGGCCAGTTTCGTCCCCTTTTTTCAGACCAAATACGCTACCTAAACCGTCTTGCACAATTTCATCCGCATATTTGCTTAATTCTTGCTTCATAAAACGGCGTACATCATGTTCGAAACCTGATGCACCTTGTAATTCTGTTAACGTACGAAATAATTGTAATGTCTCTTTATTCACGAAGTCCCCTTCTTTCAAACCTTAGTAGAATACCTCTTTTATTGTAACGAAATTTTCGAAATGTTTCTAGTTTCTTCTTTTTTAGCTGTATTTGCTTTATAATTATTATTGGTACACTATTTTTATTTTATAGAATTGAGGTGAATATATGAGCTGGAAAGGTTTAGTAGCAGGTCTTGGCGTTGGATTTGCAGCTGGTTATCTTGTTGCAAACAAAGTCCAAGAACAATCCCATATTTCTTCAGAAAAAGCATTGAAAATGGTGAAACAAGCATTAAGTCATAAAGGTGAAATTACTGGCTCTTGGGTACATATGGTTCCAGAGACATTTGAAAAATATGATGTCGCATATGAAGTTTATCGCGGCGGTCTTACAACGATGTTAGATGATATACAAGAACGATTTGAATTTTTAGTTGATGCTAAAACAGGTACTGTTTTAGAGGTTATAGCAGCATAAAAAGGAGGGTTCCCATTAGGTGAACCTCTTATTTTTTAATTATGGATAGTAATTGAAATTATATCGGTGCAACTCAGTTTATATCGGCGTTTTTTGAAATATATCGATTTACCGACCAAAAAAGCCAATAATAAAAAGGTTGCCCCAACAGACTTCTGGAACAACCTCCTCTGTTTATGCTTCTATACTCGTTTTCCGCTCTATTTTTTCTACGATATGCCCTTCCTCATTCCACTTTACGGCACGGTAATATGCGTCATGATAAAACGTAAACCAAGCATCGTTTTCAGCGCCGTACTTCATCCACTTTTGCTTATTTTCAATCGATGTCATTGGATAATCATCGTATGCCATTACCCATAGTACATTTTGATGGGCGTGTGTCGGCAATAGGTCTGCTAAATGAAGCATCGTTTCACCTTTGCTTTCTAAAGCAATAACTGCATGTCCATCACTATGACCGCCTGTATGCGCCATTTTTATTTCATCTGTAATTTCTATTTCTTGCTCAAACGTAATAACTTGATCTACAATTGGCTCCCAATTTTCCTTCCAATATGTATTACGTGATCTAATATTTGGGTTCCTCATTTCATTCCATTCTGTTTCGCTTACGTAAATTTTCGCATTCGGAAAAGCTGGTACAAGGCCATCATCTTTCCGTTTTGTTAAACCAGATGCATGATCAAAATGAAGGTGCGTCATTAAAACGTAGTGGATATCTTCAGGCTTTAATCCTAATTTTTCTAATGATTCATAAACCGATGATTCTTCTGTTACACCTTGATTTCGCTTCATCTTCTCATCCAATTTACCGTTTCCTATTCCAGAATCAATGAGCATATTCCCGTCTTTCGTTTGCAAAAGTAACGGATCTGTTCGTAAATAAATATGATTTGTATCGTTATGTTTATACTTACGTGACCAAAGTACTTTCGGCACAACTCCAAACATCGCTCCCCCGTCTAAATGTGTGTTCCCACCTTTTAGCCACGTCACTTTTATATCTCCAACTTGTAACTGTTCCATTACGCATCCCCCTTTTAAATTAATATTAACATAAAATTCTGATTGTTTTAGCTACAAAAAACCTATGCATTACTGCATAGGCTCTGTACGATATTTCGCTTCCACTCGGTAAATACGATGACCTTTACTAGAGAATTTCTCTTCGTATTCAGTCATGATATTACCTTCATAATCACTATTATGAAGATCTAGGCTAAGGTAAGTTAATAACATACCATACTCAGCCATACTCATTAGAGAGTATTCAAATAAACCTTGGTTATCAGTTTTGAAATGAATTTCTCCGCCTTCTACTAACACTTCTTCATAATTGCGTAAAAATGTTTTATACGTTAAACGACGCTTCGTATGACGTTTCTTTGGCCATGGATCTGAGAAGTTTAAATAAACGCGATCAATCTCACCTTTTGCAAAGAAAACTGTTAAATCTTCAGCATCTTTATTAATTAACTTTAAGTTCGGTACTTCTTCTTCAATTAATTTATCAAGTGCATCTACAACAACACTTGTGAATTTTTCAATTCCAATATAATTAATATGCGGATTTGCTTTTGCCATATCATACATAAAGCGGCCACGACCTGTACCTACTTCAATATGAATTGGTTGTTCATTTCCAAATACTTCTTTCCAATTACCAGCGCGCTCCTCTGGGTTTCCGATTACGATATGTGAATACTCATTAATTCGATCCATTGCATATGGTTTATGTCTTAAACGCATAGATGTTTCCCTCTCTTTACATAGCTATTTTAAAGGAATAATTCCTTCTTTCTGTTTTAATCAATCTACCAAACAAAAAACCAAGTACGTACGAGCACTCGGTCCGTTTCTTTCAAGTATAAGATGTACCATTTTGATAAAAACTACATACAGCATTAAACATTCCATGACGAAACAGCTTTTTCTCTTACATTTCTAGGGAGAGAAAAACAATCGAAAGGATGATCCGTTCATGCCAATTAATCAACAACATCAATTAGAAGTGCTGAAAGATATTTTAGTCAATCACCAAAGTGATTGTTGCGGGACAGTTTCTGAATGCGAGCAATTAGAGCGTCTCATTCAATCGTTACTCGCAAACGATAGTATAAGTAGTGACGCTAAAGCAATGCTAAACGATGTATATTCTTATAGTCAATCGGGTAAATCTTCCTCTAATTTGGACAACCACATTTCCAATAATCAAGAACAACTTACTCAGTGGATTGCTGGAATGGACAATTTTTCTTAAGTATTACTCCGAAGCAAGTAGTTGCTGTAAATATTGATGCCAATATTCAGTTTCTGCTTGCTGCTTTTTTGTTGTGTGCCATTGAATAGACAAAATCGTTTGCGCTATTACATACCACCTCATACGCCTAAGCAGCGATTCATCCATTTCAATATCATAATATTCGAGCCACCCGCTCCATTCGTGGCGCGGAATGTACCAATATAATAACATACCGAGGTCTAGAGCTGGGTCAGCAATTACAGCTCCATCCCAATCAATTAAAAACAGCTCATCTTCATCCGACAATAGCCAGTTGTTATGGTTTACATCACAATGGCATACAACGAATTCATTGTGTTCAATTTCTTTTAATGAATCCATTAAATATTGAAGGCCTTGCTGAATTGCTTCATCATCCCTTATATCTCCTCTTAAAACAAGTTGCAGTTGTTGTAATAACTCTTGTGCGTGAAGCGGCTGCTTCCCAAGTCTTTGAATCATCTGTACAAGCGCTTTAGAGGAGTGTATTTTCTTCAAAAGTTTTGCAACACGTTCTAGTTTCATATCCTCTGGCTCTAGCTTCTGTCCCGGAAGCCATTTTTGAGCAGAAATTACATCACCGTTCGTTACCCTTCTTGTCCAAAGTAATTTTGGAACAATTCCTTCTGCTGACAATACCGCTAAAAAGGGCGATGTATTCCGCTTTAAAAATAACTTCTGTTGTCCGTTTTGCGCAATATATGCATCGCCCGTTACTCCACCAGCCGGTACAAGACTCCACTCTTTTCCTAATAATTGTTCCAACCATTCCATATTCATTACCCGTTAACAAATCCTTATCTTTTATAGTTATGAAAAGAAAAACCGCAACATTTCTACACATGTTGTGGATTCATATATTTTACTGTAAATGAAAAGAAAACTTGGCATAAGCCAAAAACTCTCTATTTTATTTTACAAAACCAGTCATAGAATGACAACTTATCAAAATCGTCACCTTTGTCAATTCTACATTTATTACATTCTCATCGTCAAGTAGCGATTTGTCACATTATCGTCAATATATACGTGCTAATTGGTGCGAGCCTAAGTTCCTTTCCTCTAAATGAAGAAATTGGCTCTATTTTTGCTTGCTTTTCGTTTACTAACACATGCCACGTTTCTTCTTTCGGAAGTTGCACCGTTTTAGCTTCTAAACCGCTATTAAATAAAACTACAATCTCTTTCCACGGTCCAAACGATTCCGCATGCACTAGGTGATATGCAAGTACTTCTGGAGATGTTTGCAAAAAAGTCATGTGCTTTTTTATAAGGTCTGCGTTTTGCAATCGGAATGCTCCGTGCTCTTTACGAATCGCAATTAAACCTTTTATATAGTTAACGGTCTCTATCTCGTTCTCTTTTTGATCCCAATCTAATTGATTAATTTCATCATTTGCATTATAACTATTTTCATTTCCTTGCTTCGTACGATAAAACTCTTGCCCCGCATGCAAGAAAGGAATACCTTGCGAAAGAATTACCATTGCGCTCGCTAGAAGGTGACGTTTTTTCAAAATCTCTTCTGGCTCTTCATTACTGCGCATTAGTTTATCCCACATCGTCATATTGTCATGACATTCTACATAGTTAATGCTTTGCACAGGCTCTAAAAACAAACCTGTTTCTTTCCTACTCAAAAGGCTTCCTGATGCTATATACTGCAAATGATTACAGTCTACATGCCCACCAAATGCAAAACCGCGTTTATTTATATGAAAGGTACTCCCTTTTATTCCATCACGAAATTGATCATTAAACTGCGCAATATACGGCATTTTCTTTGCATTATTTAACGTTGCTTTTTCCTCTAGAGGAAGTGGTGTTTGTAGATCCCACCCTTCTCCTAATAACAATGCATCTCGCTTTATGTTTCGCACTTCTTTTTCTATTATATTCATTGTATCGACATCTAAAATTCCCATTAAGTCGAATCGGAATCCGTCAACATTGTATTCAGTAAGCCAATATAAAATAGACTCTACAATAAATTTCCTCATCATTTTCCGTTCAGATGCTATATCATTCCCGACTCCCGTCCCATTAGAAGGCATGCCATCTTCACCATGACGAAAATAATATCCTGGGACAAGCTTTTCAAATGATGATAGCTCTCTTTCATACACATGATTATATACAACATCTACAATCACCCTAATGCCATGCTCATGAAATGTTTCGATCAACTGTTTACACTCTACTATCCTGTTATACGGATCAGAGAGGTCTGTAGCATAATATCCCGTTGGCGCATTGTAATATAATGGATTGTAACCCCAATTATATGCAGAGGAAGGATTCGCCTCATCTACACCACCGAAACAATATAAAGGTAATAATTCAACGTGTGTAACACCCAAATCCTTTATATGAGACAAGCCCGTTAACGTCCCATTTCGCCCTGTTGTTCCTTCTTCCATTAGCCCCTTATATGTTCCTTTTTTACTCACTCCGCTGCCCCGATGAATAGTAGCATCGCGAATATGCAGTTCATACAATATGGCATCTGTCATTGCCTGTAATGGTGGTAATTGCACTTTCTTCGTTACATTTGTCTTTTCTAAATCGATAACAACGCCGTACTTCCCATTTACAGTCACTGACTTTACGTAAGGGTCCACCGCTTCATTCCATATTAAATTAATACAAACAAGAAATGTATACTTTGCTCCAGCTAAATCGCCTTGTAATGTATGAGTCCAAACTCCATTTTCTCCTCTGTACATTTCATGATCGGTATATTCTTTATCACTTTTATAAATCCTTACTTTCGCAAGCCTCGCAGTTGGAGCCCACACTTTAAATGTCGTTGCTTCTTTTTGATACACAGCCCCTAAATCGGTACCTTCGTAATAATACTTTTCATCGAAAATCGCTGTTCTTATGACAGCACCTATTTGTAAATCTGTTTCTTCATTCCGTTCATCTCGTACTGTATAATACTTCCCCACATCTAGCGGCTCTTCTATAAAGCACTCATACTTCGTTGCATCCGGAAGCGCAATTGTATGAGCAATCGGTAAATCTTTCACGTTACTTCCTTCTTGCAAACGAAATGTCCGACTTGTTCCATACGCATGTGGGAGCAAAATTGTAATTTTATTCATTTCATCTAAATAGGCATCAAATGGACGTTTTACTTTCAACATAAAAAAATCACCATCATTCTTAAAGTTAAATGAAACGAGCTGCAAATGATAAGGCTATTCTTATCAGCAAGGCTCTATACAGTAACACATTATTCCCTATAGTATATTCACCTGTATAAAAAACGTTTTCATACATTCTATTTTTGTAATTTTATTTCAGCAATCGCTTTATACTTCGGTGTCTCCTTCACGTGAGATTCGTATAAAGTAATTGTATCCGCTTGAAATGATATTTCAGGCACTTCCTTTATATGTTCTAAATCAAACTTTCCTTCTCCTACCCATTTACGAGCTACAGTAATATGTGGATGATACGGGCGCGTTTCTAAAGAAAATTCATTCCCTTCACAAATAGCGTGTACTTGCTTTTGTAACTGGAACAAATCGTGATTCTCACTTACCTTCGACCAAAAAATACGTGGCCTATCTTCCATACCAAACGTTGAAAATCCTTGTAATGTGAACGATAGTTCCTTTGTTTCTGTAAGTGTTTGTAATCCATTCTTTATTCCCTCTAATTGTTCCTCTGTCGCACTCCCTAAAAATGAAAGGGTAATATGATAGTCTTCTTTATGTACCCATGAACGAAATGGTAATTCCTCCTGCATTTCCTCTTTATAGTTAGACAGCACTTCTTTTATATGATTTGGTAAAGTGATTGCGACAAAATAATGCGGCTCCATGTACATCTTCTCCTTCTTTCTATTGTTGCTTTTCTTTCGTATCTCATTCAATGAAAAAGAATCAAACTTTCCTAACAGTCTAACCAAGTTAAGATTGCAATACTATATGAAATTATATCGACATTTCGACAAGGAATATCGCCTTACCAACAAACGATACGTAACAGAAAACCGTCCCAAAATATGTATCGGGACGGCCTCTTATTATTTATATATCTATTACTTCGCTAATTCATGGATTGCTTGCGCGTAAATTGCTGTCGCTTTTAATAAGTCTTCAATTTCAATGTACTCGTCTTTTTGATGCGCAAGCTCTTCTTTTCCAGGGAACAACGGACCAAACGCAACGCCAGCTTCCAATGAACGAGCGTAAGTACCGCCGCCAATCGCTAATAGCTCTGCTTTTTCACCTGTTTGTTCTTCGTATACGCGCTGCAACGTACGAATTAATACGTGGTCTTTATCAACGTGATGCGGACGAGAATTTGAATAATCCGCTACTTCAAATCCATGAGTACCAACGTATTCTTTTAACTTCGCAATCATCTCTTCAAAGTTAGTCGTAACTGGGTAGCGTACGTTTAATCCTAAATTACCACCAGTCTCTTTCGTATAAGAAAGACGACCAACATTCACTGTTAACGGACCGCTAACTTCATCTTTATAGGCGATAGTAGCCTTTTCACCATAAATATCACCAGTAAATGTCTCTGTTGCAAATGTTGCAAACGAAGCTCCTTTTCCATCAAGAGCGACTTTCGTTAAGAAGTTTGCCAGTAATAAACCTGCATTCTCGCCCTTCTCTGGGGTAGATCCGTGAGCTGAAATCCCTTTAATTTGCAACGTCACCGTATTACCTTCTACAATTACTTCACCTATTTTTTTAGCAGTTTGTAAATACTCTTCATATGCTACTGTAAGTGCATTTACATCTTCTCCTGTAATAATTGCTTCTGCAAAATCAGGAACCATATTTAAACGGCGACCTGATTCAAATGAAACAAGTTCATATGTACCTTTCTTCTCTTCACTACCACTTTGCACAACTTGTATATCAGAAATTCCTTTTTCTGCATTAATAATTGGAAAATCCGCGTCTGGCGCAAAACCGATTGTTGGCATTTCTTCGTTTTTAAAATAGTGATCTACACATTTCCAATTACTTTCCTCATCTGTTCCTAAAATCATACGAACTCGTTTTGAAAGAGGTAAACCTAATTCTTTCACAATTTTCATCGCATAATAAGCTGCCATCGTTGGGCCTTTATCGTCAATTGCACCACGTGCAAAAATCTTTCCGTCGCGAATATCTGCACTATATGCAGGAGTCGTCCAGCCATCTCCTTCTGGTACAACGTCAACGTGACAAAGAATACCTACTAACTCTTCTCCTTGTCCCATTTCAAGATGACCTGCATATCCTTCTAAATTTTTAGAAGTAAAACCTTCAGCTTCTCCTTTATGTAACATGAAAGATAACGCTTTTTCTACGCCTTCACCGAATGGTGCGCCCTCTTTCGCCGATTCTTCTTCCCATACACTTTTAATTTGTAAAAATTGTTGTGTATCACGAATTAAATCTTCTTTTCGTTTTGCAACCTCTTCTGTCCAATTAATTGCTGACATCACGCATCCATCCTTCACTATATTGTTTCTTTCATCATAACAAACCGAAATCTCTTATGCTATACACGAAACTTAAATACCGAACAATTGTAATATTTCAGATATTTCCCATTAGTTTTTCTTTTGTTTTTTCAAAAAAATTTGCAGGAATTTGGCGTTTTACGTAGAATTTTATGTGTTAGTTGACTGACCATATATACAATGTCAACTACCAATATTTTTCTATATGAATATTTGTTAAACTTTTGTAAAATTTAAGTAGATTAAAGCATGAATTTTATCATGTAGAGTACAATGGTAGTAACGACCTTCTTTCCTGAATGGGGTCAAAAAAACTAGTAGAGGAGTGGTTTTCTCTTGAAACCTACAACTACTCGTATGCTAACACGCATTAAATCAATTTATATGTACATCAATGAAAACGGAACGGTAACGACGAAAGACCTTGTAGATGAGTTCGGGATCACACCGCGAACGATACAACGTGATCTAAATGTGTTGCAGTTTAATGAACTCGTGTATAGCCCTTGCCGCGGTAAGTGGACAACAACAGGAAAGAAAGTGAGAATGACCTCATAATGAAAAAATAATTGTATGTAAATAAATACATACCCCTTTCTAACTCATTAGAAAGGGGTCTTTTCTGCGCCGAAAAACAGCACTATTTCTCAGTATCTACTTGATATGTTTTTAACATTTCTACTTCTTCATCTGATAGCTCTCGGTATTCTCCAAGTTCTAACTCTGCATCTAATACTAACGGTCCCATCTCTGTTCTCTTTAGGTAGACTACTTTTTTCCCTACCGCTTCAAACATACGCTTTACTTGATGGAACTTTCCTTCTGTAATGACAAGCTCGATTTCAGAAATCTCATCGCTTTTTAATATTGTAAGTGCACCTGGCTTTGTTTCATAGCCATCATCTAAAATAACACCTTTAGCAAACTCTTTTACATCCTCTTCTGTTACGACTCCTGCAATGTGTGCATAATATTTTTTCGGCACGTGCTTTTTCGGAGATAACAATTGATGTGATAACTTCCCGTCATTTGTTATCAATAAGAAACCTTCCGTATCAATATCAAGTCTTCCAACTGGGAACGGATCAAAGATTGCATCTTCTAATTCTAATAAATCTATTACTGTTTCATGATTATCATCTTCTGTCGCTGAAATAACGCCTTGTGGTTTATGCATCATTAAGTAAACAAACTCTTTATATTCCACAACTTCACCGTGAATCATAACTTCTTGCTCTTCTACATTTACATGAACCTTTGCATCTTTCACTGGCGTTCCATCAATTTTCACAACGCCGTCTTTCAATAATTTCTTTACTTCTTTTCTACTTCCATATCCCATATTTGCTAATAATTTATCTAATCTCACGCTTTTCACCTTCTTTTTTTATCATAGAAAAGGGGACGTAATTACGCCCCTTTTGATTTCAACTTTATTTTGAATCTATTGCCAAGTTTACGTTGGATTTTCTCTAACGCTTCTCCGCCAAATACTCGTTCAAGTACTCCTGTGCGAATTGCTAACAATCCGTACACAAGACCACCAATACCTGCACAAACCACAACTGTAATAAGAGCACCGATTCGGCCATCAGGCGAAATCATGAAGGACAGAATCCATTGTGATAACTTTACAGCAATGACCATTACAAGTGTTAATACTGCAATTTGGAATGTTCTCTTATATACAACACCAAATGAATAGTGTACATGTTTTTTGATTTGTCTATTCGTATACCATACAGAAGCTAAGAATCCAACTGCTGTTGCTAAAATTGCTCCAACTGTACCGAAATAACGAATAAAGATTACGTTACATACGAATTTCAAAATAACACCCATAATAAGCGCGACAATCGCATGTTTTTGTTGGTTAATCCCTTGCAGAATTGCAGCTGTTACTGTAAATAAAGCGAATAACAACGCAACCGGTGCATACCACATTAGCACTTGTCCACCTAGTGGATCTGAGTCATAGAACGCAGTGTAAATTGGATATGCAAGTGTTGAAATACCAACAACTGCTGGCAATGTTAAGAACATATTTGCCTGGAATGTTTGTGTAATTTGTAACTTTAAATAACGGTATTGTTTTTCAGTAAATGATTTTGTAATCGCTGGTACAAGCGTTAAACTAAACGCTGTTGCAAGTGATACAGGAATCATAATTAATTTATGCGTCCACATTGTGAAAATACCAAGTGCTCGCTCTGCGATATCACCTTGGCCAATCGCTTGCATAATTGAGTTAAATGTCAATGTATCAATTTGTTGATATAAAGGAATTGTTAACCCAATTACAACGTAAGGAATCGCATATGCAAATAATTCTTTAAATAATTGAACAGTACTCACTGTCGATTCTGGTACAGTTTGTTCAATTAAATATTGATCCAAATGTTTTTTAC
This sequence comes from Bacillus cereus group sp. BfR-BA-01309, assembly GCF_022664315.1. Taxonomy (NCBI): domain Bacteria; kingdom Bacillati; phylum Bacillota; class Bacilli; order Caryophanales; family Bacillaceae; genus Bacillus; species Bacillus cereus group sp. BfR-BA-01309. The sequence goes on from NZ_JAKUHE010000004.1 coordinate 181,161, forward strand.
GTTTTAACCAGTACCAAATTAATACGCCGAGTGCTCCAACTGCTGAAACGAACGCAGCAAATGTCGCTACCCCAACCGCTGTTGCAACTGTACCGCCAAGTACTTTAATAACGATAAAACTACCCGCTAATAAAAAGACGATACGAATAATTTGTTCAATAATTTGCGAAACAGTAGTCGGTCCCATAGATTGGTGACCTTGGAAATAACCTCGAATTAAACTCGCTGCTGGTACAACAATAAGTGCAAAACTTACAAGACGAATAATCGTCGTAACTTCTTCTACATTACTGTGTATACTTTGTTTACCAAGCATTGCTTCTGCAAACAATGGCGCCGACATATATAGAACTAGGAACGAAAGAACTCCTGTTACTATCATCATAACCATTCCCGAGCGGAACATTCTCCGGCTCGTTTTATAATCGCCAAGCGCATTATATTTGGAAACAAATTTTGAAACAGCAAGTGGCACCCCTGCCGTTGCAATACTTAAAAAGATCGTATATGGAATGTATCCATATGTATAGAGCGTTCCGCCTTCTGTACCTACTAATGCATGAAACGGAAAGACGTAAATCATGCCTAAGAACTTTACTAAAAATGTCCCTAACGTAACAATAAGCGTTCCGCGCAGAAATTTCGAATCGGACATACAAAAATCCTCCTACATCTACATAAAGTGAAACTATAATTAGTTGAACTATTCGAGCATTTACGGGCTATCAAATCCCTTTTTATTTCTCTTACATCATAAGGTTTTCGTCTTATGGCCCACAAATAGCAGGATAGTGCTGAACTCTAACTTTTGTATTGTACCACAATTCTCTCCTTAAGCAGTACTTCACTCTATTTTTCTTTTAAGGGAAAACATGCTATTCTTTTAGGCAGGAAATGTAGAAAATGAGGTCGATATATTATGCATTATGATGTTATTGTCATCGGCGGCGGGCCTTCTGGGCTAATGGCTGCAATCGGTGCTGCAGAAGAAGGCGCAAATGTCTTACTTCTTGATAAAGGAAATAAACTAGGACGTAAACTTGCGATTTCTGGTGGTGGCCGTTGTAACGTAACGAACCGTCTACCACTTGATGAGATTGTTAAACATATACCAGGAAATGGCCGCTTCTTATACAGCGCTTTTTCTATTTTCAATAATGAAGATATTATTACGTTCTTCGAAAATCTCGGTGTAAAACTGAAAGAAGAGGATCATGGTCGCATGTTCCCTGTCTCAAATAAAGCACAATCAGTAGTAGATGCACTTTTAACACGATTAAGAGACTTAGGTGTAAAAATCCGTACGAATACACCTGTTGAAACGATTGAATATGAGAACGGTCAAACGAAAGCAGTCGTACTGCAAACTGGCGAAGTGTTAGAAACGAATCACGTCGTTATCGCTGTTGGCGGGAAATCTGTTCCTCAAACTGGTTCTACTGGAGATGGATATGCTTGGGCTGAAAAGGCTGGACATACAATTACAGAATTATTCCCAACAGAAGTACCGATCCTTTCAAACGAATCATTTATTCGTGATCGTTCCTTACAAGGTCTTGCTTTACGCGATGTAAATTTAAGCGTATTAAACCCGAAAGGAAAAGCTATCATTTCTCACAAAATGGACATGCTCTTCACTCATTTCGGCCTATCTGGTCCTGCTGCTCTTCGCTGTAGTCAATTTGTCGTGAAAGCACTGAAAAAGTTTAAAACGAATACGATTCAAATGAGCATCGATGCATTGCCAGAAGAAAATAGTGAACAACTATTCCAGCGCATGCTGAAACAAATGAAAGAAGATCCGAAAAAAGGAATTAAAAACGTTTTAAAAGGTTATGTACCTGAACGTTACTTCCTATTCTTATTAGAAAAAAATGAAATTGACGGTAGTGAACAAGCTGGACAAGTTTCTCACGAGAAGATTCGTGCACTTGTGAAAGACTTTAAAGAGTTTACTGTGAATGTACATGGTACGCAGTCAATTGAAAAAGCATTCGTTACTGGCGGCGGTGTATCCGTTAAAGAAATTAACCCGAAAGAAATGTCTTCTAAATTCACGAACGGCGTATATTTCTGCGGCGAAGTTCTTGATATCCACGGTTATACTGGCGGATATAACATTACATCTGCTCTCGTTACTGGTAGAATTGCCGGGACTACAGCTGGAGAAAACGCGAAAATGAAATATTAAAAAAAGAAACAGGGATTCCTGTTTCTTTTTTTATAGGTACATGAAGTTATATCAGCGATTCTTTAACTTATATCAGCTATTTTTCAAATATATCGACTTACCGACAAGAAGCGACAAATATACGATCCACTTAACTTCCCATTGCTTTTTTGTTGCTTTATATACCTTAGTACCTTTATATTTTATATTGTTGAATATTTGAAAAAGGGTAAGGGGAAAAAATATGAGAAAAAAAGTCATGATGTCTTTAATGCTAATGACGTTTCTTTCTGCGGTAGAAGGAACGATTGTTAGTACAGCAATCCCTCGTATAACGAGTGATTTGTCAGGCGTCGAACTTGTTAGTTGGGTATATGCAATTTATATGCTTGCAACAGCTGTTTCGACTCCAATATACGGAAAGCTCGCTGATTTATTCGGCCGTAAAAAAGTTTTACTTATCGGAGCTACAATCTTTTTAGTCGGTTCTGCACTTTGCGGAGTCGTTACATCAATGGAACAATTAATCTTCTTCCGCGCTCTTCAAGGTATTGGTGCTGGTGCTGTTATGCCGATCACAATGACGATTATCGGCGACTTATATAGCGAAGCAAGAGACCGCGCGAAAGCACAAGGCTGGATGAGTGCCGTTTGGGGTGTATCTGGCGTTATCGGGCCGTTAGTAGGTGGATTTTTAGTTGATTCTCTTTCTTGGCGTTATATTTTCTTCTTAAACGTTCCATTTGGAATTATCGCTTGCTTAATGATCGCCATTTATTACAAAGAATCTATTAAATCATCTAAGCAACATATCGATTATCTTGGGGCTACAGTCTTTTCATTAAGCACAATCGCTTTACTATACGCATTATTAACAGGTAGCAGTAAGCAAAACTGGGGAGATATAACAATTATCGGCCTATTAATCTTCGCCGTCGTTTCATTCATTCTTTTCTTATTCATCGAGAAAAAATCTCCGGAACCATTAATTCCGTTAGCGCTTTTCTCTAACCGTACATTATCTACGATAAACATACTAACTCTCATTGCCGGTGCCATGATTATTAGTATTACAGTATACCTTCCAATCTGGAGCCAAGGTGTATTAGGAAAAAACGCGACAGAAGCCGGACTCATTTTAATGCCGATTCCTGTTATGTGGACATTCGGTGCCATGTTCTCAGGTAACTTAGTGGGCAAATTAAAAACGAAACAAATCATTTTACTTGGAGCTAGCATTTTATCAGTCGCTACGTTCTTATTATTTACATTATCAACAAATTCACCATCGTTCCTTATTTATGTAGCAGTCGGATTATTCGGCTTAGGAATGGGGCTTGTGACACCGATTTACATGGTAACAATTCAAGCCGCCGTACCAGCTCATACACGCGGAACAGCCGTTGGTTTAAACACATTTATTAATACATTTAGTCAAACATTAGGTGCTGCAATCTTTGGAACTATCTTCAATACGATGATTCACGCACGTGGTATTAAAAATCTTGATCTTGTATCTGGTGGCGGACACGGAGGAACTACAGCAAATGTAGTAACCGAATCGCAAGAGGCATTAGCATCAAGTGTACACGTCATTTATATGAGTACTTTCGTATTAGCAGTATTTACACTAATTATCGCTTGGATTTTATTAAAACCAGCTACACAAACAAGTGAGCAAAAATAAAGAGGATGACCAAAATGGTCATCCTCTTTTTATTCTTCATTCTCCACAATATGTTTCAGCATGGACAATTTATTATCCCAAAAACGTTCATAATACGAGAGCCATTGTTGTAATTCCTCTAATGGTTCCGGATGCAAGCGATATATCTTCTCTCTTCCGCTCTTTCTTCCGCTTACTAAATTCGCTTCTGAAAGAATATGAAGGTGCTTTACAACCGCAGTACGACTCATCGGAAAATGATCCGTTATTTTGGAAATCGGTAACTCTTTATCACTTAATAACCGGATTACTTCTCGGCGGGTTGGATCAGCAATTGCTTGAAACACATCGTATTTCGCTGCCGATGAGGACACTTAGCCTTCGACAACCTTTTTCAGTTTTTCATTTACAATCGCTACCCAGCCGCCGCTCATTCTTTCGTGAATAATAGAGCTCTTCGCATTTGGTTTTGGAAGGATTTCATCAGAATGCTTCCAGCCGCCGTGAATTAACGTAAATTCTGTTTTATTATCTCCTAGGTCTTTCAGATTAAATGAAACGACCCAGCCATCTGTATCCCATGAGAAAGATAGATGGTTTGGTTCATCAATTTCTAACACTTTACATGGTGATGGCCCAAATGGTGATTGCACATGAAATTCATGTCCTACCTCTAATGCGAAATCATTTGGCATAAACCATGATGCGATTCCATCTGCAGTTGACACTACATTCCATACTTTTTGAATAGACGCGTTGAAAACGATTGTTTGTTTAATATCATTTAATGTATTTTGTTGTTCCATTTTCATTTTCTTTCTCCTTTATTCAGCGATAAAATATAACACCTTTTGGTTACATTTAGATAATATAACACCTTTTAGTTTCATGTCAACGCTAATTCTTTTTTTACTGTTGAGAAATTCTCAACATTTTTTCAACAGGACAAACACCCTCTCAGCATTCCTTCATAATATACTCACAAAGGCAACAAAAAATAAAAACTTCTCTCAACATGAAACTCCATCATTCATCTTGAAAGAAGAGCCTTACGTATATCATGCGTATTTCGTCTCTCCTCCTTCCCTCGGGGACACTACGCGAGATATGAAAAATCAGAAGGAATATGCCCACCATTTGAGTAGGTAGTTATTTCTCTTCTCCTCAACATTTCCTTAGGAGCGAAATGACTACCGACTCACTTTTTTCAAACAAAAATAAAAAGGGGATGAACGCTATGTTCTATTGCATTAACTGCTCTGATATTCACCATGAAAAACATCCGAATGATAAAGTATTCAAAAACGGTTTTTATATTGATCCATTTTTAGGTGATCGTTATCACCTTGGTATGTGTACAGATGCCCAAAACCATGAGACTGGGGAGCCTCTTTTAACGACAAAGAAATTAGGTACACCCCAATCTATTATGAACGTATTACCGACACACGTTGTCCCAACATAAAGCATAAAAAAGAGCTGGCTCACCCAGCTCTTTTTTATGCTTTATAAACGATCATTGCTGAAAAACAATAAATTTGGTTCTCATCATCGTTAATGGAAACACCAACTTGGTACTTAATATCTACAAAGTTACTATCATCAATCTTTTTCAAAAACACATTTACAGCGTCTTCTAAGTCTTTTTCGTGACTTTCATCAAACACTTTCACACGAATCATGTTAACACCATCCTAGATCGCAGCCCTCCGCCGCTTGATTATTGCCACGGTGCGTATCTATGATGCGATAAAATTTTCCGTCTTCATATATATATCCGTCTTCTAACACATATTGTTTACCTTCAGTATAGACATAAAACTTACCTATCATAAATTTACTCGTATATAATTCCAAACAATCTGGTCTAAATTTAGCTACAACTTTATTTGTAATATCAATTTTTATTGTGCGCCCCACCTTCTCTCCCTCCTTTGCAAAGAACGGATTTAGGTATATTGTATTAGCGATTTTACATTTTATGCTTAAAAATAAGTGGATATGCCTCCCTTCTTCACCTGTACTATTTTTCTAAAAAAATCATAGATAAGTAAGAGCAAAAAAATATATAAAAAAAGAGTTTTTACTTATTGACTCGGATGTAATTATTATGTTATTATATAAAATTTGACATTTTTATTCACTTATGTTATCATTAAAGATGGTTACCACATATGGAGGTGGATGATTTGTTTCAAATTGGTGATAAAATCGTTTATCCAATGAACGGCGCAGGAGTCATCGAAGCCATTGAAGAGAAAGAAATATTAGGAACAATACGTCAATATTGTGTGATACGTATCCTCAGTAAAGATATGCAAGTAATGCTTCCAATGGATCAATTACAAAAATCAGGTATTCGTTATATCGTCGATAAAGGCACATTAAATGATATACTTCTTGAATTTCAAAACGGGGAATCAGACCCATCACTTTCCTGGAAACAAAGATATACAATGAATATGGAAAAAATGAAAAACGGTAATCTGCAAGATAGTGCAGAAGTTGTTCGCGATTTACTTCGCCGCAATAAAGAGAGAGCTTTAAATGCGAGCGAAAAACAAATGCTAGATAATGCACGAAAAATGATGATTAGCGAAGTTGCACTCGTACAAAATGTTTCTGAACATCAAGCAACAGAATTTCTTCAAGATACAATTAATCATTAAATTTAAAATAGCCGACCGCTATTTTTTTTTGCAGAAAAAAGGACAAAGAGCTAAAAACTCTTTGTCCTTTTCTATTACCCACGCCCTGCTTGGAACGATGGATATAATGTCATTCCACCATCTGCAAATAACGTAATTCCAGTTACGTAACTTGCCTCTGATGAAGCGAGCCACGTTGCAACGGCTGCAATTTCTTCCGGTTTTCCGATGTAGCCCATCGGTATCATACTTTCCACATCAGCACGTTTTTTAGGATCAGCAAACTTCTCTGCATTAATTGGCGTATTTATTGCACCTGGCCCAATATTATTTACTCGAATACCTTTTGGTGCATATTCTAATGCTAACGTTTCTGTCATCAGTTTAATACCACCCTTACTGGCCGCATAGTGCACAAATAACGGCCACGGAATTTTCTCATGAACACTCGACATATTAATGACAGACCCTTTAATATCATGTTCTACAAAATATTTAATCGCTTCACGGCTTCCTAAAAAAGCACCTGTTAAATTTGTATTGATTACTTTATTCCAATCTTCGAGCGGCATTTCATGTGATGGTACCGCATTTTCTATCCCTGCATTATTAATCATAACGTCAAGCGTACCAAACTCTTTCACAGCAGATTGAATGAGGTTCACAACATCAGATTCATTCGTGACATCTCCTTTTACAGCAATCGCTTCTCCGCCTACTTTTTTAATTTCTTCTAATACATCATGCGCTTCTGACCCTCGTGAGCGATAGTTAATTACTACTTTTGCTTTCTCCTTAGCAAACCTTACCCCCATCGCTCTTCCAAGACCAGTTGCCGATCCTGTAATAACGACAACTTTCCCTGCTAAATCACTATACATTTCAATACCCCCTTTAACTTTTTGCAACACCTAACATAATTCCGGCTGCAATAATAAAAACGATACCGGCAACAATCCCCATTAATTGGCGTTTCGTTTTCTTTTCACCTAATATAAGGATCCCACCAAGCGTTGAAATAATAATTCCCATTTGTGATAGCGAGAAACTTGTTGCCACTCCAACACGCGGCTGTGAAATGAATAAAAACATATTTCCAGCTGCCCAAATTAATCCTGGAATAATATTTCGTATCGCATATTTATTAAATGGATGATGTTTGAACGTAAGCAAAATGCCTCCTAACACCATACCAACTGCTTGTGGCAATAAAGCTGACCAACCATCTACATTAAAAAGTCTAATCACTACTACGTAAACTAAATAACCAACTGTTGAAATCAATAAAATGATAATACCCCTTTTAAAATTTCCCGCTTGCTCTGCACTCTTTTCTTCCTCACTTTGAAGTGATGTTAAAATAACACCGACAATAATACAAACGAGTGCCAAAACGCCAAGGACGACTGATATTGTCGTGGACCACTCATGAAATACGATGACTCCAAATAAAGTCGTCGCAACTAATTGCAGTCCTGTCGAAATGGGCATCGTTCTCGAAACGCCCATTAAATCAATACTTTTTAATTGATTCGCCTGTCCAAGTGCCCAAAATAAACCTGACACAATCCCAACTCCAATAACAGTAGGAGTTAATACTGGCTTCACAAAAATATAAACAACAATCGAGAAAATAAGTGCGCCAAGCGTTGTACCGAGCGTTTGACTATACGGTCCTCCACCCAGTTTCACGTTAAATAGCACAATACTTCCCCAAAATAGAGCCGGTAAAATCGCTAAAAGTATGTCCATCGCTCATTACCTTTCTTTACTGAATGTCATGGGTTATTACTCTGAATCATTAGAGTGAGCTTTTATTTTTTCTTTTTCACGTTCACAAACCTTTTCTGCAACATCACCAGAAACATTCTTTTCTCGCTCCACCTTCTTTATCTTTACGTGATCTAAATGATCTTCCAAAGTAAGTGTAACTTTATCATTTGGCGGATTATGTGCACCTTGGAACGTAAGAAATTGTAGCGTAATTTCAAATCTAGGAACGAACTCATCTTTCTTGCCAAGACGCTTTATATTTATAACTGAAGCACATTCATATTGATCTTCTGTCACTTGTCTAATAATTGAATAGTACCTATTCGATAATGCACTTTCTAAAAGCTGTTCCCTTGATTCTTTCGCAAAAGAATCACTTGGAGAAGAGAAAAAGACCGAACATATCATTGTAATAACTACACATATTTTTTTCATAATACCCTCCTTTTTCTATAAATTAGTGTTCGCAAAAATGCCATAAAAAAACGACTTCCCCTATGTAGGAAAGTCGTTTTAATAAATCCAATATTAACCACCGCTCACCGGTGGGATAAGTGCAACAACATCACCAGATTGAATCTTGTCATCTTCATTTGCATATTCTTCATTTATCGCAACCATAATTGGTTCTGTCACTGGCACATTATATTCTTTAGCAACAACATCTTTTAACTCTGCAACCGTAATATTTTCTTTCTCTATTTGTAATTCACTTGTTCCTGCTTCCTCTTGCAAGTGCGCAAATAACAATACTCGAATCATACTTATAGCTCCTTCCCAGGCTCTCCCGCCGGATATGGTGTTTTTTCTAATTGATCACCAATCCAAGAGTCTCCATCTTCCCAAAACTCCTTTTTCCAAATTGGAACAATTTGTTTTATGCGTTCCATAATATATTCATTCGCTTCATAAGCCGCTTTACGGTGCGGTGTTGAAACAGCAACAACAACCGCGATATCAGAAATTTGCAGTGTACCGATGCGATGTGTAATCGCAACGTGTGTACCTGGCCACTTCTCTTTCACTTCTAAGCCAATTTTCTCTAGCATCTTTTCTGCCATCGTTTTATAAGCGACGTATTCTAAGTATAATGTACGACGCCCTTTCGTAAACTCTCTAACCGTTCCAATAAACGTTGTAACGGCACCGCATTCACGGCGAATTACTTTTTTCGCTACCTCTTCAACCAAGATTTCTGTATCAATTACTTCATAATACGTATTTTTCATTGCGTACTCCTTACCGTTTGTACAAACCAGTCTATATACAACTCTTCTTCTGTTATATGAAATACTTTATATTCTTCTCGTAAGTTTGCGGGAGCATCATGCCACGTAATAACCGCTACTATATTCTCTACTTTATGTAAAAGTTCAACGTCTTCGGCAGAACGAAGTAACACTACTTTCGGATAGCTCTCTTTTTTATAGCCCTCTATTAAAATTGTATCCACTTCAAAAAACTCATATAAGCGAATAATTTCTCGCAAGGACCATTCCTCTTTTAATGACGACAGCGAAAGTAATCCCGCACCTTCTACACTACTGACAACAGCACCCGCCTTTCGGTGCCTTTCACTATCTTTTTGCGCTACTTCTGGAAAACCTCCGTGCCCGTGATGTTTAATGGTAGCAACTTTCATTTTCCGTTCAGCTAACGCATGCACTATTTTCTCAACAAGCGTTGTTTTCCCGCTATTTTGATACCCTACTATTTGTAAGATTGAAGGGGCCTTGCCCATGGCCAATCACATCCCTCGGCGTGCTCTAACAATAATACCGATACTTTCATTCCTGCCTCAAATCCTCTCGTTCCTCCAGGCAACACAATAAAAGCATTCGCATCAGCAAGTGAAGATACCGCACTCGATTTATCTAAACCAACCGGCATCGCTTGTAATGCCCCGTCCACAATTGTCACGTTTGCTCTTACAAAACGAGTAAACGGATTTGGCTTTGGAAAATCTTTTTGTAAAATGGCATCAGCTCTATATACGTGAGGCTCCTTCGCATACAAATATGTTTTTATAACCGGATGCACAAATAGTTCAAAGCCTACATAGCAAGCTGAAGGATTTCCTGATAAACCGAAAAGTAACTTCCCATCAACTTCAGCTACTGTCGTTACACTACCTGGTCTCATCGCTATTTTATTAAAGAGTACATTCGCTTGTAATCTTTCATAAATGGCCGGAAAGTAGTCATAATCTCCTACCGACACACCGCCTGTCGTAATTAAAATATCAACCCCATTCATTGCTGATTGAACGGCTGTAAAACATGCATCTAACTCGTCGGCAAGTTGGCCATAATAACGAACTTTCCCTCCAGCTTTCATAATTTGAGCGGCAATCATATACGAGTTACTATTTCTAATTTTCCCCGGCTGTAACGACTCATGTACTTCTAATAATTCACTTCCTGTCGTCACAATACCAACAACAGGCTGTTTCACAACCTTCACAGTACTATATCCAAACGTCGCTAATAAGGCCGTAACACCTGGATTAATTGCAACACCTTTCTTAACGAGAACTTGATTTTGTTTTATATCTTCCCCTTTAAATGACACGTTGTCACCACTATGAAAAGGACGCTTTAACTTCATATATGTTTTTCCGTTCTTCTCAAAACCTTCTGTCAGCTCTAGCATTACGACTGCATTACAACCCTCTGGAATAGCTGCTCCTGTCATAATACGAACCGCCTGAAATGCCCCTACTTCTTCTGTAAATACAAATCCCGCCCCAATTTCTCCTATTACTTCAAACTCAATCGAATTCTCTTGATTTGCTTCTTTCGTATCTTCTGCCCGAATTGCGAAACCATCGTAAGGAGAACGATCAAAATGAGGAACGTCATGATCAGAGACAACATCTTCTCCAAGAATTCTCCCGTAACTTTCCGTAATAGAAACTTCTTCTACTTCACCATTCTTCGCATATTCCATTACTCTCTCCACTGCCTCAGCAACTTGAATCGGAATTCGTTTTTCTACCATCGTTTCTCACCTCATATTTGCAATTTTTTTTATCTCGATTAAACTTTATATATTAAATAGAAATTACTTCAAGGAGGAATTCCATGTCTTCATTCACACACTTTAATGACCAAGGACGCGCGAAGATGGTTGATATAAGTGACAAAAAAACAACCGTTCGAACTGCAATTGCGTGCTCTAGCATTGTCGTTACAAAAGAAATTTACGATAAAATCTCTCATAATGAAATCGGGAAAGGTGACGTATTAGCAGTTGCACAAATCGCAGGTATTATGGCTGCGAAACGTACTTCTGATATTATCCCAATGTGCCATCCTTTATTATTAAAAGGTGTTGACGTTTCTTTCGATTGGAAACAATCCGAAGAACAATATCGATTACTTATTGAAGTAAAAGTTAAAACAGAAGGTAGCACCGGTGTTGAAATGGAAGCTTTAACAGCAGCTTCCGCTACTGCTCTTACCGTGTACGATATGTGTAAAGCTGTTGATAAAGGTATGATTATTGGCGAAACGTACTTATTTGAAAAAACAGGTGGAAAAAGTGGAGATTATACGAGAAAGTCTTAACCTTATCTCCGTTGAATCTAAAGGGTTTCCCTTTAGGTTCAACCTATATATCTTGCATATAAACGTTTTGCCACATTGATATCATTCGTCCCATGAATAAACGCCCTGCCATCTGTAAATAAAACAAAACGAAATTCCTCTATCGGAAATGATAATAAATACGGCGTAGCCTTTACATCCACACTTCTTTGTAAGCGCTTTTTAATTTCTTCTAAATTAAATTCATTCCGCACACCTGGACGGATTTGTACTGTATTTCGGCCACATAACACTTCTGTTTTCGTCTGTGCTTCAAATGTTAAACTCGGATATGTACGTAATCTTCCGCAAGATAAACACGTGTCTTTTTTCTGCCTATTCACTTTAAATGCCATCTGTTGATTATTCCAAAGATCAAACGATAACATCGTTTCGCGAAGTGCCCCATAGTCTTCTACTAATATTTTTAGCGCTTCCGTTATTTGATGTGCAACTACTAATTGTACTGCCGGTTGTATAATACCAGCCGTATCACATGTTGCTCCGCTCGCCGGATGCTCCATTAAACAGCGGAAACACGGTGTTTCTCCTGGTAAAATTGTATACGTTACTCCGTAGCTTCCTACACAACCACCATATATCCACGGAATATTATACTTTTGTGAAATATCATTAATAAGAAGACGCGTTTCAAAATTATCTGTCGCATCTAATATTAAATCTACATCATTCACTAGCTCTTCCATTTCTTGCACTGTTACATCTGTCACAACTGGATTTATTTCCACCTCAGAATTAATCGCCTTTAAATGTTCTGCCGCTGCTACCGCCTTCGGTTTATACTGCTTTGCGTCTTCTTCTGTATATAGTTGTTGCCTTTGTAAATTGCTCCATTCTACATAATCACGATCTGCAATTGTTATTTTTCCAACACCTGCTCTCACAATCGCTTCTGCATTTGCTGCACCAAGAGCTCCAGCACCAATAATAAGCACATGTTTCTCTCTAATTTTTTTCTGTCCTTCTTCTCCAACACCAGCAAATAATATTTGTCTTGAATATCGCTCCTGCATACGATAGCCCCCTTTCTTATCCTCCTATATAAGACATTTCAATTTTCGGACGATTTTTTGCACTTTCTTCTGTCCGTTCATCCGAATATCTATCTTTTCTATTCATCCATACATCTTGTATAACACTTAATAGCTCATCATCCGAAAGATTCCCTCTAAGAAGTTCCCTTATATCCAATCCTTCTGTCGCAAATAAGCAAGTATAAAACTTTCCATCTGCCGAAATTCTCGCTCTCGTACAAGAAGAACAAAACGATTCAGAAACAGAAGTAATAAAACCGACTTCGACATTTGTTCCAACGTAACGATATCGCTTCGCAACTTCACCGAAATAATCCGCTTCAGCCGGCTCAAGCGGATACACGCTATGAATCATTTCAATTAATTCTTGCTTTGTAACGACTTGATCAAAGTTCCATCCATTTGTACTACCAACATCCATAAACTCAATAAACCTAAGCGTGATTCCTTGTTCTTTAAAATAGGCAGCCATCGGAAGTACTTGATGGTCGTTCATCCCTTTTTTCACAACCATGTTTACCTTTACATCAAGCCCAGCCTCTTTTGCAGCCATAATTCCCTTTATAACAGGTTTCGTATTAATATTCCGGCCATTAATGCCCTTAAATACATCATCATCTATTGCATCTAAACTAACATTTACTCTATGTAATCCAGCTTCTTTTAATACTTTTGCTTGTTTCGTTAAATGAATCGCATTTGTCGTTAACCCTATATCTAATAGCCCGTCAATTTTCACGAGACGTGCAATAAGCTTTGTTAAATCTTTACGAAGCAGCGGCTCGCCACCAGTAAGTCTAATTTTTCGTACACCGATGCTAACAAATAGTTTTGCCAAACGCTCAATTTCATCAAACGTCAGTAAAAACTCATCTTTCAAAAAAGCATAATCTGGCCCAAATACTTCCGCCGGCATACAATATGTACATCTAAAATTGCAACGATCAATGACAGATATGCGCAAATCTTGAAGTGGGCGTTCAAAAAAATCAGTAACCATCTCCTGCATCGCCACCCTCCCTTTCTGCCAAATTTCTCTCTTTTCATTCTATTATAATATATTTTCGAACTGCGATGTTTTTGCTCAAGTGAATAAAGTAAAACTTTCCTAACCAATTAGACTACCTACAAATAACGAGATAAAAAACCTTGAAGCATAAAAGCCCCAAGGTTCTCTTCTTATTAACTTAATCTAATAATAGTTAAAGTAGCCCCTGGCGTTGTCGTAGATAATGTAGCGATTGCAACTAATCCAAATAACTGCAGACTAATAGCAGCTCCAGCAGGTAAATTAGCAATTATTGTCGCATTAAATGAACCTGTGGCTACTGCTGGTGAATTTATTGTTCCTGCGAGTGGACTGCCATTTACAGTTATACGAGAACTTACAAGTAAAGAGGCTGTTAAATTTACTGTATAAGCTATATAGTAATTCCCCGCATTCGCAACTGTAAATACAGTATTTCCTCCGCTAACGGTAATTCCTGGACCAATATTTTGATTGTTCGGTAATGGTACATTCGTACCACCTAACAGAACAGAAATAGCACTTCCTGATGTGTTATTCGCAAATGAGTACGTTGCAGTTGTACTAACTCCAGTCACACCCGTTGCTCCTGTGGCCCCAGTTGCTCCAGCTCCAGTTGGACCTGTTGGACCTTGGATTCCTTGTGAACCAGTTGGCCCCGTGTCCCCTGTTGGGCCTTGGGCACCAGTTGCTCCTGTGGCCCCAGTTGGACCTTGGGGACCCTGGATTCCTTGCGGACCTTGAATTCCTTGTGGACCGGTCGCTCCGGTTGCTCCCGTGACTCCAGTTGGACCTTGGATTCCTTGCGGGCCTTGTGCTCCGGTTGCCCCAGTGCCCCCTGTTGGGCCTTGGGGACCTTGTAACCCTTGCACACCTTGCGGACCGGTTGGACCTATGTCACCTTGCACACCTTGTATTCCAGTTGGACCTTGTGGACCGGTCGGCCCCTGCACTCCTTGTATCCCTTGAATCCCCTGTGGACCTTGTGCTCCCGTAGCTCCGGTTGCTCCTTGAATCCCTTGGGGACCTTGTTCCCCTTGAATTCCTTGAGGACCGGTTGGCCCTTGAATTCCTTGAGGACCTTGGATTCCCTGTGGACCTTGATCTCCTGTCGCACCAGTTACTCCTTGTATCCCTTGAGGCCCTTGCACTCCTTGCGCGCCTGTTGGACCTTGGATCCCTTGCACTCCTTGTATTCCTTGCGGGCCTTGTAAACCCGTAACCCCAGTTGCTCCTGTCGCTCCTGGCACTCCTGTTGAGCCTGTCGCCCCGGTATCTCCAGTTGCTCCTGTCACACCGGTTGCTCCTGTCGGTCCAGGTGGTCCACCGGATGGACCTGTCACTCCAGTCGGACCTGATGGCCCCGTTGGACCACTCGGTCCTGCTGGTCCTCCAGAAGGACCTGTTACCCCTGTTGGACCGGTTACTCCTGTCGGTCCTGTAGTCCCTTCCCCTGTCGCTCCGGTTACACCCGTATCCCCTGTTACTCCTGTTGGACCTTGGATCCCTTGTATTCCCTGCGGTCCTTGTACTCCTTGCGCACCCGTCGGACCTTGGATTCCTTGAATACCTTGCACTCCCTGCGCTCCCATTGGACCTGTTGGACCTATCGCCCCTTGAGTACCTTGCACTCCTTGTGGACCCTCTGGACCTGTTGCCCCTTGAGTACCTTGAACCCCTTGAATTCCAGTTGCTCCTTGTGCTCCTGTTGCTCCTGTTACACCTTGTATCCCTTGTATTCCCTGAATTCCTTGCGGGCCTTCTGGTCCTGTCGCTCCTACTGGCCCTTGAATTCCTTGGATTCCTTGTGGACCCTCTGGACCTGTTGCTCCAGCTGGTCCTGGCACACCTTGGATTCCTTGTGGACCTTGAAGTCCTTCTGGTCCTTCTGGTCCTGTTGGTCCTATATCTCCCATCGGCCCTTGTATTCCTTGCACTCCTTGTGGTCCTGTTTCTCCTGTTGGACCTGGTACCCCTTGTATTCCTTGTGGACCTTGATCACCTGTTGCTCCTGTTACACCTTGAGGTCCTATAGGTCCTTGTATACCTTGCGGACCTTGATCTCCAGTTGCACCTGTTATCCCTTGAATCCCCTGAACCCCTTGGATCCCTTGCTCACCAGTTACGCCCGTCGGACCAGGAATACCTTGAATACCTTGCGGACCTTCTGGACCTGTTGGTCCAATTGGCCCTTGAACTCCTTGTATTCCTTGCAAGCCCTGTGCTCCTGTACTTCCTGTCGGACCTGTATTTCCCATTGCTCCAGTTGCACCTGTACTTCCTGTTACTCCTGTATTTCCCGTTGCTCCTGTCGCTCCTGTCGCTCCTGTACTTCCACTCGGTCCACCACCCGGACCTGTCGCACCAGTTGGCCCCGTCGGACCAGGAGGTCCTCCTGATGGGCCAGTGATTCCTGTTGGACCTGTTATGCCAGTTGAGCCTGTAACCCCTTGACCCGTTGCTCCTGTTGCACCTGTACTTCCACTCGGTCCTTGTGGGCCTTGTATCCCTTGAGGCCCTTGTATACCTTGCGAACCAGTTGCACCCGGTAACCCTTGCACACCTTGAATTCCTTGTGGACCCTCTGGTCCAGTAGCTCCAATCGGTCCCTGTAACCCTTGTATCCCCTGTATACCTTGTGCCCCAGTCGCTCCGGTTGGACCAATCGGACCTTGTAACCCTTGCACACCTTGAGATCCTGTCGCTCCTGTTTCTCCTTGTGGTCCTCTCAATCCTTGTGGCCCCTGCTGTCCTTCTGGTCCCGTTGCACCTATTGGTCCAACTGGCCCTTGTATCCCTTGCACACCTTGAGGTCCTGTCGGGCCCAGCTCCCCCATCGGACCTTGTAATCCTCTTGGTCCTTGAGGGCCAGTCGGGCCTTGTGGACCGGTTGGGCCAGTAATCCCAATGCCAGTAAATCCCGTCGGAACGGGTGGAAAGGTAGGCCCAATAAGATTTGGTGAAATTCTGAAATTAGAGTTTAATGAATGTTTTTTATCGCGCTCTCTCACACTTTCACCACCTGCACACCATCTTTTTTACATTAAACAAACCTCTTCTTCTTAATATGTATTTTCAAAAACAAACTCAAAGACTATTTTTATTTTAAATAATAAAAACCCCCTTAATTTCTTAAGGGAGTCCAGCAACTGAATCCATATTATCTGTATTAGGGACAGCTTGCGATATACTCGATGTATTTACACTTTGCCCTGTATTTGTTCCCGTTACAGTACCAGCAGGAGTACCTCGCGTATATGTTGTCGTCACCGAATCTCCTGGCTGCAAGCAAAGCTTCGTCTCCGTTCCTATTACTGTAACAACATCAATCCACGTACACCCGACTGAACCACTATACGACTTCGAAGCAGTAAATGACGTATCACTCAAATTATCACCGGTAAATATATTCCCGGTGTTATTCACAATAACAAATTCTTTTATATGAGCAGGCATAATTACACTCTACCTTTCCTCTATGAACCTAATGTACGTGTACTCGTTGCTAACGGCGGAAGAAACACTGATGTTCGAATCACTGCTTCTTGCTGCCTTTTCCCATTTAAAAAAACTGCCGCACTCGAACCTCCAGCACCTGCATATATTTTTGCTACAGCTAAAGGTGCGATATTATAACAGTCGCCAACATTAACAGCTCCTGTATTGTTAATAATTTTTACTTTACGCATGTTAATCCCCATTTACCCCTCCCCCTTTTGTATACTGTATGCAAAAGAAAAAAACTTGAAACAAACACGTTTCAAGTTTTTTAAACTACCTATTTCGTTTCACCTTCATATTGAAGCATACCGCCAACCATGTTCATTGTTTTAAATCCTTGCTCATTTAAATAATGGCATACATTTTCACTGCGCATTCCCGAGCGACAAATAAAGATATATTCATTCTCTTTATCAAAGAAATCTACTTTATTTGGGATATCACCCATTTTAATATGTACAGCTTCTGGAATTTTCCCTGCTGCTACTTCTTCATCTTCCCTTACGTCTACTAAAAATAACGTTTCACCATTTTCTAAACGTTCTTGCACTTCTTCTGTAGTAATTGTTTTAACTTCTGTCATATTTCGTTCCTCCTTATATACAATAAAACCTTTAGTCTCTTCCTTAAAAAAGCATGTCTAATCAATTTTAGCATGCGACAGAAAGAACGCAAAGAACGGAAAAATTATTTCTCAATTTTCCCACAAAACTTATTCTTTACAAACATAACTCGTGCATTGTATCCTCAATATACTTGTTTTATGAAAGGAGCCAATGAAAATGACACTTTTTCTTTTCATTACCGGCATCATTTTCTTAATCGCTGCAATTATTGCTCTTAGTATGAAAAATAATAAAAAGATAAAATCGCCACAAGAAATATCATTCTTATTTTTATTACTTAGTATAGCGTTCTTCGGTATAGCAATTGCCACATATATTTTCCGTCTACAAATTATGTAAAAAAAGGTGCCTACTACATACATTGCACCTTTTTCACACCATTTATTTTCTACACAAAACTAGACACTTTCCGATTTAAAAACTCATAAACCTTTTTTTCAAATAAATGAATATCAAACGCTCCCGCCATATGCCCATTTATACTTTCTATCTCATATACTTCCGCATACTTCCCTTGTTTTTGCAACATGTCTACCATTTTATAATTATAACGTGACGGCTGAAGCAAATCTTGTTTACACGGAATCATAAGTACATTTGCTTCTATATGAGACAGTGCCTCTTCTAAAGACGAAAATCCATGCGCAATATCATGTAATAAAACTGCTTTCGCCGTGTATATCCATGAATTTGCATCTACTAACTCTATACCTCTATATGTCACTTTATTTATTTCTTTCTCAAATGATGTCAATGTAGAAACCTTTTCATAAGGGTCTACTTCTATACTATTACGAGGGAATGTTGTTTCATAAAAATGCTCATCAAACGCGTTCATAAACATCATTCTATTTGCTAAATGAAGCCCCTTCATTGGCTGCTCTTCTCCATATTTTCCGCCCCTCCAACTTGGATCTAGTTGAATGGCCTCAATAGCATTTTGCGCTACATTTACTGACGTAATAATTGGATTTTGTGGGTTCGTAATAACACCAATCATCCGCTCTACCATATGAGGATAACGAATAGCCCATTGCTGCGCAATCATCCCGCCGGCTGACGGTCCCATTACAGCATGTAGCCTTGCGATTCCCATATCTTTTATTAACTCATATTGCATACGAGCTACATCAAGAAATGTAAAAACCGGGAAATCCATCGCATATTCATCTCCAGTTTTCGGATCAATTGATTTTGGTCCTGTTGTAATCACATAAGGGTTCTTTACCTGCACATTACAAAGATTATCAGTGCATATAACAAAGTATTTATTTGTATCAATTGCTTTTCCAGGTCCAATTAAACCATCCCACCAACCAGACTCCTCATCATGCGCTATATATTTTCCTGCCGCGTGACTCGTTGCACTAAAATGATGACAAACCAAAATCGCATTTGACCTTTCTCTATTTAAAGTGCCATACGTCTCATACCCCATTTGAACAGGCATTTCCCTACCATTTTCAAACGTAAATTCTTTTAAAATAAACTTCTCTTTTTTTACAATTTGCACAGACTCTCCCTCTCCCCGTTATAGTATGAACTGCTTACTAAAGGATTTTTTCTATGCAAACCAATCTCCTCCTTCTTTTCATAAATAAATGAATAATATACAAAATTAGCCACAAAATAGCACTATATTACACAATTAAAGAGGGAATACATATGATTTGGAATTGGCTACGTAAGAAAAAAAAATCAAATACAACAGAGAAAAACGAAACAGATAACTCGGAGCAACAACCTAACAATCAAGAGGATGATAACAAAGAACAAACTAGAAGTATGAAACATAATAAAGGTAACAATAGCGAGCAAGAAAAAGAGGAGCACAAAGAGCCTTCTCAGGATAAACAACAACAACAACATTCTAAACAAGACAACTCGGATCAGCAGCAACAACACTCTAAACAAGACGAATCGGGTCAGGATCAACAACAACATTCTAAGCAAAGCGACTCGAATCAAGATAAACAACAAAGCTCTAAACAAGATGACTCGAATCAAGATAAACAGCAAAATTCTAAGCAAAGCGACTCGAATCAAGATAAACAACAAAGTTCTAAACAAAACAACTCGAATCAAAATAAACAGCAAAGTTCTAAGCAAAGCGACTCAGCTCAGGATAAACAACAAAGTTCTAAACGAGACGACTCGAATCAGGAGAAACAGCAAAGTTCTAAACAAGATAACTCGGATCAAAATAAACAGCAAAGTTCTAAACAAAATAACTCGGATCAAAATCAACAGCAAAGCTCTAAACAAGGTAACTCGGATCAAAATCAACAGCAAAGTTCTAAACAAAATAACTCGGATCAAAATCAACAGCAAAGCTCTAAACAAGGTAACTCGGATCAAAACCAGCAGCAAAACGCTGGAAATAATAGTATTTATGATTTTACGAAACCAGGAAAAGACCGTATTCATTCTCTACAAGATTTAATAGAAAAGCTCAAAAAGTCTAGTGATTTTGTTAATTACCATACATCTGATGATGAAACGATGCCTTATTGGATTTCTTACTATCGACCTTCGCTTGATGGTGAGAAATTACAAAAGTATTTAATGCCTACTCTTTTAGAACGACCTAACGCCTCACTAGAAGAGCTGAAAGAACATATTCCGATGAGCGGGATTACAATTACAAACGATTTACAAAAAATTGAGGATATGGTGTTAAAAGGACATGCGATTATTCAATTAAACCAGCAAGATCAAAAATGTATGCTTGCAAACATCGCGATTGATAATTATCGTGCACCAACTCCTCCCTTAAACGAATCGACTGTTATCGGTCCTCAAGAAGGTTTCGTAGAGGATATTGATACAAATATTAATTTAGTTCGAAAACGGCTTCCTGTTTTAGATTTACAAACAAAAGAAATGATTGTCGGTGAGTTTTCCAAAACAAAAGTTGTCATGATGTATTTAGACAACCTCGCTGAAAAAGATAATGTAGATTTTCTCGAGGAGTCATTACGCGCTCTTGAATATGATCAAATTAATGATAGTGCTTATATACAAGAATTAATGGGTGAAAAGTCAATTTTCCCTCTCTATATCAATACAGAACGCACTGATAGAGTTACAAAAGCACTCATTGATGGGAAAATCGCTATTTTTGTGGATGGTTCTCCAAGCGTTTTACTAACGCCTGTATCCTATTTCGATTTTTTCATTTCGCCAGAAGACTATAACGTCTCTTGGCTATATGCTACATTTTCGAGGATTTTAAGATTAATCGCCGTTCTATTTTCAATCTGTGCTACACCGTTATACGTTGCAGTTTTAAATTATCATTATGAACTTATTCCAAGTGATTTACTTGAAACTTTGATTTTATCAAGAGCTCAAGTACCGTTCCCACCTTTAATTGAAGCACTCTTTTTAGAACTTGCAATCGACTTATTGAGAGAGGCTGGCGCAAGGTTACCGATGAAAGTTGGTCAAACGCTCGGTATTGTAGGCGGTATCGTAATCGGGCAAGCATCTGTACAAGCTGGTTTAACGAGTAATATTTTATTAATTATCGTTGCCTTATCAGCACTTGCTTCCTTTATTACACCTATTTATAAAATGGGTAATGCTGTTCGATTACTACGATTCCCGTTTCTCATCTTTGCAGAAATAGGAGGACTCTTCGGGATTTCTCTTGGATTTATCTTTTTATTTACTCATCTATTTAGACTTACTTCCTTACGTAAGCCGTACGCTTTGTTTTATCCGACAAGACAACAATCTGTTAAAGATTCTTGGATTCGTTTTCCCTTAACAATGATTGATACAAGGGATGTACAAGCAAGGCCACAACATGTAAAAAAAGCAGCAAAAGGGATTTCAACAAAACATAGATCGGATTTTGATGATTAAGAAATGAGGTGCATTGATGAGTAAAGTTCAAGAAAAATATCAAATATCTCCTGTCTTTGTTTTCTTCTTAATTCACGGTGCACAGTTTGGAGCTGGCGTTCTCGGCTTCGCTCGAATTATTGCGAAAGCTGCTGGATACGACGGCTGGATAGGGGTTCTAATTACAGGGGTATTTATCCATATCCTTATATGGATGATGTATTTTTTATTAAAAGAAACAAACGGGAATTTAATTGATTTACAACGACAAACATTCGGAAAGTGGATAGGGAACCTCTTTAATATCATCTTTGCAGCTTATTTTTTAATCGTCAGTATTTCCGTCATTCGAACGTATGTTGAAATTATTCAAGTATGGATGTTCCCAACTGCTTCCACCTTTATGTTAACACTCTTTTTATGCTTAGTTAGTTATTACATTATTTCTTCTGGCTTCCGTGTCATTACTGGTATTTGCGTCATCTCTGTTGGGGGTACACTAGGATATTTATTTCTAAGCTTATTCGTTTTAAAATACTCACATTGGGAGAATTTACTACCTATTTTCACACATTCTTTTTCAGATATTTTAAAATCCGCCCATATGTCAATCTACAGTATGACAGGATTTGAGATTTACCTCATGGTTTATCCATTCGTGAAAAAGCCTATGCAATCTCATAAGTACGCTCAACTCGGGGCACTATTTTCAAATCTTCTATATTTATTTAGTACCCTTTTAGCCTTTGCATTTTTTAGTGAGAAACAATTGTTAAAAACGATATGGTCGCAACTTTCCATGACTCAAGTCATTCAATTACCCTTCATAGAAAGGCTAGAATATATCGCAATATCAGGCTATGCACTCGTTATTATTTCAAGTTTTATCCTCCCTTTATGGGCGTCAATGAGAGCAACTCACGAAATATTCCGTGTAAAACAAAGAGGTGTTTTAATCGCTTTTATCATTATCACTCTTATTGTTTCACAACTTTTAACGAACAGACACGATATTAATAACTTTATTAGTAATGCATCAAAAGTTAGTTTTTGGCTCATTTATGTATACATCCCAATCCTATTTATTATTGTGTGGGTGAAAAGAAAATGGAAAAAATCAAAAGCAAATTAATACTTATTTCTTGTATAGCACTTTTCAGTTTAACTGGATGCTTACAAAAAAATATTATCGATGATGTACAACTTATTCAAGGAACCGTTTTTGATGTAGCAAAGGATCATAAAGTAAAAGTGACATTCGTTTGTCCCATTCAGAAAAAAGGAAATAAAGTTCAAGTTTTTGAAGGCAGCGCAAATGCCGTAAAACAAGTAAAAGCAGACACATCTTTAGAATCTTCTCAACCATTTGCTAGCGGACAAATGCGTGTTGCTCTATATACTATACCACTGGCAAAAAAAGGAATGTCTACTTCATTCGATACATTACTTCGAGATGTGAACATAGGGAACGCTTTATATGTTGCTTTACTTGAAGGTAACGGTACAGAACTTTTAAAAGGGAAATATACAACTTCATACAACGTTGCAATTTATATGAAGAAATTGTTAGAGCATAACATGGAAACTGGCCCTTTACCAACGGATAATCTGCATGTAGGAGCATTCCGTTATTATCAAGAAGGGCAAGACTACTATATTCCAATTTTAAAAAAACATGGTGATAAAATAAAAATCAATGGAATTGGTCTTTTTAAAAAGGATAAATATATCGGGAAAATTGCGGAAAAGGATATGTTCATATTTAAAGGATTATTAGAGAAGCATAAATTAGATTCACATGAATTTAAAACCGATTCTGCGTACGTAATGATTAATAATATTCGTTCTGTACCAACTTACGATATTAAGATTAAAAACGGAAAACCTTCTTTCTTCATTCACGTTCATCTTGAGGCACGCATTCAAGAACTATCGAAACAAATTAACTTAGAAAATAACAAGAACTCAAAAAAAATTGAAAAAAATGTACAAAAACAATTAGATACACAAGCTGCTAAATTAATTAAGCAGTTTAAATCTTTAGACGTTGATCCCCTCGGACTAGGAGCAAAATATAAACAACATTACCGTCCATTCAAGTTAGAAGAGTGGAAACAGATGTACAAAAATGTCCCTGTTACTGTAAAATACACCGTAAATATTACAAATTCTGGTGTAATTGAATGAGAAATGATTGAACTCCTCTCTCCGGCATGATACAACGGAAAGAGGAGTTTTTATTTTAGATAGAGAGAGAAGATATTTATGGGGGAGCTTATGTCTAAAAAATTAGTAAAGCCTATTTTAAATGGTATTTTATTTCTCGGCGTCTTTTTATTTGCTCATACATACTTAAAAAATGTTTCCTTCACACGTTATTTACTTGTCGTTATACCAATGTTGCTCGTTGGTATGTTTGGCATCGACCTTATTTTATCCATTTTAATAAAAGAAGAAAAATAACGAGCAGGGCCGTCCCAAAAGTATTCCGGGATGGCTTTCTTTTATTAACAGGATATGTTTTGTCGTTCTGTCGATATAATCTTTCACTAACGCCATCTGAACTAAAAGATGAAACTTTTGGACAGTCCTTTTTCATTTCATAATCACCATATGTTACAATGAGATTCGGCACAAAGCGAGAAAGGATGAAACAACATGACAATCGAAAAAGGTTTAGATAAAGGATACGAACTTGTTGCAAAAATGCATGAAGAGTTCGGACATCCTGTGACAAATACTCCAACAAAATTAGCAGAAGAACGTGCAAAAATCCGTGCAAGTTTTATGCAAGAAGAGCTAGAAGAATTTCTAGAAGCAACGACTGTTGAAGATCAATATGATGCACTGATTGATCTTATTTACTTTGCATTCGGAACGTTTGCCGAAATGGGCGTACGTCCAGATAAAGGATTCGAAATTGTAAATAATGCAAACATGGCAAAATTATTCCCTGATGGGAAACCTCGATTCCGCGAAGGCGATGGCAAAATTCTAAAACCGGAAGGCTGGCAGGCACCAGAGCCACAACTTCGTGCTGAAATCGAACGCCAACGCCAAGAAGCTGAAAAAAACTGCTAGGATTTCCTAGCAGTTTTTTATTATGTCTTTTTTTCTGCAAGTCATTAATGACCCACGTGTCCCGCGTGTCCTGCTGCTCCGCCAATACTAGCCGCTCCTGCTGCTGCCCCTGCTCCTCCTGCTCCAATTCCACCTGTCCAAGGAGAAGATTGTTGCTGTTGTTGATATTGCTGATATTGTTGTTGTTGACCCTGCTGACCTTGATGGCTCTGTTGACCTTGATAGCCTTGGTGTCCTTGATGGTGATGACCTTGTTGGCCTTGATGGCCTTGTTGGTGATGATGACCATGGTGACCTTGTTGCCCTTGGTGATGATGACCATGGTGACCTTGTTGCCCTTGGTGATGATGATGACCATGGTGACCTTGTTGCCCTTGGTGGTGATGACCATGGTGACCTTGTTGCCCTTGGTGGTGGTGACCATGATGGCCTTGATGCGTTTGGTAAAGAACAGCTTGTGGATGAATGTGGTGTTGACCGTGGTGATGTACTTGTTGTTGATATCCGTGATGGTGGTGATGACCGTGCTGACCTTGGTGATGATGATGACCATGGTGACCTTGGTGGTGGTGACCATGATGGCCTTGTTGGCCTTGGTGATGATGATGTACATGATGACCGTGTTGGCCTTGGTGGTGATGGTGTACATGGTGGCCGTGTTGGCCTTGATGATGGTGATGTACATGGTGACCGTGAACACCTTGCGGATAACCACCTACTCCGCCTGCTACAACACCTACTCCCGGTACCGGAAATCCTGTCTGCACTCCTCCAACGAAAGAAGGAAATGTAGTTGGTACTCCTACTGGAATTCCTGTCTGTACGCCAGCTACTGATGTCGGAAATCCTCCTGTTACTGTAGGCATTCCAGCCCCTGATGTCGAAAAACCTCCCATTAATGTAGGCATTCCAGTTTGCATGCCAGCTACCGATGTTGGAAATCCTCCTGCTGCTCCACCCATCCAGCTCGGAATTCCACCGTACCCTTGTTGGCCAGCTCCTCCCATTAACATCATTTGTGTATAACTGTCCGATTCGCCTCCGAAGAAGCCATGTGGTGCATTATTGTCCATCCCTTTCATTCCTTTCACCTCTTCTACTCAATTTAGCCTACCTTTTTTATCATATTTCCTATAGAAAAATAGGTGTTTGTCTGTATTGGAATTCCGCTCTTTTATTTGTACGTAGTGGAATAGTTGAAAATTTAGATGAAGGAGATCCTGAAATTATTTTCTACACAAAAAAGCTCAGAGCATAACCGCTCTGAGCTTTTCTTTCATTCATTAGTTTGCAACAACATTAACAAGTTTGCCAGGAACTACAATTACTTTACGAACTGTTTTTCCTTCAATTTGATCTTGAATTGCTTCAAGTGCAAGTTGTTCCATTTCTTCTTTTGATGCGTCTTTACTCATTGTTAGTTTTGCGCGAACTTTGCCCATAACTTGAACAACGATTTCAACTTCGTCTTCTACAAGTTTAGACTCATCAAATGTTGGCCAGCTTGCATATGTGATTGTTTCATTGTATCCAAGTTTGCTCCATAGTTCTTCCCCGATATGAGGTGCAACTGGTGCAATCATTTTTACGAAACCTTCTACATATTCTTTCGGAAGTGTTTCAGCTTTGTATGCATCGTTGATGAATACCATCATTTGAGAAATCGCTGTGTTGAAGCGAAGCTCTGCATAGTCTTCTGTTACTTTCTTCACTGTTTGGTGGTAAGCTTTTTCAAGCTCTTTATTTGGTGCATCAGTAATTTTCTCACTTAATTCACCGTTATCTTGAATGAATAGACGCCATACGCGGTCTAGGAAACGACGAGCTCCGTCAAGACCATTTTCAGACCAAGCGATTGAAGCATCTAATGGTCCCATGAACATTTCGTATAGACGAAGTGTATCTGCACCGTGGCTTGCTACGATATCATCAGGGTTTACAACGTTACCTTTTGATTTACTCATTTTCTCGTTGTTTTCACCTAGAATCATACCTTGGTTGAATAATTGTTGGAACGGCTCTTTCGTTGGAACTACACCGATATCGTATAATACTTTATGCCAGAAACGAGCATATAGTAAGTGAAGTACAGCGTGCTCCGCTCCGCCGATATAAATATCAACTGGAAGCCATTGTTTTACTTTTTCAGGATCTACAAGCGCTTCGCTGTTGTTTGGATCGATGTAACGTAGGTAATACCAGCAGCTACCAGCCCATTGTGGCATTGTGTTCGTTTCACGACGACCTTTTTTACCAGTTTCAGGATCAACAACATTTACCCACTCTTCAATGTTCGCAAGTGGTGATTCACCTGTACCTGAAGGACGGATGTTTTCTGTTTTCGGAAGAACTAATGGTAATTCTTCTTCTTTCACAGCTGTCATTGTGCCATCTTCCCAGTGGATTACTGGAATTGGCTCACCCCAGTAACGTTGACGGCTGAATAACCAGTCACGTAGACGGTACGTTACTTTTTGATTTCCTGCGCTCGTTACTTCAAGCCATTCAATCATTTTTGCGATTGCTTCTTCTTTATTTAAACCATCAAGGAATGCTGAGTTTACGTGTGCACCATCACCTGTGTATGCTTCTTTCGTAATATCTCCGCCTTTTACAACTTCCTTCATTGGAAGATTGAATACTGATGCGAATTCATAGTCACGCTCATCGTGAGCTGGAACTGCCATTACAGCACCTGTTCCGTAAGTTGCAAGAACATAGTCAGCAATCCAGATTGGTAATTTCTCACCGTTTACTGGGTTAACCGCGTAAGCACCAGTGAATACACCAGTTTTTTCTTTCGCAAGTTCTGTACGCTCTAGGTCACTCTTCATTTTTACAGCGTTAATGTAAGTTTCTACAGCTTCTTTTTGCTCTGCTGTTGTAATGTCAGCAACAAGTGCATGTTCCGGAGCAAGTACACAGTAGCTCGCACCAAATAGTGTATCAGGACGCGTTGTGAAAACTGTGAACTTCTCATCTGTACCGTCGATGTTGAAGTGTACTTCTGCACCTTCAGAACGACCGATCCAGTTACGTTGCATATCTTTTAAACTTTCTGGCCAATCAAGCTCATCTAGATCTTCTAATAGACGATCTCCGTAAGCTGTAATTTTTAACATCCACTGTCTCATCGGACGACGCTCAACTGGATGTCCGCCGCGCTCACTCTTACCGTCAATGATTTCTTCGTTTGCAAGTACTGTACCAAGTGCTGGGCACCAGTTTACAGGTACTTCATCAACGTAAGCTAAGCCTTTTTCAAATAGTTTTAGGAAGATCCATTGTGTCCACTTATAGTAGTTTGGATCTGTTGTATTTACTTCACGATCCCAATCATAAGAGAAGCCTAATGCTTTAATTTGATTACGGAACGTATTAATATTAATCTCTGTAAATTCTGCCGGGCTGTTTCCAGTATCAAGTGCATATTGCTCTGCTGGAAGACCGAATGCATCCCATCCCATTGGATGAAGAACGTTATATCCTTGCATACGCTTCATACGAGATAAAATATCTGTCGCTGTATAACCTTCTGGATGTCCTACGTGTAGGCCTGCACCTGATGGATATGGGAACATATCTAGTGCATAAAATTTTGGTTTTTCTGTCTCATCTGGCGTACGGAATGTTTTATTTTCTTCCCAGTACCCTTGCCACTTCTTCTCAATATCTTGATGATTAAAGCTCATGAGATACCCTCCTTGAAATTCTATTTATTTTCACCGCCCAAAATACAAAAAACCTCTCATCCCTAGAAAGGGACGAGAGGTTATAGATTCCCGCGGTACCACCCTAAATTAATGTACAAATATACATTCGCTTAGATCCGTAACGTGGATTAACGGCAATTGCTACTAATAGTTTCACAACTGCAACTCAAAGGCGAGTTCATAACGAAACGTGGATTGACTTGCACCGACCGTCAACTCTCTAAACCAGCTTCTATTACTACTACTCCTTCTCACTGTTATTACAAATATGAGTTAATGTGAACTACCCACCACTTCGTATCTCTAAAGAGCTTACTTAAAGCGAAGGCTTCTCGGTTAATCGTTACTGTTAATCACTAACGAATTCGTCTTAGGACAGCCGAGCTATCTCCCTTGTTCTAAAGGTTGTTTTATTTAAATATATTCTAAAACATGTTACATGTTCCGTCAAACTAAACTGCAATTTTTTCTTCAACTGTCTCTTCTACTTTTACTCGTTTATCATACATGCTCGTTGCTATAAGCGCTACTACAAGCATTACCATGATTGCTATAAACAATACTTCCATATTGTATAAATCAACAATCGCTCCGCCAACGACCGGTCCGAACATTTTCCCTACAGTCGCCGCGCTATTTACAACGCCCTGATAAAAACCAAGTTTATCTTTTGGCGCAAGTATATTTGCAATGGTCGGAACTGCTGGCCATACAAATAACTCACCAATTGTTAATGTTACCATCGCAACGAGAAACATCGTAAATTGCTGCGCCTGACTTAATACAATGAATGACGCCGCAAAAATGACGATCCCAATCATAATTTGTTGTTTTAAAGAACGCTTCATCCAGCGAATTAACATACTAACTAGCGGCTGCGCACAAACGATCATCGCTCCGTTTATCGTCCATAATAAACTATAATGACGAAGGCTAATATTTAATTCCCGCATATGAGTCGCAATCGCCCCTTGCCACTGTACATATGTAACCCAGCATAAAGCATATGCTACACATACGATAAGAAGTGCTTTGAATCCAGGTGTAAGCGACCAGCCTTTTTTCGTTTCGACTTCTTTTTGTACGCCCGGCTCTTTTTTGTCTTCCATACCACGGAAGCCGATAAAAGCAATTAAGAAGAAAACAAAGTATAAAATAAAATTAGCTAAGAAAATATAATCAAAACGGTAAGATGCAACTAAACCACCACACGCTGTTCCGATCGCAATACCAACGTTTTGTCCGACATACATCGCATTAAATGCTCGTCTTCCGCCCTCTGGCCAAACCGTACCAACCATCGCATACATCGATGGGAAGACCATTCCAGAACCAAAACCGATTAACGCTAGCCACACTACATATAACGGCCAACCGTGGAAGAACACAAGACCTAAAATCGATACGAGTGTAATAACAATCCCTACTAAAGTTGATTTATAACCGCCCCATTTATCAAATAAAACACCGCCGAGCAAGTTTCCGATTACACCAGTAAGCGAGTTGATCATTAATACCATTCCGGCCACAGATAAAGATTTCCCTAGGTGATCATGCAAATAAATTGTATTAAAAGGCCATAAAAAAGAAGCACCCGTGACATTAATAATCATCCCAGCTACTAATAGCCATACTTTCCTTGGCATAGTCTCTCCTCCTATTCTATTTTTTCGTTCATCTATAACAGTAAAATTGTAGTCGTTTTTAAATAGGAAGGCAACTGATTAATAGTTGATGAAATTCAGATAACGGTTTGTCGGTAAATGAAATTATATTGATGGCCACTTGAAAATATATCAGCGATTTTCGAAATATATCAACGATTATTAAAATATATCGACTTACCGACAAAAACGACATCAGTAACAATATATAAAAAAAGAGAGGCTACATGAAGTTCATGCAGTCTCCCCTTTTTATCACTATCCAACTTCTTTTTCTCGCTTCGCACGTTCCTTAGCGCTCCATTTAAATATTTTATCTAGTAGAGAGTATATTCTCCCAGACTCCTTCGTTAATAACGGACCTAACGATGCCAATATTAAAACGTACAGTGCAGAGAACGGTTTAATCGTTGCCATTAAACCACCCGCAATGCCGATATTAGCTACAATAATAGAGAATTCCCCGCGTGATACGAGTGTTAAACCGATATTCGTAGAAGCCTTATGCGATAACCCGGCTTTACGTCCTGCCATCATTCCCGCTGTAAAATTACCGATGAGTGTAATAAGAACTGCTCCTAACGCCAACCACACTGCCCCTCCAAGTGAAAACGGATCTATACTTAAACCGAAGCTGAAAAAGAATATAGCTCCAAAGAAATCACGAAACGGGACGACGAGATGCTCAATCCGATCGCTATGCTCTGTTTCAGAAAAAACGAGTCCTAACAATAATGCCCCAATCGCCTCAGCAACATGAATCGTTTCTGAAAATCCTGCTACAAAGAATAAAATAGCGAATATTACGATAATAAAAATTTCATTTGACGAAATATCTAATATTTTATTTAGAAACGGCGTAGCTTTTCTAGCAATTACAAAGAATAGTAGCATATACCCTACTGCAATTAATACGGATGTAAGAGCACCTACAAATGACGTTGCGCCCCCAAGTACTAACCCTGAAACGACTGATAAATATACAGCTAAAAAAATATCATCAAACATAATGATTCCTAATATTAATTCAGTTTCTTTATTACCGGATCTTCTTAAATCAACAATTACTTTTGCAACAATTGCACTCGATGAAATTGTAATGATTCCAGCAATAATTAATGTTTCTAATAAGGGGAAGCCCATCACATATCCATAAAGCAAACCTAATATGAAATTAAGCGATATGTGGACAGTCCCCCCGAATGCAATCGACTTTCCTGATTTAATTAATTTTTTTATTGAGAATTCTAGACCTAAATAGAATAGGAGGAATATGACGCCAACGCGGCCGAGGAAGGAAATAACTTCTCCGCTTTCAATAAACCTTAAATCGATAAGTCCTAAATCTGGGGCATGAGGCCCCACTAACATACCGAGTATAATAAGAAACGGAATAATCGAGAACTTTAACTTCGCAGCGAGGATAGCTGCAAAAGCTACTAATACTAACGCAGTTCCAACTTCAAAGATTAAAGTATCCATCGATTAGGAATCACCTCCTGCTGAAAGCAATTCATTAATAATTCTTTTCACTTCATGTCTCGCGCCTGACAACACGAGCATATCGCCAGCTTCAATAATAGAGTCTGGACCTGGATTAAAGAATTTCTTCATGTTCTTTTTCAAAATAGCAATAATCGTTACGTTATATGTTTTTCTGACATGTAAGCTACCAATTGTTTGCTGTACTACTGGCGCCTTATTCTCCACCTTAAACCATTCAATTGATAATCCTTCAAAAGCCATCTCAATTGTATCTAACGCTTGTGGTCTATATACCATTCCGCCTAATATAGCTGCAATTTGTCTCGCTTCAGAATCGCGAAGAGAAACGCTTGAAATACTCTCATCATGATCCGCATCAAAATGATACATTTCTCTTCTGCCATCATCATGAATCACGATAACCATTTTTTCATTACCTTTTGTAATTACTTCAAATTTACATCCAATACCCGGAAGTTCACTTTCTCTAATATTCATATTTTCCGCCTCCTAAAGTTTTAGTTACGGCTTTTACAAATCTACATCAATCTCTGTTTTAAACTTTTCATCTTTTGAGATTCCTAAATACTTGAGTGTTTCTGATGGAGTTGCGTGATGAAAATGCTTTTGCAATAGCGCAATCGCTATTCCTCTTTTGTACGCGTGAAATCCAAATGTTTTTCGCATTGAGTTCGTTCCAATCTTTCCAACAATTCCAACCGCTTCAGCTGCGCTATGGATCACACGATACGCTTGTTGGCGCGAGATTGAATTTGTCGTTTTATTAGATTGAAATACGTAGTTTTCTCTTTGAGCATCAATAGATTGTACATACTCTAAAAGCGCTTCTTTTACTTTTGTATTTAAATAAATATCTTGTTTAAATTTTTCATCTTTCACAGGAAGAGAGTAAAACTCTTTAACAGTTCTATCTTCATTTAATACCTCTTCAAATTTCATACTAAGTAGCTCAGTAATCTTTAATCCCGTGTTAATTCCAATAACAAATAAAAGATAATCTCGCTGTGAGTGCTCTTTTAAATACTTTTTCATAGCCTCAATTTGGCTTATATCTTTTAATGCCTCTACAACTTCCATACATGTATCTCCTCATCTTATGAACGGTAATTTTCTCATTATCCTGTTCATTTTACCTTATCACGCTATGAGATTTCCATGTATTATCCATTATTTTCACAATATACGACTTAGGTCTGACAATTTTTCATTCGGAAATTTATGATTGTACAAATACGGTGTGGGTAGAAAAATAGGGGATACAAGTTCAGCTTCTTTCTACAGATCGGATTCCTCCTTTCGTTTTTCGGTTGCTGATACTCACATATTATGTTACTTATCTATATTATATTATATATTTCAGTAACATTAAAGTATTTTTTCTGAAAATAATAAAAACCGAGCAGTTTCGCTCGGTTTTTTATCAATCTTCTTTAGGAAGAACAATTCCTTTATACAATTGAACTGTGATGAAGTAATAAATCGCATAAATAACTACGAAAATAACAATCGGTAACCAAATACGGAAGTACGGATCAACTAAAATAAATCCGAAAATATTCATACCAACTAATACGTGAGCGATACCCACAATTGCTGGGAATAAGAATACTAAGAATAACTCTTTATAAATCGATTTCGTTAATAACTCACGGCGCACACCGATTTTACGAAGCATTTGATAACGTGTAATATCTTTTGATGCACCAGAAAGAATTTTAAACATTAAACAACTTGCCATCATTGCTAAGAACGCAATTCCAAGGAAGAATCCCATAAACACTGTTCCGCTCGCAACGCCATAGAACATATCATACATTTGATATTTACTATTCATATCTTCAGCTTTTATATTTTTATATTTAACTAGCTGCAACTCGTCAAGTTTTTTCCATTCTTTTGTGTATGATACAAAGTCATCTGTCTTGCCAAGGAATGCCATACCTTCTTTACCATTTACACTATCGTACATTTTTTGATCTACAATTTTAATTGCGTGATCTTTATATACGTAATATGGCTGGATTACTCTGAAGGCATCGTCCCATTCTATCGGCATCTCTTTTACATCTTCACTTTTCTCTATGTTTGATCTAGAAACTACATTTACAGGAACTTCTCCTGAAATTTCTTTAACCTTACCGAAACTTTCTTTTCCTACTCCATCCGGAATAAGTGGGCGATTTTTCTCTAAATCCTCTTTCACATAATAAACGTACTTATCATCTACTTTATAACGGTATTCAGCTTTATTTTTAAAGGATATGCCGTCTAAAATTTTCTTTTCTTCAGCTGTTGGATTGTGAATAACTGAATCATATATTTCTACACCATCAACCGTTTTTATAACGTTATTTTTAAACGCCATACCACCTGAAATCGCACCAGCTCCAAGCGCTACTAACATCGCTACTGTCGCAAGTACTTTCGTTAAACTATTAATACGGAAGTTTAATTGTGCAAACGTAAAAGCATTAAGTCCTTTTTCACTACGTTTTTTATTACTCTTTAACTTTTTAATAATAACTGGAAGAAGTGAACCAAATAGCATATAAGTACCAGTTGTTGTTGTAACTAATGCAATAAGGATTCCCATCTCTTTTAGTTTTTCCATGTAGATCATTGACGCATAGCCAATTCCTAATAAGATAACGGCAAGGAATGCAACTAAACCTGTCATTTTTCCTTTTACCGCAACACGTTCTGTTTGCGCATCTGCATGTACGAGTTGCAATACAGAAATACGTGATAATTTAATACTGTTCATAATTGCTGATAATACAAATAGTGCAAAGAAGAAGATGCACGTAACAGTCATAGATGGTAGATAAAATGATTTATACCCTTCACCAGCAAATTCAAGCTGTTTCATTAATAACTGTCCAATACCTGCTGCAAGTCCTACACCAACTGCAATCCCGATCGCAAGAGACGCAGCACCTAATACGATTGTTTCAATAAACATAAGTAATGTAACTTTATGTTTTTTCGCACCTAACATCATATACATACCAAATTCTTTTTGACGAAGAGACAATAAGAACGAGTTCGCATATAAAATGTAGAAGAACGTTATAATTGCTAATAAAAATGATCCTGCTTGGAATACGAATCCAATAGATTTAATAACTGAATTGGATTCTAGAAACGCTTTATTTAGTGCTAACGTTTGGAACATGTAAAAAATTGAAATCGACATGACAAGACCGACAAGTAAGACGATATAATCTTTCAGCTTACTTTTCAGCCCCGACATGGAAAGTTTAAATAACATACTGGTCCCTCCTTTCTTACGCTTTTTGTGTACCTAAATCTGCAAGTACATCTAAAATTTCTTTGTAGAACTCTTCACGCGTACCACCGCGGTGAATTTCTTTATACAGTTCACCATCTTGAATGAATAAAATACGCTGACAGTAACTTGCACTGTACGGATCATGCGTAACCATCATAATTGATACGCCTTGATCTTTATTTAAGTTTGTCATCGCATCAAGTAAACTCGTTGCATTTTTAGAATCAAGAGCTCCTGTTGGTTCGTCCCCTAAAATAATTGCTGGCTCATGCACTAACGCACGCGCTGCTGCTGAACGTTGTTTCTGTCCACCAGATACTTCAGATGGATACTTTTGAAGAATTTCTGTAATCCCTAACATATCCGCTACTTTTTCTACTTTCGGTCCAATATTACGTGATGGAACACCTTGAAGAGAAAGGGGAAGTGCAATGTTTTCATAAACAGATAAGTTCTCTAATAAGTTAAAGTCTTGGAAAATGAATCCTAATTTTTGTGAGCGGAAATCAGAAAGCTCACCTTGTTTCATTTTCGTAATATCCGTGCCCGCAATTTCAACAACGCCGCCCGTTGCTTTATCAAGCGTTGAAATTACATTTAATAATGTCGTTTTACCAGAACCAGATGGTCCCATAATCCCAACAAACTCACCCTCTTGAATTGAGAATGACACACCTTTTAACGCGTGTGATTGGTTCTCACCTTTTTTACCGTACACTTTTTGAACATTTTTCACGTCTACAACTGGTTTCGTCATATATATCCTCCTACGCTTGTTTTTCCATTACCTATTTTGCGCTTTTTGGAAGGGAACTGCTATTTGTTAACATTACATTTACCTTACACTTTTGTAATATAAAAAATGGGCGCGTGTAAGGTTCATTCGCAAATGAACTTTTATCAGCGTTTTTCAAAATATATCGACTTATCGACATAAGATAACAATAAAAATAGGCTGTTCCACAAAAGGAACAGCCTACTTCTCTCTTTATCCCGCTTTAATGGGCAGTAAGACCCCCACCTCAAAATGCAGCGAAAGCAAAGAATTTAGGTGGGGGTCTTACTGCCCATTAAAGTCCGATTGGTGAGGGCTAATAATCAGTGGGGGATGAAGAAAACCCCCACTGATTAAAGTTTCACTTTATTTCTTTAAAGGTGTTACCGTCCAATACGTAATAACACGCCAAATCCATTCTAATGGACCCATTTTAAAGATTTTCATCCAAATTACACTAAACACAATTTGAATTGCATAAATTGCGATACATACATATAACGTCTGCATGTACGTTAAGTTACCTGCAAAATTAAACACACTACCTGCAATTAAGATCATTGCCGTTTGTCCGATATAATTTGTTAAAGCCATGCGACCGTAGTATTTCAGTGGTGCTAGCAATATTTGAACTGGTTTTAACTGAAGTAATAAAATTAATGCTCCGACATAGAAAGCTGAGATTACTGGTCCAACTGTCACACCAATTTTTAAGAATTGAGATGCAGCATCTATTGTTCCATCCTCATTCATAAGTATCATATTTATAAATGGTTCAGCAGGAACGTGCCCATATTGATACCATAAAGCCACCACACTTAAAACAAACATAACGCCTGTAAAAATAGCTACTTGTTTGATTTTCATTGAAAGATTTTCGAACACTTTGTACTGCCCTGCAGCAAGACCTAATAAAATTAAGCCGAATGGTAATAGTTCTTTAACACCCATCACACTAAAGGCGATCGTCAAAATAAGACCAATTATTAAGTTTATTTCTTTTTTCGCTTTATAAAACGGTAAAACGATTAATCCACAAATTGCGTATAACGTTAACGCCTCTCCAGGCTGAAACATTTGATGAATCAAACCAAAAATAAATAGCGCAACTACGCGGCGTAGAAATAGAATGTATCCATTCTTCCCTTTCGCAATCGCTCGTGTAATAAAGATATAGAATCCTACTCCAAATAAGAATGAGAAAATCGAGAAGAAACGACCTTCTACAAATAAGTATAGAAACCTTTGGTAGCTAGCATCCATCGTATTTGGTTCTGGGATTTTAATATGAAGTAGTGCAAGAATATTTACTAAAATAATCCCCAGTAATGCGAAGCCACGAATGTAATCTAACTCATCAATTCGTTTGTTTGTAATATTGTTCCCCATAAAGCAACTCCTTGTCTAAAATTTAATCCTTCCTTACTCTACTGGAAAAGTAAGCTTGTAACTATCGACAAACCTTACAGAAATCTTACATTATTGTCATATAGTAAAATGAAATTTTAATCGGACTTTTGCGATGCAAAATAAAACCAGGTCATATTGCGACCTGGTTTACTCTGATTGTTTTGATCTTTGCGGTTGTCCTTTTTTACTATTACGCTGTTTCACTTGTATAACCGGATCAAGCTCATTTGAAAACTCAGCGTTATGTCCATTTTGCGTTTTTTGCTCTGGATTATTTTGATCTGAACGTTTCGCCATTACATTCACTCCTTATTAGTGCGGTGTAATAATCATTTGATGTTGCAGTTGGCGAATTGCCATGCGCGCTCTATTTAATTGCTCACGTTGCTCATCATTCGCATGTTGTTGCATCGTTTGTAAATCGTTATATGCTTGTTCTAATTGTAACTGCGCATCTCCATACTCCAACGTATTGTAATGCTCTTGTCTCATACCAATATCTAATTGTTCTTTCGCATATTCCACAGCTTGCTCCGCTTGTGTAATATACGATTCAAGTGATTGACGCTCTGCCATAATTGTCCCTCCTTGCTTCAATTCCCCTTTAGTGTGTCCCTTCCATCTCTACCTTATGAGTATGTTATAATGGATTTTGTTTCATTTTGACTCGGCTTAGGAGGGAAAGTAATGAAGGTTCAAAACCCTTTTCCATATACAAACGACAATAAACGTTATCATACATGGAATTACCATTTACGCAATGAATTTGGTGAAAAAATCTTTAAAGTTTCATTAGATGCTGGCTTCGATTGTCCAAACCGTGACGGTACAGTTGCTTATGGCGGTTGTACATTTTGCAGTGCTGCCGGATCTGGTGACTTCGCTGGTGATCGCCGCGATGATGTTATAACGCAATATCATGAAATGAAAGAAAAAATGCGCTCGAAGTGGAAAGATGGCAAATGTATCGCTTATTTCCAAGCGTACACAAATACACATGCACCACTTGAAGTGTTAAAAGAAAAATTCGAACCACTTCTAGCAGAAAAAGATGTTGTCGGTCTTTCTATCGCAACTCGTCCAGATTGCCTACCAGACGATGTTGTTGAATATTTAGCGGACTTAAATAAACGTACGTATCTTTGGGTTGAACTTGGACTACAAACCGTTCATGAACGCACTGCAAACCTTATTAATCGCGCTCACGATTACCCCTCTTACGTGGAAGGTGTAAATAAATTACGTAAGCATGGCATTAGAGTTTGCTCTCATATTATTAACGGTCTTCCCCTTGAAGATTATGACATGATGATGGAAACAGCTCGTGAAGTAGCGAAGCTTGATGTGCAAGGAATTAAAATTCATTTACTTCATTTATTAAAAGGAACGCCAATGGTGAAGCAATATGAAAAAGGACAACTCGAGTTCCTTTCTCTTGAGGATTACGTAAGTCTCGTTGTTGACCAACTTGAAATAATTCCAGAAGACGTAATTGTGCACCGCATCACAGGTGACGGCCCACCTGATTTAATGATTGGCCCAATGTGGAGCTTAAATAAATGGGAAGTATTAAATTCCATCGATGCAGAATTTGTACGCCGCGGAAGCTGGCAAGGAAAATATGCAAATGAGGAGAAACAAAAATGAAGTTAGAACGTGTATTACCGTTTGCTCGCACACTGCTGCAAACGGCTGTTAAAGAAGGCGATTATGCTGTAGATGCAACTTTAGGAAATGGTCATGACACTTGCTTCCTAGCTGAAATCGTTGGAGATAACGGAAAAGTATTTGGATTTGATATTCAAAAAGAAGCAATTGAAAGCTCTACTATCCGTTTAAAAGAAAAAGAGCTTTTCAAACGTACTGTTTTAGTTCACGATAGTCACGATACGCTTTTATCCGTATTACCAGTAAATGCAAAAGGAAAAGTAACAGGCGCTATCTTCAACTTAGGTTACCTTCCTGGCGGTGACAAGCATATCGTTACAAAACCGAACTCAACAATTTCGGCTATCGAACAATTACTAGAAGTAATGGCACCTGAAGGAATCATCGTCCTTGTCATTTACCACGGACACCCAGAAGGACAAGTGGAACGCGACGCTGTTCTCAAATTTGCAGAAGAACTAGATCAAAAACAAGCTCACGTACTGCGATATGGCTTCATTAACCAGCAAAATAACCCGCCATTTATTGTAGCGATTGAGAAGCGATA
Source organism: Bacillus cereus group sp. BfR-BA-01309 (assembly GCF_022664315.1). Taxonomy (NCBI): domain Bacteria; kingdom Bacillati; phylum Bacillota; class Bacilli; order Caryophanales; family Bacillaceae; genus Bacillus; species Bacillus cereus group sp. BfR-BA-01309. The sequence continues at coordinate 220,719 of NZ_JAKUHE010000004.1, forward strand.
ATATATCGACGATTCGACAAAACATAACAAAAAAAGACGTGTACTCATTACACGTCTTTTTCTTATTCTCCTATATAATGGATGTATACAATATTTGAAGAAAGAAGGATAGAACTTTGCTAGTAAAACTAAGGGGCATTCAAAAGAAGTACGGCAAATCACTTATACTAGACAACATTGATTTATCCATTCCAGAAGGAGAGGCACTCGCTATTATTGGGGGGAACGGGACTGGAAAAAGTACTCTACTCAAAATAATTGCAGGATTTATTTCACCTACGGCAGGGACACTTCAAAAAAAAGAACATATACAAATTGGTTATGTACCTGAACATTTTCCTGAAGGGATTCGTTTTACATTAGAGGATTATTTATATCATCTCGGCCACATTCACGGTTTATCAACAAAATATTTAAAAGATAAAATTCCGATGCTTCTTGAATCTTTTCATTTACATCATGCAAGGCATTCCGTTGTACGAAACTTTTCAAAAGGCATGAAACAAAAAACAGGTATTATGCAAGCATTGCTTACAGACGTCCATTTATTAATTTTGGATGAACCTCTTTCTGGACTTGATCCTAACTCTCAGCAAGAATTAGAACATATTTTACTCTCATTAAAACAACAAGGTATATCCGTGCTCTTCACATGTCATGAAAAACAACTACTAGAAAACTTCGCCAATAGAATTGTGACATTAGCAAATCATACAATCACAGAAGATATCTCTGTGCAAAAGGCGGCAGAACAAGTCTATATTGAGGCAATCGTTCACGAAACATTTTCAGCGATAGAATTACGTAAACAATTAGGATTTATACACGTTGCACACAACTCAACTCAAAACCTTATTCAATTACAAATCGAAAAAGAATATACAAACGAAATGCTTCAGTTTTTATTGCATAAAAAAGCATCTATCACACTGCTACAACCTAACTTTTAAATCGAAAGAAGGTTCATTATGTTTGCTCTTATTCGTTATCACTTTCTCGACTATACAAAATCGTATAAGTACGTCCCTCCTATTGCGATGTACTTTGTGAGCTTACTTTTTGTATATGCATATAAACCGACTCCTATTGTGCCGACATACTTAGAAACGGCACTCGCACTTTATTTATTATCTGCCTGGATTACAGTCACAATTTTTCATACAGAAGACCCTGTACAAGAACAAATTACGATTTCTCACACAAATAATATTTCCGCACTATATGTTGGTAAATATATTACGGCTCTTCTCATTTGTACTGTGTTATCTTTTATATCTGTAATCTATCCAATTATTTTGCAAATGTTTAATGAAGAAATGACAGTTTCTTTATTTTTAGTCGGATTTCTCGCTCATATGTCTTTCTCTATACTTGGAATTTCAATCGCAACTTTATTTACTAGAAATATGATTCCAAAAGCAAGCACCGCTTGGCTTAGCCTTACATTCATATTACTTATAACGATCGCCTCCATCCGATTTAAAAAAGAGTTACTATGGTTTTTACCACCTGTCGAAAGCCTTCTAATGCTTGGTCAATACAAATATAATATACTAAATCACACGCTATGGCTCACAGCTTGGGCTATCGCATATTCATTTTTATTACTCACTTTATTTCTTTTTATCGTTCGCAAAAAACGTTTTTAATTACATATTAAAGGAGACGAAACAATGATCGGAATACTAGCAGGAATGGGACCAAAATCAACTGGGCCATTCGTTGATACAGTTATAGCAAAGTGCCAAACAATATACGGAGCAAAACATGATATGGACTTTCCTCATATGATGATTTACTCGTGCCCAACACCGTTTTACATGGATTGCCCTATTGATCACGAAGCGATGAAAAAAGCGATTATTGAAGGGGCACAAAAACTTAAAAGTACTGGCGTAGAATTTATCGCTATGCCGTGCAATACGGCGCATCTTTATTTCGAGGAATTACAGCACTCTCTGTCCATTCCGATTTTAAATATAGTCGATGAGACGTTACAAGCAATTCCCGAAAATATAAAAAGAGTCGCTCTTCTCGCAACAGAAGCGACAGTTCAAGCTGGTATTTATCAAGACGGGATTGCAAAACGGAATATAGAATACATTCATTATGAAAAATGGCAAACGATGATTAATCAAATTATTACGTATATTAAAAGCGGAGAAGTTGAAGAAGCTCGCAAATTATGGAGCGCGCTCGTTGTTCAGTTGAAAGATGAAGTAGATACCGCCATTATCGCATGCACTGATTTGAATGTTGTGGCGAGTGAAGATTTTGTTGATTCTGCTCAATGTCTTGCTGAGGCGGTTGTTAGGAAGTATCTATCAAATATAAAGAAATCTTCGTAAACATAGAAAACATCCTTTCTGAAATGTGTTTTATGTTTGATGAAAATCCCAAAAACTTTTAACATTTTTCACAATTACTTCAAAATATCCACACTTAATCTCGCTATATTAAAATGAGGAATTTATTCATATAGGGAAGGTTAGGGGAACTGAAAGTATGAAAGTAAATCGTTCGCTTCATTACATTTTTTGGCGTTGGCATTTTTATGCTGGGCTTTTTATTACGCCGCTTCTTATTACGTTGTCACTAAGCGGAATTGGGTATTTATTTCGGGAAGAGGTTGAAGATTTCATCTATAAAGATTTATATTTTGGGAAGAGCGCCCAAACAGAGTCTATTTCGATGTCTGATTCTATTTCCTTAACCGAGAAAAAATATCCACATTATAGTGTGGCGAAAATTAGTGAGTTTAATGGGGATTATAATACGAGGCTTACTATTGCAAATGAATATACTGGGCAACAAAAGTATGTATATTTAGATAGCAATAATCAAATTGTTGGGGATCAAAATGCAAGTGAAACGTTTGCCAATATAATGCGAGAATTACATAGCTCCCTTTTAGTTGGTGGCACTGTCGTCAACTATACTGTAGAGCTTGCGGCATGTTGGACAATCTTTTTAATTGTAACTGGGTTGTATATGAGTATACGCCAATTCAAAAACACACCAGCATCCAATAAGCGAGAAAAAGCAAAAAGACGTCACTCTATTATCGGTATTATATTTACAATTCCTCTCTTTCTGCTAGTCGCATCTGGATTGCCATGGTCAGGATTTATGGGGAACCAAATTTATAAAATTGCATCGTCGAATGAATCGATTGGATATCCAAAGTTGTATATGGCACCGCCTGAATCAAAGGTAAAAGAATTACCATGGGCAACAAGAAAAGAAGCTCCTCCTGAATCAAATTCAAATGAACCGAAATCTATTTCTGTCGATGAATTACAAAAAGGAATTGAAATAAAGAAGCCGTACGTTATCTCACTACCGACTGATCCGAAAGGTGTATTCACCGTTTCGAAATCAAGTGGTTCTGGCATTACTGGTATGCATGTCGCACCAAATGAAGAAATAACAGCTTACTTTGATCAATATAGCGGAAAACTCATTTCAAAAACAGACTATCGCGATTATGGCTTATTTGCACAATGGTTCACTTACGGTATCCCGCTTCACGAAGGACATTTATTCGGATGGCCAAATAAAATATTATGCTTACTAACGACGTTATCTTTATTACTTCTTATTTATTATGGAATAAAAATGTGGTTAGCCAGAAAGCCGAAAGGAAAATTAGCAGCACCGCCAAAGCAAAGAGATAAGAAAAGCATAATTGTTTTCTTTATCATGATGGTTATACTAGGCGCTGTCATGCCTTTGTTCGGACTATCTGTATTAGTAATTTTTGCGATTGAACTTCTTATATATGTATTTTCAAAAATACGATCATAACAAAAAACCACTCTACATGAGTGGTTTTCTTCGTCACTGCGCCGTTTTCTTTCGGTACATCTTCCCGTTCCAATAGAAGAATCGTGAAGTGAGGCCTCCGTACTTTACAATGCGCCGTGCCATTTTGTGCATATTCTTTTGCGCTGATACTTTTTGGTCTGATAAATAAATACCAAGTAACCCTCGGCTTATGAGACGATGAAACTTCGCATGAGGCAAATCACCAATACTCTTCTCTGCTTCTTCTACAAAGTGTTTCATACGATCTAATATAGCTTGCTCGTTTTCATAATAACTACAGAAATTCAAATCCCCGCCCATACGGTCTTCTTCTTGATCGATGAAATAATCAAGTAAAATATGAAGTCCTTGTACGTAAGGGAAATACCCTTGTCTAATTTTCGCAATATCTTCATCATGTAACTCATCATGAAATGCATATGCAACAAGACAGAAGATTCCAAGCGTAGAACCGGCACATGCTGAAAATTCAAACCAACTCATCTCTGGTAAGTTTTCTTTATGTGCTTCAAACCATTTTTGTAAGCGTGGTTCTCTTTCTTCTAACTTCACGTGTTTATGAATTTGCAAATCACAATAATAACAAGCAAGTTCATGAAGAACAGGAGCAATTTTGTCATAGTGCTTCGTTTTCTTTAAAACATCTTGGCATGTTTCAACAAGTTCATCTAAATAACCACCATCATCTTGATCATCACGATAGCGATAATAATTACCCCCACCTTCTACTTCAGGTGATAATGCCATTAACATCGATTCATGCAGTGCGGCAAAATCATTTGGATCAAGTGATGTACTGCGATCACACAAATTATCTAAATAGTCGCTGATCGTTTGATACGCTACGATAAAACGAATACATTCCTCTCGGTGTTCATCTGCTAATAGCGCTAAAATACCTCCGCCTTCGCAATGAAACGTTTTATGCTCAATACTTGCGATTGCCTGACTATGAAGCTCATCATTCGGAATATGGTAGGCACGCTCTTTCCACATCGCTAGCTCATGGTGTACAACCGGAAACACATCACGGTATACTTTCGCCATGAGCGTTATGGGATTACTCGGTACGTTCACTTCTTCCTTCATCTCCTCTATTCAATGTACAAATAATTTACTTATTTGTTTCTATTATGTTATTGATGCGTATTTCAGTAAATGACTGAATATAATTCAAAATTTCATCACGCTCATACTCGTTTAATAACTCGTGATAACAATTCGGCCATTCTTTAAAAGCCTTATCACTTATTTTAACATTATCAAACCAAGTGCGGACACGTATTTTATCTACAAGTTTATCCTCACACGCCTGCATTAGCAAGAGCGGAACATCTGGAAAATCATCTATTTTCTTATGAGCAATTTCGATAGACTTAATCAATTCACTATACCAACGTACTGATACTTTGCGCAAGAACAATGAATCATTCTCCATCGCGTCTCTAACTTCATGATTACGAGTTGACATTTCCACTGTAAGATTCGTTGCAAATTGCAGTTTTGGAGCGATAATATTTAATATTTTTGAAGCAACTTGAAGCGGTGCAGAAGGTCCAGCTACTACGCCTAAACATGGCGAACTTAAAATAATGCCTTCTACATCTTCTCTCTTCGTTTCTTGCATCATACGAATAATAATAAGACCGCCCATACTATGACCGAATATAAAAATAGGTAACCGATACTTTCTTGCCTCTTTCACCCATAATTTAACTTCCTCTATGTATTCATCAAACGAATCAATATGTCCTCTATTTCTTGAAGTCGTTCCATGTGACGGAAGGTCCCCCATCACGACGTGGTAGCCGATATGATTCCACATTTCTGCAACTGCTTCGTAACGTCCGTGATATTCCATTGCACCGTGCACGATAACAACGACAGCTTTCGCTTCCTCTGCTTCATAACTCCACATACGGCTCTCCTCCATTTCACTCTTTCTTATAATTTGATACACTGAAACTAGTCTCTAGGAAAGGAAGGCTTTACATGATATACCCTTATAAAGAAAAAAATCCGAAAATTGCGAGTAGTGCTTTTATCGCTGATTATGTTACCATTACAGGCGACGTTTCCATTGGCGAAGAATCAAGTATTTGGTTTAATACAGTCATACGTGGTGATGTTTCACCAACAATCATTGGAGACCGAGTAAATGTACAAGACCAATGTACACTTCACCAAAGCCCACAGTATCCTCTTATTTTAGAAGATGACGTAACCATTGGGCATCAAGTTATTTTACATAGCTGTCATATTAAAAAAGATGCTTTAATTGGAATGGGATCTATTATATTAGATGGTGCTGAAATTGGCGAAGGAGCCTTTATCGGTGCTGGAAGCCTTGTTTCACAAGGAAAGAAAATTCCACCAAACACGTTAGCTTTCGGTCGCCCAGCTAAAGTCGTTCGTGAGTTAACAGAGGAAGACCGTAAAGACATGGAGCGCATTCGCACACAATATGTTGAAAAAGGCCAGTATTATAAATCATTACAGAAGTAACGTTTCCAGCTGCCATTAAAGTGGCAGCTTTTTATATAAAGTGAAACTTTAATCAGTGGGGGTTTTCTTCATCCTCCACTGATTATTAGCCCTCACCAATCGGACTTTTATGGGCAGCCCGACCCCCGCCTAACTTCTTTGCTTTCGCTGAATTTTGAGGTGGGGGGCTTACTGCCCATTAAAGCGGAATAAAAACTAACTTTTTCTTTACAAAACATTATTACTCCCTCAATAAAATCTTATTAAAATAAAAGCTAATATCTCCATATATATGTAAACGAGGGAGGAGAATTTTCATGAAGGTCAGTGGACTGTATAAAATAGAATGTTACATTTTCAAAGGAATTAACCGATACTTTGATCAAAAAACATTAAATATTTTTTTCAGCAATATTACTCATATCGGTGGTGCTACTTTCTCAATCGCACTCACACTTTTCTTTTTAATTTTTGCAAAAGGGACTTTGCATCAAGCTGCAATCGCAACTGCTATTTCTTTAGTAATTAGCCATATTCCTGTACAAATATTAAAAAGATGGTATCCGCGAAAACGTCCTTATTTAACAATTCAGGATGCGAAATATCCAGTCCATCCATTAAAAGACCACTCTTTCCCGTCTGGTCATACAACAGCCGTTTTCTCTGTCTTCATTCCATTTATTTGCTATAATCCAAACTTACTTGTTTTTCTATTACCTTTAGCATTATGCGTCGGTATTTCTCGTATTTATTTAGGGCTTCACTATCCGTCTGATGTATTTGTCGGTATGTGCCTCGGCACTTGCTCTGGCATCATCTCTTTTTATCAATTCATCCCACTTTTCACATAAAGGAGTGATATGATGAGAGTCGCCATTTTTACCGATACTTTTACACCACAAGTCAACGGGGTTGCGAAAACATTAGAACGATTAACACGTTATTTTCAGAAAGAAAAGATCGCCTATTCTGTTTTCGCCCCTCAGCATACAGCTGAAGATGATTTCGTAGCTAATGTAAACAAGATGAGAAGTATCCCGTTAACAATATTATATCCAGAATGCCGCTTTTCTTTTCCTACTCCGCGTATTAAACGAGAACTTCTTTCCTTTAAACCTGACATTATTCACATTGCTACACCTTTCAACATGGGACTTTGTGGATTGTATTATGCAAAAAAATTAAACATCCCAGTTGTCGGTTCTTATCATACTGATTTCGATGCTTATTTACGCTATTACAAAATCGAATTTCTCTCTAATATGCTTTGGAACTATTTAAAATGGTTTCATAGTCATATGCAAAAAAATTTCGTTCCTTCCTTTGAAACGTTACACCAACTAAAAAACAAAGGTTTTCAGGCCCTCTCCATATGGGGACGTGGTGTAGATTGCACACTCTTTCATCCATCTTACAATACAGACCTATTCCGAAAAAAATATAATATTACAGCGAAGTATGTCCTTTCCTATGTTGGACGGATTGCTCCTGAAAAAGATATTGATACGTTGCAACACCTTATCGTGACAACGACGCATACTCGAAACGACATTCATTGGCTTATCGCAGGAGACGGTCCGCTAGCAACAAATTTGCGTGAAGCTGTTCCGAGTGCAAATATCACTTTTACTGGATATTTACAAGGGAAGGATTTAGCCGAAGCATATGCTTGTTCTAACATCATGGTATTTCCATCCGCTACTGAAACGTTCGGAAATGTCGTACTCGAATCACTTGCATGCGGTACACCTGTCATTGGTGCAAATAGTGGCGGAGTTAAAAATATTATTACGGATGGAAAAACGGGAGTTCTTTGTCCGCCCAAAAATGAGGACGCATTTCTATCATCCATTTACTCTTTATTGCAAAATGAAACGCAACTTATGCAAATGGGCATAGCGGCTTCGTCTTATGCCCAATCAAAAAGCTGGGATGAGATCTTTCGTGGCTTACTTGACCAATATGAAGAAGTTCTTCAGCACACCGCATCAGAATTACTCGCTTAAACAGAAAAACTCCCTTCAAAAAACGAAGGGAGTTTATTACACAGTTATAAATTTTAGTTTACTAAATGATACACAAGGTGAAATATCTATTTATTTTCATATTCATCATAACAAAAAGACACATAAATAAACAGACTTGTAATAAAAACCCATAAAAATTAATATATGGTTATACAGTATTTTTACTGTATGATGATTTTAAGAGATTCCCCTTAAAATCAACTTGCTCACATACCTTTATACAGTAATTGTTCCCCAATTTCTGTATATCAAAAAAACCTTTCATTCATTTGAAAGGTCTTTTTGAGCCTGCACATACTCTTCTTTCGTATTCACATTTATAAACCAATCTGCATTCGCTTGTACATCTTCACCAGCAATATATTTCACATTACATTGTGATAAAAGCTGACCCATACTTCTTTTTTCTTCCTGAAACAAAGCATAAATCTTTTCTTTCACACGGTTATGATACGATGCAAGTAACGGTTGTTTCCTTCCATTAATAATAGGGACAACTGCATCATATTCATTACTCGTTTGCTCTAGTAAAATGGTAAACCATTCCTGCGAAACATTTGGCGCATCGCAAGGCATAATAGCATACCAATCTGCTTCTATATATTCCATTCCTGATACAATTCCAGCAAGTGGTCCATTTCCTTTATAATGCGGAATATCTTCTATAACTGGAACTTGTACAAGTTGCTCTACTCGCTCTTTTATATCGGAGTGACTAATGACTACAACTTCTTGCAAAGTACTTGTCATCACTTTCAAAATATGCTCAACGAAAGGAGTCCCCTTCCAAATCGCTAATGCTTTCGGCTCACCGAATCTACTCGACATACCTCCTGCCAATACAATTCCAGCATACTTACTCATTGGCGATGCAGCTCAAATGTAATATGACCTAATTCCGGTAAAATTAATTTATTCATCGCAAGACGAACTGCTCCGCTAGACCCTGGCATGGAAAAGACAACTTTGCGCCCAATTGTACCGCCAATCGCTCTACTTAACATTGCGCTGCTTCCGATATCTTCTAAATAACTAATCATGCGGAACAACTCACCGAATCCAACAATTTCTTTATCTAATAACGCTGATACTGCTTCAATCGTCACATCACGTTTCGTAATGCCCGTACCGCCATTTGTTAACACGACATCAACATCTTTCCTATGATAACCAGCTAGCACCGCTTGCTGAATACTTTCTTTATCATCTTTTACAATGTCATAAGAGATTACTGTATGCCCTGCTTCTTTTAATAATTCATGTAATAGTTGTCCGCTCTTGTCCGTCTCTTCTGTACGTGTATCAGAAATCGTCACGATCTTGCAGCGCACTTCTTTTGGCGCTTGTTTTTTATGTTCATTAACACTCATTTTTCATCTTTCCTTTCATTTAACTTTGTAAAATTATGTATAAATTAAAGAATTCAATATGATACAATATAAGTATATTTATCCATATAAAGGAGCTTTATATGATTCAAAATATGAAACGATACGTACCCATTATACCATTCCTAATTATATTATCCCTTTTTCAATGTATCGCTTACGGGTTTGATATTAACTTTTTAAAATTGTATGTGCTTATGCCTGATGGTGGTATTCGTTACTATTTGACTAGCACATTAATTCCTCTCGTACTTGCCTACAAAGTAGATTTTATATTTAAACGTTCTATCTCTAAATAAGGAGGTCTACATATTATGGAACTTTACAAAAAACTAACAACAACATTCATCCTCTTATTCGTCGCTTCCATTACTGTTGGCTTTTCTCTAAAAGGCGCAATTCCATACGCTACATTAGTAAGCATTATATTCGCAACACTATTTTTACTAAGCAGTTCCTTTTACGCGGGTAAAGCACGTCAAATGAAAGGTTGATTACATATGTTCCAAAAGAAACCAACCCTTTGCAAATCATGTAAAAAAGAAATCCAAACGTATGAAAAAGCATGGATTCATATGCCCTTTCCGACAAGTGGCATGACGAATATGAAAAAGTATATTGAGCTAGACGGCGAAGTGTATTGTAGCTCATGCATTCAAATTGTAAGTAAACAAAATAAAAAAAGCTTTGCGCTCACCGCGCAAAGCTTTTTTTCATATATTATAGACCAGCTTGCTCTTTTAAAGCTGCAGCTTTGTCTGTACGTTCCCATGTTAGATCTACATCAGTACGTCCGAAGTGGCCGTAAGCTGCTGTTTGTTTGTAAATTGGGCGACGTAAGTCTAGCATTTTAATAATACCAGCTGGGCGAAGATCGAAGTTGTTACGAACTAGTTCTACTAGTACGTCTTCAGATACTTTACCAGTGCCGAATGTATCAACTGAAATTGATACTGGTTGTGCTACACCGATTGCGTATGCAAGTTGTACTTCTGCTTTGTCAGCAAGACCAGCTGCTACGATGTTTTTCGCAACATAACGAGCTGCATATGCTGCTGAACGGTCAACTTTTGTTGCATCTTTACCAGAGAATGCACCGCCACCGTGGCGAGCGTATCCACCGTAAGTATCAACGATGATTTTACGTCCTGTTAAACCAGCATCACCTTGTGGTCCACCAATTACGAAGCGACCAGTTGGGTTAATGAAGAATTTCGTTTCTCCATCCATTAATTCTGCTGGAACTACAGCTTTAATTACATGCTCTTTTAAATCGCGATCGATTTCTTCCCATGTAACATCTGGATGATGCTGTGTAGAAATTACGATTGTATCTACACGTACAGGTTTACCATTTTCATCATACTCAACTGTAACTTGCGTTTTTCCATCCGGACGTAAGTATGATAATGTGTCATCTTTACGTACTTCAGTTAAACGGCGAGCTAATTTGTGAGCAAGCGAGATTGGAAGTGGCATTAATTCTTGTGTTTCATTACATGCGAAGCCAAACATTAAACCTTGGTCTCCTGCACCAATTGCCTCAATCTCAGCGTCAGTCATTAGACCTTCGCGTGCTTCTAGCGCTTGGTCAACACCCATAGCGATGTCAGCAGATTGCTCATCGATAGATGTTAAAACTGCACAAGTTTCTGCATCGAATCCGTATTTTGCACGTGTGTAACCAATGCCTTGAATTGTTTCACGAACGATTTTTGGAATATCTACGTAAGTAGAAGTCGTAATTTCCCCCGCTACCAATACTAAACCAGTTGTTACAGTTGTTTCACAAGCTACACGTGCATTAGCGTCCTTTGATAAGATCGCATCTAAAATTGAATCAGAAATTTGGTCACAAATTTTATCTGGATGTCCTTCAGTTACAGACTCAGATGTGAACAGATGACGTTTTTTTGTCATGTGGTAAACCTCCCTACAGTAATTGTATATATTGTACGGAACTCATCCTTAATTTGCCACAAACTGCGACATACATTTATTCTCCCACACAAGCATACAGAAAAACCTTTCCTACTTTACATAGAGGAAAGGTTTAATTTGCTACTTGCATACTGCTTTTTGCCCTTTGCTCTTATCGTTCGAGACCGTTAGCCTCGCACAGGTTTTAGCACCTATTCACCTGTATTTACCACTACAAGTGAGGTTGCTGGGCTTCATCGGGCCTGTCCCTCCGCCAGCTCGGGATAAGAGAGTATCCGTCCCAACCTATACTAAAGAAATGATATTCATTTGTCAATTAATATTCACATTTTCCTGAAAGTTTTTCTCAATACGCCTGGAATGAAATATTAATAAGGAAATAATGCATTCACACAAACAAAAAGAAATAAATAGTATACATTATTTATATAATTGTGTTATACTCTTGTTGGGGATTACGAGAAATATTTCATTAAATGAAAAGGATGGTATATAAATATGAGTACTGTGAATGTCCAAATTGGTTTACACGAATTATTGAACGGAAGCAATGCACAGATTCAACTAAGTGTTCCGCAATTAGTGGAAAAAGTATTAATGCGAAATGAAGGGAAATTAACTTCTACTGGTGCCGTTTCTGCTTCAACAGGAAAATATACAGGACGTTCTCCTAAAGATAAATTTATTGTGAAAGAAGCATCGGTTGCTGACAAAATTGCTTGGGGAGCAGTGAATCAACCGATTTCTGAAGAACATTTTAATAAATTATATACTAAAGTTTTAGAATACTTAAAAGAAAAAGAAGAGTTATTCATCTTCAATGGATTTGCAGGCGCTGACCGCAATTACCGCCTACCAATTCAAGTTATTAACGAATATGCATGGCACAATTTATTTGTACATCAATTATTCATTCGTCCAACTGAAGAAGAATTAACAACTCATGAATCAGAGTTCACAATTGTTTCTGCACCGAATTTCAAAGCTGAGCCAGCTGTTGACGGTACAAACTCTGAAGCATTCATTATGGTTTCATTCGAAAAACGTATCGTACTAATTGGTGGTACAGAATACGCTGGAGAAATGAAAAAATCAATCTTCTCTATTATGAACTTCTTATTACCTGAACAAGATATTCTTTCTATGCATTGCTCTGCAAACGTAGGTGAAGAAGGCGACGTAGCACTATTCTTCGGTTTATCTGGGACAGGTAAAACAACATTATCTGCTGATCCAAACCGTAAATTAATCGGTGATGATGAGCATGGCTGGTCTGATAACGGTGTATTCAATATTGAAGGCGGTTGCTACGCAAAATGTGTAAACCTTTCTCACGAGAAAGAACCACAAATTTTCGATGCAATTAAATTTGGATCTGTTTTAGAAAACGTTATCATTAATGACCAAACGCGTATCGCAGACTACAACGATACTACTTTAACAGAAAATACTCGTGCTGCATACCCTATGCATGCGATCGACAATATCGTACTGCCAAGTGTTGCTGGACACCCAAATACAATCATTTTCTTAACTGCTGATGCATCTGGCGTATTGCCTCCAATCAGCAAGTTATCAAAAGAACAAGCTATGTATCATTTCTTAAGTGGTTATACTAGTAAACTAGCAGGAACAGAGCGCGGCGTTACATCACCGCAAGCAACATTCTCAACTTGCTTCGGTTCACCATTCTTACCACTTGATGCATCTCGCTATGCTGAAATGCTTGGTGAAAAAATCGAGAAACACGATGCGAAAGTATTCTTAGTAAACACTGGCTGGACTGGTGGCGAATACGGCGTTGGTAAACGTATGAACTTAGGTTACACTCGTGCAATGATTCAAGCAGCATTAAGCGGCGAACTTGCGAAAACAGAAACAGCTAAACATGACATCTTCGGTCTTGAAGTTCCACTTCACGTACCAGGTGTACCTGACGAAGTGTTAATGCCTGAACAAACTTGGGCTGATAAAGCTGCTTACAAAGCAAAAGCAATCGAGCTTGCGAGCGAATTCAAAGAGAACTTCAAAAAGTTCGACAGCGTTTCTGAAAATATTATTAACTTAGGCGGTCCAATCGCTTAAGTACAAACTTTCTGTTGGAATAACCCTTTTACTCATATGAATAAGTGTCGTATAACCGTAAAGTTTCGCGTACTCACCGACAAAACCCAATGCGGCTTAACGGTTACACACACTTACATAAAAAAGAAGCTTACGTTTTTACGTAAGCTTCTTTCTATATCTTCTCTCTTCATCCGTGATGTAGTTCGGAAAAATTACAGAAAATTCGTTTTATAATCATTCACTTTTCGTTTTTTATGATAAAATTTACATATACAGGAAAGGAGGAGTCCTATGAAAAATTTTTCTCGTATAGGAAAAATTTTATTCAGTTACGGAGCAATCCAAATGTTTTGGGGACTTGTGATGCTTAACGTTAATTTATTTCAGCAAAGTGAAACGATAAAATACATTATTCTATTTACCGGTATAATTTGTTGTATTATATCCAGCTTTTTTAAAGAACCTAAGAATCATACTAATAAGTGATTTCATGTTAACTTATTGGAAGCAGAAACCTGTATTTTGTGCAAAGTTTTGCTTCCTGTTGTACTATCCATCACTGAATCACTTATCCCAGAATAAACCCATTTCCATACAGACAAATCACGGTTTCGAACATATAAATTATATCCCTACTCATTACATCTCTCTGGTTTCACATCGCATGGGGCTAAAAAAGTCTCTGACCGCTTCTATCCTCCGCTGGATCCTCTATTCCACAGTAAACCCGTTTTCAATTTACATACCCAGATTTCCACACAGACAAATCACGGTTTCGAACATATAAATTATATCCCTACTCACTACATCTATCTGGTTTCACATCGTATGGGGCTAAAAAAGTCCCTGACCGCTTCTATCCTCCGCCGGATCCTCTATTCCATCTAAAAGAGGCTTTTATCTTTTTATCTTTTTAGCTCTTCGTTAATTCTTCCTCATCTTTCATACTATAGTAGCCTAAATTCACAACGATTAAGAAATAGCCACCCAGAATCCCTACTGCAAATGCCCACATAACCATGTGGTGCTCAATTTCGTACATAATAATAGCACCTAAAATAGCAGCTGCAAAACGATTAAACATACCGAGCGTCGGTGCTTTCGTTTTCTTTACGATACTATCTCCAAGCTTCTCAATTCGTCTCCCTAAAAGCCAAACACAATACATACTTACAATCAGTCCAATTCCTGCACCTAGAAAATGAGCTGAAAACGGCGTTAACATCCAGCCTAGTAAAAGAAAACCTAATAAATAATACGATTGAATTTTAAACGATCTTAATGACATACTAATCATGCTGTTCTCCTCTTCAGTAATTTTTATCTATCCAACAAAAGCTGTATAACTCAGTTCTTTCGAGTTCATACTACTTAAAATTCATTTCACTCAAATTAAAAACAACATAAACAGTTTGTTTATGTTGTTTTTAATATTTTCAGGAAATAATATTATACAAGATTTCAAACATCATATTCTCATAATTTGTGACGTTTTTCCAAACATTTTTCGTCCATTTATGAAAAAAATGATATCAATCTATGAACATACGGATATGATGTAATAAGCACACAAATAAAGGGGGCGTCTAATGATTTATTTTTTAATGGCTCTCATTCACCTCATTATCCCTGCACTTATTGGACTTTCATTGTATTGGTACACGAAAAATCACAGTATTTTTTACGCTGTCCTCGGTGTTCTTCTTCCAGGTATTATTCTTATCACACTCTTCCGTATTCCATTTTTAAACTTAATTCCTCTTATTACTGCTATCTTATTTCTCGTCTTCTTACCAAAAATAAAAAAATAGGAAAGCAGATCATAGGTGATCTGTTTTCCTATTTTGATATAGGTTCCCCCGCAATAGAATGAGCTTTTACTTTCTCCGATTTCACAAACCATAGACCGAAGAAAATAATAATGCCACCGATTATTTGTTGAAACGATACATATTCATTTGCCCATACAGCTGCAAATAAAACAGCTACAAGCGGCGTTATATACATATATACCATCGTATGTGACGCGCCAATTTTTTGAATACCAACATACCACATTACTAAACCAAATACTGTTACAAAGAAAATAGAATATAGTAAAGCGAATAGTGTCATTCCGTGTGTAATGTGAAATGGCATTATAAATACATGTGGTCCACTTAACAATAAAAGCGGAATCGCGCCAACTAATGCTGACCATGCGGTAACACGTAGTGCTGAATATTTTTTAATTAATGGACCTGCTAAAACAGGATAAAGTCCCCAGCATATTGATGTAATAAGTCCAATTCCATTCCCGTAAAAAGAACTAGTAAGTGAATGCCCTGCTACTAAAACTAATGCGGCACCACCAAAGGCAATAATAGAACCGATGAGCTTTCGAGAAGAAAACTTTTCTTGTTTCAAAAAGATCGCAAATACAGTTGTAAAAATAGGTGAAATAGAAATGAGTAAAGAGGCATTTGTAGCAGACGTATATTTGACAGTTTCCATAAACAATGTTTGATACAGTACAATACCTACAACGCTAACGATTATTAATCTAGGTATATCCTTTCGTTCCATGTAAACCGACTTTTCAATAAAAAATGTAAGGAGTAACATAAGCGGTGCCGCCGATATCATCCGAAGTGCAGTAAACTCAATTGCTGTAAATTCTAAAAGTCCATATTTTGCAATCGTAAAATTAATCCCCCAAATAATAACGACTGTTAAAATTAAAAACTCAATCCCCCATCTTCTCATGCGTATCCCCTCCGCAAATAAAATTATACAGAAAATTCAATCATATGTACATTTCATTATGTGAAAAAATCTTCTCATTTGTATGGAGAAGTTTGCTTTGTTTGGTACATGACATTATATCGACTTATACAATAAAAAAAGGTGGTTCCAAAACATATTTTGGAACCACCTTTCCTCTATTACACTCGAACGTGTAACTTCATATTTGGATTATAAAATTGACTCGGACTCTTCAGCTGAAAAGTTCCTCCACCTTCATGCCAATCAACTGTTAACTTATCATCCATAAATACAAGCTTTGTACGATCTGCAATAAAATTCATTGCGCTAGATTCGATATCCACATCGCGCTCATCTTTTTCTGCTACAGCTACTAAATCGATAATTCCGCTCATGACACAACCGCAACCTTCATTATCGTAAAATAACTTTATATATTTCGCTTCATTTGGAATCGTATCCATAATCTTTTTATATGCTGCTTTTGTTACAGTAACGTACATATGTTAATGCTCATCCTCTCTCGTATCATTCATATATTGTACCACTATTTTTCTAAAACATTGTATACAGAAAATTAAGACTAACATACAATATATGTCATAAAAAAGGAGGTTGTATCACTTATGTTCAAATTATTGCGATACCCCATCTTCTTAGGTCTACTCGGTAGCTTTTTTATTTCTAGCGGAATGGTATTACAACATATACTTCCCTATTCTCCTTCTATTGGCTGGATTTCAGGTTTTATTTGTTTCCTATCCGCTTCCTATTTTGCGATGAAAAATAAGAAAAACTAACACGGATGGAATTCTTTTAAGCAGGAGAAACAAACATGTCACTCATCGCTAGAATTCTCCCCTATTTTTGAAATCTAGACATACAATACGATCGACCACACAAAAATATAGAATTCATAATATATATATAGTAGTTCTATTTTTAAAAATAGATTTTCAAAATATAGAAAGGAGAGCGTACATGTACCCACGTAATTGTTTTAATTGCGACGGCAGACGTAACGGTGGTTCTAACGGAAACACTGGGCCTACGGGCAGTATCGGGCCCACTGGTAGCACTGGAGCTACTGGACCCACTGGAGCTACCGGACCTTCGGGGAGTGCTGGATCTACCGGGGCTGGCTTACAAAGTACTACCGCCTTTAGTCTAGCAGCCGCTCCCACCTATAAAACAGGACAAGTTGTCACTTATACGAGCAGCGGCTATGTTGTAAAAAAAGATGCACCTCAAGGGTTTCCGAATATATCTCCAGATTATATCGTATTAGTAGAAAGTGGACCGACTGGTAGTACTGGACCTTCGGGGAGTACTGGATCTACTGGGGATACTGGACCTTCCGGCATCACTGGACCCACTGGGAACACTGGACCTTCCGGCATCACTGGACCTTCCGGCATCACTGGACCTTCCGGGAGCACTGGACCTTCTGGTGGCACAGGAGCTACTGGGAATACGGGACCTTCGGGTCTCACTGGAGCTACTGGCATCACTGGACCTTCCGGGAGCACTGGACCTTCCGGCATCACCGGACCTTCTGGTGGCACTGGAGCTACTGGGAATACCGGACCTTCCGGGAATACTGGAGCTACTGGCATCACTGGGCCTTCTGGGAATACCGGACCTTCCGGTGGCACTGGAGCTACTGGCATCACTGGGCCTTCTGGGAACACTGGAACTGCCGGTAGCGCATCAGCAAAAAGTATTGTTTTTCAAGGAACAAATGCTGGTTTTCAACGTATAGCGGGTTCTCCTGGAATTGACTCCAATGTTATTCCATATGTCACTGCCGGAGCCGGTAGTATAGTTGGATTTGCTGCGTCTATAAATGTAAATAACTTACCTGCTGCTGTTTATACGATTGATATTTGCAGGAATGTCCCTACAAACCTCACTGCCCCTACTGCTAGTTACATCCTATCTACCATTACCTTAACTACTACTGACAAGATTACCGGAACTATAGTATTTTCAATTAAACCGACGGATACTGGATCAGGACAAATTCAAGTGTTTAATCCCACTCCAGCGGTAGGTCCCGCTACTGTAACTTGGACTAGCGTTACAACTGGAAACCCCATTTCGAGAGGAGATGCTATTTCCCTTTATATTAACCCTGGAATTACTGCCAGTGCTGTATATTCTATTTTTCTAATCACTAATATTTAGTACCTTCTTAACAGTACTTTATTTAACAAAAAAGGCCCCAATAAATAGAAATACAAATGAATTAAAACAAATAACAGACAAGTTCATTATATACTATCTTTGTAAATATATCCATATATTGGATTTTTAATTGTATACACTATGTTAATGTAGCTAACTTTCCTACCTTTATCAACATGTCTTCCTCTCATCCACGATAAAAAGGGAGATCACGCTCAAATAAGTGATCCCCCTTTTTAAAATTTTTTTTATTACATCGGCAACATAACCTTCACAGTCGTTCCAACTCCAACTTCACTTTCAAAACTCATTTTACCGTTGTGGTCTTTAATAATTTTTTCTGTAACTACTAAACCTAAACCTGTTCCTGTTTCTTTCGTTGTGTAAAAAGCTTCATTTAGCTTCGGAATTTTGTCTTTTGGAATGCCGCAACCCTCATCCTTAACTTGAACAATGATTGCATCTTCTACAGTCACTTTAATCGTAATCGTTCCGCCAATTGACATTGCTTCAATCGCATTTTTAATTAAATTAAAAAACACTTGTTTTAATCGTTTTTCATCGCATGTAATCGATGGTATGTCTTTACTATAAATACCCTGTATGTGCACTCCTTGCTTTAAAGCAGGCTTCCCCATAACTCGGATAACATAAGCAATAATTTCTTCTATATTATAAACTTCTGATTCTAGTGATTTAGATTTCTCAAATCCACTAAGTTCTGTAGCGATTGTATGAATTCGTTCTACTTCTTGTTTCATAATATCACTATATATTTTATCCTCTGGATATTTAATCGCTTGCTTATTAACAAATTTATCTAAATTAGCTAGAGGTCTTCTAATTTTGTAACCAATAACTGTAGCCATTTTCCCAACAATTGCTAGCTTTTCTGTTTGTTGTATTTCTTTATCCATCATCTCAAGCGTACGAACGTAAGATTGAAACCTTAAAAACATAATCCAACATATGATAGTAAATACGCTATATAATGCCATCGGGATTAAAACGAGTGACGATTGAATGATGATTCCTATAAGAGCATATTTCCCAACAAGTATACTCGGAACTAACCAAAAATATCTTTTATTCACAAAGAGTGGGGCAAATAAAATAAAAAATCCTTCTACTATATTCCCCCCATCAAACTCAGCATCACTACCGTAGTAAATCATAAAATTATGGATAAAATCTAATAGGTTATATCCAATTAAAATAATATATTTCACTGCAAACGGATTCTTCCATTTCATGAAGTATACTCCAATACAAAACAAAATCACCATTAGAAAATAAAGCCATAAACCTAAACCATCTTCAAATTGTCCTACTCCCTCTTGCTCTCCTCCAATTAAAGGTACAATAAATTCGTAGGCAAGATCGTATACAAAAAATATAATAAAAAATAAACTTAAAAATATTTTCAGTGCCTTCATTTCTTCATTTTTAAATATATCGTCTTTATTCATATGGTAACTCCTAGCTTTTCTCCCTCTTGGATTTCATTATTTCCACGTTGCTTCGGGAGTATAATATCTATTCTAGTTCCAATATCTCTTTCACTTGAAATATGTAATTCACCAAGATGCTGCTCAGTAACAAGCCGATTCGCTACCGTAAGGCCTAGGCCAATTTTATCTTGTTTCGTTGTATAAAAGGCCTCTTTAACACGAGCTAAATTTTCTTTCTTAATACCGTAACCATTATCAATTACACTTAGCATTACATAATCTCGTCCTTTATTTTCTAACCGTAACTCTAATGTGCCACCTTGCTCCATCGCCTCCAGAGCATTTTTTATGACATATAGAAAGACTCCTCTTATTTTCCGCTCATCACATTCAACTTCTATCGTCTTTTCTTCCACATTAGAAATAAGCTGAACGCTAGATTCATTCATTTTTTCACGAACAATTGTTACTGCTTGTAATGCAATTTCACCTATATTATGTTTCTTATAAACAGAAGGTTTACATGTAGCAACTTCCATTAACTCACTTATCATATTATTCATATTTTCTATTTCAAAAATCATCTGTTTGTAAATAGGGTCCTCCCCATGCTTCTCTCGTTGTAATTGCGTAAACCCTTTTAATGAAGCAAGTGGATTTTTAATTTCATGTCCCACTGTCGCTGCCATTTTTCCAATTACCGCTAATTTTTGTGATTCACTAGCAACCTTAATACTTTCCTTTACCGCTGAAAGGTATTGTATAAATCGATTTAAAATGATGTATGCCGCTATTAATACGAGTGTATACATAATGAGAAACATAAACCCTTTTACTTCTTTTAATACAAATAAATAAATAATATATTTCCCTACAATTGTCGAAAGTACAAACACAAAATATTTTGTATTTAAAAATATAGGTACAAAGAAGATGAAAATAATTTCTATTATATTTACTCCATCAAATGCCGCCTCATTATAAAGCATATACGAGAGTATATTAACGATTTCTATTCCTATGTATGCAAATACACATGTATATTTAACAAGGTTCGCTTTCTCTTTTTTTGTTAAATATACATTCACACCGAGTATTGCAGTTCCGCAAATAACTTGCCATAGTATACTATGGCCCTTATCCGTTAGCGATTTATTCTCTAATACGATTGCGTAGAAAATTTGGTATGAAACAACAATGACATATAGCACCCATAAAAAAATTTTTGCATTCCTTTCTTCTTCTTTATATGATAGAAAACTTCCTTTCACTTCAACACCCCTTCAAAATAATATCTCGAAGAATACCATTTATTATAATAAATGATTTTCATAGACAAACAAAGACAAATCGAACATTTGAGGAAAATCATCCCAATAAAGCTAAGTATCTTCAGACTATATAAGAATAAAAGCTATAAACAATAATACGTATATTATGGGAGGTGTTTTATATGGACGGCAAAAAAAATAAAAAAACAGAACAACTGGAAGCCTTCACCCGTGAGAATGAAGGAAAGAAAATGACAACAAATACAGGTGTTACAATTTCAAATGATGAAAACTCTTTAACCGTTGGTGATCGTGGCCCTACCCTTCTAGAAGATTTCCTAATGCGAGAAAAGCTTGCTCATTTTGACCGTGAACGAATTCCTGAAAGAGTCGTTCACGCACGTGGATACGGCGCACATGGTATATTCGAGCTATATGAATCTTTAGAAGAGCTAACAATGGCCCACTTTTTACAAGACCCTTCAAAAAAAACACCCCTTTTTGTTCGTTTCTCTGAAGTAGCTGGATCAAAAGGAGCGAATGAAACAAATCGAGATGTACGGGGGTTCGCCGTTAAATTTTATACAGAAGAAGGAAATTTTGATTTAGTCGGAAACAATATTCCCATTTTCTTCATTCAAGATGGCATTAAATTCCCTGATCTTATTCACGCCCTTAAACCTGAGCCGCATAATGAGATTCCACAGGGACAAACAGCACATGATACATTTTGGGACTTCATCGCCAATAACCAAGAATCTGCTGCGATGATGATGTGGATTATGTCTGATCGTGCCATTCCAAGAAGCTTTCGAATGATGCAAGGGTTTGGTGTTCATACATTCCGCTTAGTGAATAAAAATGGAAAGTCGCGATTTGTAAAATTTCACTGGAAGCCGAAACTTGGTATTCACTCATTAATTTGGGATGAAGCTCAAAAATTAGGCGGCGCTGATCCAGATTACCATCGTCGTGACTTATGGGAAAATATTAATGCCGGAAACTATCCTGAGTACGAACTTGGCATTCAAATTTTAGAAGAAGAGGATGAATTTAAATACGATTTCGATATATTAGATGCGACGAAAATTTGGCCTGAAGAAGATTTCCCCGTTAAAATCATTGGAAAAATGACATTAAATCGCAACGTCGAGAATGTATTCGCTGAAACGGAACAAGTCGCACTTCATCCTGGAAGTATCGTCCGTGGTATTGATTTCACCAATGATCCACTCTTACAAGGTAGGCTCTTTTCTTATACAGACACTCAATTGGCACGCGTCGGTACCAATTATCAAGAATTACCGATTAACCGTCCGGTATGCCCATTTCATAACAACCAAAGAGATGGTGCCTCTAAATATATAATTGATAAAGGAAAAATTGCTTACCATAATAATTCCTTAGCAAATAACACTCCTTACACGGTCCCCGGTACAAAGGGTGGGTTCGTTACATATCCTTCCACTGTATCAGGACATAAAACGAGAGAAACAGCCGCCAGTTTCAAAGATCATTTCTCTCAAGCACGTTTATTTTGGAATAGTATGAGTAACGTCGAAAAGGTTCATATTATGCAAGCCTTCTCCTTTGAATTAGGAAAAGTAAAAAGCAAATCCGTCCGTCAACAAGTCGTAAATATGATTGGTCATATTAGTACTGAATTGGCTACGTTAGTCGCTGAAGCGGTCGGAGCAAAAGTCCCAAATATTCAAGAATCGAGCGTTACGAAATCATCGCCAGCACTCAGTATGGCAAATACGACATTTAGTCCTAATACATTACGAGTAGGTGTCATTGTTGCAAATGGATATGACGGACAAAACGCGCAATATATACTAAGTCAATTCAAACAAGTTGGGTTGCAGCCAGTAATTGTTTCCGAGCGGTTAGGTATTGTGCAAGGAACGCAAAATGTACGTTGGGACGTGAATGATACTTTTTTAACAGGATCCTCACTTCTTTATGACGGGCTACTTCTTATTGGAGGAAATCTTGATGAACAGTTTCTTAATAAAGCAAGTTCATTTGTCGTAGAATCATATAATCACTTTAAGCCAATTGGTGCCTTCCAAAATGGATTTACTGTTATTCAATCTTTAAATATTAAAGGAAAGCCTGGTGTTTTAGTAGAACAGAACCCTACGCTCCTGGCGAATGAGTTTATTAAAGCTATGGCAAAACAACGCTTTTGGGATAGAGCATATGAATAGGTTAGGGGGGATAATTTATGTTTGTTACTGTCGAGAAAGATGTGCATATTTTTGTGCAAGACGTTAATCCCGGACCAGGTAGTAAAACTGTGTTCTTCGTCCATGGGTGGCCTTTAAATCATCAAATGTACCAATATCAACTCAATGTGTTACCACAGCATGGTTTCCGCTGCATCGCTATGGATATACGCGGAAACGGACAATCTGATAAACCATGGACTGGTTACACATACGATCGTTTAGCAGACGATATCGCCATTGTTCTAGAAGCACTTCAAGTAGAAAATGCTACATTAGTCGGTTTTTCCGTAGGTGGCGCCCTTTCTATTCGGTACATGTCCCGCTATAATGGTCATCGCATTTCTAAACTTGTATTAGTCGATGCTGTTTCCCCCTCTTTCGTTAAAAATCAAGAATCTCCCTATGGTGTCCCAAAAGAACAAGCAGATACCCTCATTAATCAAATGTATGCCAATATGCCAAAATTTTTAAATGATGTATCTTTATCATTTTTTAATAGAAACTTAGGATCCGCTACGTTAGAATGGTTTTCTTATCTCGGTATGCAGTCTGCTTCCTACGCTCTCATCAAAATATTGCAAGCAGCCGCAAATGAAGATGTAACGAAAGATTTAAGTAAAATTAATGTCCCAACAAAAATATTTCACGGTGTTCACGATCAACTTATCCCTTACAAAAGTGCTGAACTCACGCAAAAGCGGATCAAAAATTCTCAGTTACATCCTCTTACAAATAGCGGTCACGGCTCTCCAATCGATCAAACAGATGAATTAAATGAAGAACTTATAAAGTTTTTGCATTCATAAAAATCTATGCCAAATTGTTTCGATAGGAACGCAGTTTTTGAAAAGGGCAAAATTCACATATTTCTCACAAATCAATTAATAAAACGATTACATTATCATTTATACTAAATGTACAGGTAATACTCCCTAACCCCAGCTTGTCTGGTTACCCCGTTAAATACTATAAAAAAAGAACTTGTATCGTTATACAAGTTCTTTTTGTTTTTCTATTTAAAAAGTATATCTTTACTATACTGCTTTCCAACAAGTAAATCATATTGGATCATTTTATATTGCTCTAACATTTCTTTTTGTTTCTTTGTTAAATCTGTTATCTCTTCTCCATCTTTATTAACCTTTAACTCATCTTTAAGGACTGGTATTTCTTTATGCATTTCCGATAAAAATTGATAAAATGGTGATTTATTTATCCCTGTATAATCAAAAACAAGATTAGAAAAATAAATTGGACTTACTAAACCTAAATTGTCATTTGGCAAATCGAAATTTGCGTACATTAACAATGGCGTTTCTGACATAGCTAATCTTTCATTTAGAGTTTCTTCATTTTCTATATATCCAACTTCTTCATAGATAGCTTTATTTACCCCTAATATCGGTAAGTGATCTCCAAAGAAAACCAATATAGTAGGTCTTTCTAGCTCTTGAATTTGTTCTACTAAATATTTTAGAGCCTCATCAGAACGTCGTACACCCTCAGTATATGTTTCTAATTCTGCTTTCGATCCCTCGTCTGTTAATCCGCTAATTTCTACTTTCTTTTCTTCAAATCTTCCTGGATTGAATGGAAAATGATTTTGCATCGTAACTGCATGAATAAACGTAGGTTGCTGTCTCTTATTCAATTCCTCTATTATTTCTTTACTAATAGATACATCGCTAATATAATCTCCATCTACCTCTACGTTGTTCATTGTATCTTCTGCATTGAAATTATCAATTCCTAAAACATTATATACATCATCCCGCTTATAAAATGATCTTCCATAAGCATGAATTGCATTCGTATAATATCCATGTTTTTTCAATTCACTTGCGATAGACGCAATTTCTCTTTGTCCTGTCACCGCTTGTTGATATGGTATAGAACCTTGCTTTAAAAAGCTCATTAAAAAAGAACCTATCAACACTGACAGGTTCTTCTTCATTTTAACAGACATGAGCATATGTATTATAGAAGAGAATACATCCATACTTTCCATATAACACATACAAATACGATAACTACAAAATCAAAAAGATCTAATCTCGGACCCTTTTTCATATTCATCTCTAGCCACATATGAACCCATTTTATTTTTGTATATTTTTGAATGTTTTTCTTTGCAAATCGGTAAATGAGTACTTGCATAATAAAAAATCCGACTACGAAAATGAACAAGAAAATGAGAAATTCGACCACAAACTTCCTCCCTATTTTTGCAGCGATTTTTCTACTATTTGATTTCTCAAAACCCACTCTTCAAATTGAGCACTTCCAAATTCCCAACTAAGATCACGAGCATGTACAGAAAAAACGTAATGACCAGCATATTCGTCCATAAATCTACCTGTCTCGATTTCATCTTTCTGAAGACCATATGCTCCAAAATTAAAATACACATCCCACACGTCTTCATTCTTCCGCTTATAAGCAATCGATTCCATATCACATTCTGTTCCGAAATAATCAAGATGTAAATGTACGCTATCATCATATTCGTACTCCATTTTATCACCCCTTATATTTGTACTTCTTTATCCCCAAAAAAATTCCTGCTATCTCCACTCACATATGGGCACTTACCTACATATCATGCTTGTAGAGTGACTTCTAGGAGGTGTCATATAGTGAAAAAATTTATAGCTGTTTTTTGCATCATGTTACTAGCTGTTTTCACATTTGCTGCTTGCAGTAGTAAAAAAGAAGGTACGAAAGAACAAACGCGAAACATTCGCATCGGCGAAGTTACCCACTCTCTCTTCTACGCCCCGTTATATGTTGGGATTGAAAAAGGTTTTTTTAAGGATGAAGGATTAAATATTGACCTCCAAACAACAGCTGGCGGAGATAAAACGATGACCGCCTTATTATCTGGCGGAATTGATATCGCTCTCGTCGGTTCTGAAACATCTATTTATATTCATCAACAAGGTGCAAAAGACCCTGTCATTAACTTCGCACAACTCACACAAACAGACGGAACATTTTTAGTTTCGCGTAAAAAGTTAGACTCTTTTAATTGGAATGACGTAAAAGGTGTTACGTTTTTAGGACAGCGTAAAGGTGGCATGCCGCAAATGGTTGGAGAATACGTTTTAAAGAAAAATGGCATTGATCCTCACAAAGATACAAACTTAATTCAAAACATCGAATTTGCTAACATTGCAAGTGCCTTTGCATCTGGTACCGGGGAATTTGTACAGCTCTTTGAACCGACTGCAAGTATATTCGAAAAAGAAGGTAAAGGATATATCGTCGCTTCGTTCGGAAATGAATCTGGAACTGTTCCATATACATCGTTCATGGCAAAAGAAAGCTTCTTAAAGAAAGATAAAGATGCTGCTGAAAAGTTCACACGTGCGCTCTATAAAGCACAACAATGGGTTGATACTCATAGTCCAGAAGAGATTGCTAATGCCGTGTCTCCGTTATTTAAAGACACTTCAAAAGACATTACAGTAAAAGTAATTGAACGTTATAAAAAGCAACATTCTTATGCGACAAATCCGCTATTAGATGCTGAAGAATGGAAACAGCTCCAAACGATTATGAAAGAAGCTGGCGAATTACAAAAAGAAGTTCCATATGAAGCGCTCGTCAATACAAAAATTGCCGAAAGCGTTATTAAGAAATAGAGGCGAAGTGTATGAGTTTTTTACAAATACGTAACGTTTCTCACTGCTTTTTCGCAAAAGAGAATGCCAAACTGATTCTCGAAGATATGAGTTTACAAGTGGAAGAAGGCGAATTTATTTCTATACTCGGTCCGAGTGGTTGCGGCAAAACAACACTCCTCTCCATTATTGCCGGACTGCTTGATCCAATTGAAGGTATCGTCTTTTTAGATGGTGAACCCATTACAACGAAAACT
Source organism: Bacillus cereus group sp. BfR-BA-01309 (assembly GCF_022664315.1). Lineage (NCBI taxonomy): Bacteria > Bacillati > Bacillota > Bacilli > Caryophanales > Bacillaceae > Bacillus > Bacillus cereus group sp. BfR-BA-01309. Next base: position 248,222 of record NZ_JAKUHE010000004.1, read on the forward strand.
TCCTCTATGGGGTACATGTTGCAGCAGGATTACTTGTTCCCTTGGAAAACAATTGAAGAGAATATAATGCTTGGACTTCACACTCGAAAAATTTACAATGAACAGACGAAAGAACACACATTACAGCTTTTAAAACAAGTCGGCCTACATGATGTAGAAGAGCAATACCCTCGTGAACTGTCCGGTGGTATGCGTCAACGTGCCGCTCTCGTTCGAACGTTAGCGACCGATCCGAAAATTTTATTGCTAGATGAACCTTTTTCAGCTCTCGATTATCAAACGAAGTTGAAACTAGAAGATCTCGTCTTCACATTATTACGTAACTATAAAAAAACATCACTACTTGTAACACACGATATTGAAGAAGCCATTGCGATGAGTGATCGTATTTATTTACTGCAAGCAAATCCTGGAAAAATCGCAAAAATATTTATCGTCCCAGAAAGCATCCGTTCCTTATCACCGTTAGAATCACGCCACCACCATGACTTTCCATCCCTCTTCCAAGATATATGGAAGGAGCTGGAGCGACTTGGATAATATAAAGCAACTACATGAACAGTTTCGGAAGAAAGAACGCAGGCGCGCATGGTTAGCACGCTCACTACAGCTTTTACTGCTCATTCTTTTCTTTGCACTATGGGAAATAGCTAGCAAAAAAGAGTGGATTGACCCTTTACTCTTTAGCTCTCCTTCAAGCATTTGGGACCTCTTCATTAGTAAATGGATTGACGGTTCGCTTTGGGTTCACATATGGACGACATTACTTGAAACGGGGGTAGGCTTCATTCTTGGAACAGTGCTCGGCGCTATTATCGCTACTTTTCTTTGGTGGATGCCACTTCTCGCCCGCGTACTCGATCCCTATCTCGTCGTCCTAAACGCCATGCCAAAAGTGGCACTTGGACCTATTATCATTGTAATCTTCGGTCCAAATATTTCTTCGTCGATTGCAATGGGAGTAATCATTTCCATCATCATTACCATTCTCGTTATTTACAGCGCATTTCAAGAAGTCGATTCTAACTATATAAAAGTGATGGACACATTTGGCGCCAATAAGTGGCAATGTTATAAGCAAGTAGTTCTCCCTGCATCCTTCCCAGCAATTATTTCCACGTTAAAAGTGAACGTTGGTTTATCATGGGTCGGTGTTATATTCGGTGAACTTCTCGTCTCTAAACAAGGTCTTGGCTACTTAATTAGCTACGGATTCCAAGTATTTAATTTCACGCTCGTCTTACTGAGCGTACTACTCACCTGTGTCCTCGCAACACTTATGTATGTGTTTGTTGAGGCATTTGAAAAACTTCTAATTGGAAAACGAAAAAGAAGCTGACTTAGGACGATAGACTATAGTCAGCTTCTTTCTTTACTTTTTATCACACATCTTTGTTTCATTTGTAACGTTGCCATTCGCAACCGTAACTGTATGGAAACAATCTTTCACACGTACTGTAACGACATTTTCTTTTCGATCTATTACATGATAATCATCATACTTTTTATTTAATGCACTACGAATTTGCTCTCCTTCAAAAATCGGAAAACCGTGAGACATTACCCAAATGAGACCAGCAACCGCAAGAATCGTTTTCATACGTTTCATTACCTCCTCGAGAGTAAACTTTTAGTCCCTACAATATGCGCATTATAATTGTGTCTAATTTGTGACATTTTTATACTAATTCTCTTTTAAAGCTTCAGTTCCTTCTTCTTTTTATAAAAAGACAGAATTTTCAATTTTATCAACAAAAAAAACGCAAAGAACTAAAATTCTTTACGTTTTCTTGGCTAAAATATATAACTCGCATTAGTGTCCACTTTGTTGCTCTATCGTTTTCGAAACATCATATAATCCAGTCAACACTTCCGCTCTCATTTTTACAAGCTCAGGGAACTGATAGAAGAACGCAATTTTTTTATACTTTAACTCCGTTCCCTCTTTCACCTTTTTGGAATCTTGCAAAATAAACGCTGTAAACGTATCTGCAATATCTTCCGCTACATTGGTCGTCCCATACTGTGATACAAACTCCTCATGCTTTTCTTTAAAAAATTCAATTTGAGTTTCTTCACTTTCTTCCACTTTCTTTTCTGTCCACTCCTGCTCAATATCCTTCCAGAAAGAGTTATAAAATTGATTAATATAAGATTTCTCCCTCGCACACCCCTCTTGTAAGAAAAGCGTTTCACAGTTACTTCTGTACGTTGAAATATCTTTATCTTCGTCAAAATCCTTCAAATACTTTTCATCTACTGGTATTTGCTTATGTCCGAGTGTCAGCACATGAGCCGTCTCATGAATTAATGTTTTCATCACTTCATCGATATTTACCGCAGAATCAAGTGTATCTAAGCTTAGCGTCCAATCTTTCGGATTCTCCATACTAGGCATAACGTGGGCAACAACGCCGTCATAACCATCCGTTATTAAATCGAATTCTGTTATATTCCCGCGATATTTAGCTGGGATAAGAGTGCGGTACATATCCCATAAGTCTTCATGATAACCTCTATCTTGACGTTGTTGTAGCACTTCTTCTTTCGCTTCTTTATCTTCAGCGAATACTTTATTTAAACGTTTCCGTTCTATTTTTTCAAAATAAGGATCTACAATTTCATCACCATCAATATAATAAGAAGCTAAAAAGAAATAATTTTCGTCATTCTCTTTTTTCTGCTCTGCCTCTTTCATATCCGCACTTTCATGCTCTTCTATATCATAATCTTCTACCGCTTCAAGCTCAGATAATCCACCTATTTTTTCATATACTTTTTGAAGCTTCTTATCTCCTATTTCCACGCATTCTTCTTCTGTTTTACAAACTTCTTTTTCCTTCACACTCTTCATAGAACTATCGCATCCTGCTAGTAAACCAATTGCGACGATAAAACCTACTAACTTGCCATACAGTCTCTTCATATAAACCTCCGTCGTTCCATTCTACAAAAATATCATAATCATTTTTTAAAGAATATGCGATACTTAATTAGATAAACTATAAGGAGGTTTCTCATGATTCAAGCAGTCTTATTCGACTTAGATGGAACACTATTAGATCGGCGCCAATCTCTAGAACAATTTATTCATGATCAATATAATCGCTTTACCCCTCACTTAATGAACATAGAAAAATCAGAGTATTGTTCTCGATTTCTTGAGCTCGATAATAATGGCTATACGTGGAAAGATAAAGTATATGCTACTCTCCTTTGCGAATACAACATTACCACTTTAACACCAGAGCAACTGCTGCACGACTATATTACCAACTTTCAACATCATTGTATTCCTTTCCAAAACATGCATGAATTACTTCAGCGTTTAACACAACAAAATATTAAAATCGGCATTATTACAAACGGCTTTACTGACTTTCAAATAAACAATCTTCGCGCACTAAACATACATACGTATACAAACACAATTCTCGTTTCAGAAGCGGAAGGAATTAAAAAACCACATCCTGAAATTTTCGAGCGAGCTTTGCAAAAACTAGACGTTAAGGCCACAGAATGTCTTTACGTTGGAGATCATCCAGAAAACGATGTGCTTGGTTCTGAACGAGTAGGGATTCTTGGTGTGTGGAAGAGAGATTCATTTTGGGATGACTTTGAGCATCCACGTGTAGTGAACGATTTGTTGGAGGTGCTTTCGTTTTTAGAGGTCGAGATGAAAACAAAATAATAGTTAATAAATTATATCGGCGATTTTTGCAATATATCGACTTACCGAAAAAAAATGACAATGACAAAAGGAGGTCGCTACTCTAGCGCCTCCTCTTCCTTTATAATTCGTATACTGTAAACTGCGGTTTACTCGGATGATCTTTCACTTGCGCATCATCTGGAAACTTTGAAACTTTTTGATATAAGGCAATGTCACCGATGCAACCTGCTGTTAGTAAAATCCCTATAAATGAGATGGATTGCATATTCATAGCTAACCCAATTACAATTGGCAAAATGCCAGTTGGTAAAAACGGCAGCATTAACACTTTCTTCATTTGCTTTACTGTAATCGCCTGTTTAGAATGAGCGTATGCAACACCTAATTTCCAATTAACGCCCCATTTCAGTTCACTCCACGGCACACCACCGATATAGCGAAACCCTATTAAATGTATCGCTTCATGAATACAAACGAGAACAATCATTGCGATAATAAAAAGAAACATAGTTGGTAACGTAATTTCAATTTGAAATCCACCTGAAAGAAGTGAATGCAAAAAACTAACTCCAATCGCCAGAACGAATGCTATACAACATGAATAGAAATTTAATTTCCCCATCGAAACAGTAACAGTCGTTTCTTTTCCTTTATCCATCTTTCCCCTCCTTAAATGCAAATATATCTTTACAAAATTGTATAATATGCCCAAAACAATGTGAAGATATATTTACATTTATTCTTACGCACAAAAAAAAGAAACCAGCCACTTTACTTCGTAAAACAGCCGATTTCTTCTATATGTTTCATCGTACGCGCCAATACATCGTCGCGCATTATAAAGCTAAATTTTCTATCCGTTTTAATATTGTCAGGAATGTCTGTTAATAAAACAGACCCTTTCGTTTCTTCGTAATGCGTATGTTCTTCTACCGCACTAATTGTTGCAAAATAAATGTTTTTAATGATTATTTTGTCTTTTCCAGATACTTTATATTGTCCTAAGTAAGTTAAATCAGAAACTATGCCGCCGGTTTCTTCATGAACCTCTCGAACTGCCGCTTCTTCCGGTGTTTCCCCTAGTTCTACTTTACCACCTGGAAATTCAAGACCGCGACGTAAATGATGCGTTAATAACCATTGATCCCCGTACCGGCATACAACCCAAACATGCTTTGGCTCAGGAGAAAATGGATAACGTTCAAACGATAATTGTACAGTGTTGTGGTAATAATCTTTAAATTTGTACATGCCATTACTCCCCTATTGATGGTTACAAGTTTTTCCTACCACAAATTGTAGCATATTCTCGCTTTTCTGCATAATATTATCCAATTACAATCCATTGATTATTCCCATTTGCGCGACTAATTCTTTCGTCTCATGATTTCCTAAATCGTAAATCATTTTATATGCTTTTTGTAGTTGTTCATCATATCGGTCATTATTTGAATCGTGATGATACTCAACAAATGGAACGTGAGAACGTACAAACGAACCTAAATCCTCTACATATGCTTGATCGAAGTACTCTCTTAACTCCGTAATTTCCTCATCACTTGCGGAAATTTCAAAATTATAAGTATCCGCCGTCTTCACTTGTGAAATTTGACCGTTTCCTATTGATATATAATATGTTTTTTTCTGCTCCATGTAACACCCTTCTTTCATCCTTTTAATTTCTATTGTTTTCATCAATTACAAAATTATGTAAAATAAAGAAAAGGAGGGATTTTATGCTCAAAATATTAATTATCGGTATTATAATCGTCCTAGTCATACTAGTACTCTCCGTCATGACGATTAATAAAGGCTACGCATATAAACATTCCGTTGATAAACCAGAAGATAATCCTTACGCAAAAAATAATAAGTAGGGTTCATAATATGCTTCGTATACTTCGCATTGTAATCGCTCTCGCTGTGATAATTATGTCAGCAATTGGGCTCTATACAGGTCAAAATAACTTTCTACCACTTTCACAATTTCTATTAGGAGCTTTACTGTTTCTTATCGCAATTGAACAAATAAAGAAAAAGGATTCAGGAACAGGCTTTATTTGTATTGCTGCTGGAGCTTTCTCTTGGATTGTTCTTATCATTAAACTTTAATCAGTCGGGGTCTTACTGCCCGTTAAATGCGGGATAAAATAGAAGGAGGGTTTTTATGTTAAATGGCGTTCGAATTACTTTTGCACTTATCGCTTTATGTATAGCAATCTATGGATTTTTTACTGGCAATAGAGAAATAATGCCTTATATGTTCTTTTTCTTAGGATTAATGGCTTTCACTGTAGCGCTAGGAGAAATAAAACAAGACAGAAAATCTAGCGGTATACTCGCTTTCATGGCTGGAGCCGGTGCTTTATTTCTTAGCTTCTCAGAACTATTTCGGTAAATAATCTATTTAAAAGGTGGAGATTTGTATGCTAAAAACATTACGAATTGTATCCGCTCTTATCGTCATCGCTCTCGCTCTATCCGGAATGTTGACAAACGCACTTATTATAATGCCTTATATGCTCATCGCCTTATCTATTATGACCTTCATCATGAGTGCAGAAGAAAAACAGAAACAAAAGAAAGTACACAGTACACTCTCCTTCTTTTCTGGCGTATTCACTTTAATCGTTGCTATTATAATTTTTGTCTCTCAATAACTATCTTTCTAATAGGAGGTTAAAATGCATATAAGAAAATTACAGCTAACCATCGTTTTTATTACTTTGATCTTATGTTTATACAGCACATTTACAATGAACTTTCAAATCTTTTCACCTATCATTTTGCTCCTCTTTAGTTTATATGGCATTTTAGTAGGAATTGAGACGATTCAAAAACAGCAAAAACAAATTGGAGCTATTAGCATCGGTTTAAGTCTTTTTACGATTGTTTTTGTTATTCCATTTATAATGTTCTTTTAAAGGAGGATTATATGTTTAAAAACATTCGAATTATAATCGCCACTATCGCACTTATTCTCGCCCTATTTAGCTTCTTCGCAAACCTCTTTATGCTTTTACCATACGTTTTTATCCTTTTGAGTATTATGTTTATCCTTTTTGGAATTGATGAAATGAAAGAGCGACAAAAAGCAAAAGCATTTGTTTATTTTCTCGGTTCTGCCTTTATTTTATATGTTGGGGTGTCTAGTATCCTTTCATAAAAAAAGAAGAGCATTTCAGCTCTTCTTTAACTCACCATTTTCAATCCAATAATCGTCCCCATAATTCCAACGATACAAATAATTCGAAAAGCATTTTTCGGCTCTTGAAAGAATAAAATACCGACAACTGCTGCCCCGAGCGTCCCAATTCCAGTCCAAACTGCATATGCAATTGATAACTGAATTTCTTGAAGCGCCATCGTTAAAAATTGAAAACTAATAATAAATCCACCTATTAAAATAATATTATTCGTCCAATTATTATCTTTTGCTACTTTCTTTATCCCAATTACACCGACAATTTCAAAAAGCCCGGCTATAATTAAATACATCCACGCCATTTTATTTCACCTCTTCCTTGCCGCCACTAAATTTCAATCCGATAATAAATAATGCTAATAAACAAACAAGGAAAATTTTAATAAACGAAAATGGCTCTTTAAAATACACAATATCTACTACTATCGTTCCCACTGTCCCAATTCCAGTAAATACTGCATATGCGGTTCCAATTGGGATTCTTTTCGTCGCTTCAATTAAGAGATGAAAGCTAACTAAAATTGCAATAAGTGTCAAAATACTCATCGAATTTGTTTTTAATCCTGTTGCCCAATATATTTCGATTAAGCCGCCAAATACTAAATACAGCCAAGCCCGATTTGTACTAATCTCCTTTTTCTTTTTCACTTCTTCTTTTACTTCTTGTCGTATTTCTTGTTTTGAAGAGCTACGTTTCTTTTTCGGAAAAAGAACGTAAGACATCGCCCATATAAAATGAATCATAAGTACCGATGTCCAAACACTGACAATGGTATTAATAGTTTCATTTTTATAAAAGCCTATTTGTTTATTCAAAATCCATTCTTTCATATGAAAAATATAAGATCCACTTGGTAGCTCTTGAGCTGGTACAAGCCCTATTACAAAAATAAATAAAAGCTGTGCAAGAATGAAAATGCCCACATGTTTATAAAAGTATTGCCGCTCTAATCTCGCGTGCTCCTTTCCATATAGCTTCTCTTTTTGCATAGCTGTCATTTATCTTCCTCCTTTTTCAAATAATACTCTACCATTTCATCTATATACTTCATTGTTTCCGAATCAAGTCCATATACTTTTGCAATCTCCCCCTCTTCAGGTCTAATTAATTCCCAATACTTATTTATTAATTGTTCATCTTCTTGAAATACATGCATAGAAAAACCCACTACTTTTTCCGCCAATTGTTGAACTTCTGATGAATCTACTGGTTCATTTATACGCTCACGAATTTCTCTTAATACTTGCAACCACTCTTGCGTTCTTTTATCGTTTTCTTCAAATGTTGGTAAACCCTGAATAATATGCTGCTCTTCCTCATTAAAATACCTTTTCCAAAATTTCTCCCTCTGATCAATTCCCTGTACGGATTTTATAAATAACATTAAATCTTCTGTTCTAAGCTCCCCTGTTAATTCAATGGAATGAAATGTTGTATATAGTAGTTTTTCTAAATCCTGTAATCTTTTTACTTCCCCTTGTATCGTTTGAATTTCATTTTGAATCGCATTTTTCCATCTTTCTTCTTCTGAAATCCCCTTTTCTTCTTTTAACACTTCTTTTATTTCTGAAAGCTTAAAACCGAGCTTTTTAAAAGTTGTGATTTGCTGCAATGTAATTACGTCATCTTTTGAATAGTAACGATATCCTGACTCGGCAACATGCGAAGGTGTTAACAATCCAATTTCCTCATAATATCTAAGTGTTCTCGTCGTTACATTCGTTTCTTTTGAAATTTCACCAATACTATACTTATCCATCATTTCCTCCCTTTACTTTATTTATCTCTACTATAAACTTTGACGTATACGTTAGAGTCAATACTCTTCTTAACATACATTTCTACAAACAAAAAAAACTGCCCTGTTACAGGCAGTTTTTCTTTCTATCCAAATACTTTCTCAAGTTCATCTTTATCTTGGCTTAACCAGAAGTTCATTAAGCGTTGTGCTCCTTCTAAGTCGTGAAGCTTCGCTTGGCCACATTGTGTTTCATTTGCAGCTGGAATTTCTGTAATTTGAACCGCATCTTTTAATGTTAGTTCTAATAAATCAATGATTTCTCGAACCGTTGGTGTCCCGCTTACTACAAGATAATATCCTGTTTGGCAGCCCATTGGTGAAATATCGATAATATCAAAATGCGGATAACGATCAATATATTTACGTAAATTAAATGCTAATAAATGTTCTAACGTATGAATAACATCTGGTTTCATTGCTTGTTTATTCGGTTGGCAAAAACGAATATCAAATTTATTTACAATACCGTCACTACCTACGTTGTGAACTCCGCAATGTCTTACATAAGGCGCCTTTACAATCGTATGATCTAATTCAAAGCTTTCTACTGATGGCATACAACATCTCTCCCGCTTTTAATTTAATTCCGTTATATCCAATATGATATAACGGAAATCAACATTAGTAAAGTATTATGTACAGTCGTGCTATAATACTTTAAGACTATGCTCAAAAGGAGACCATTATGAAACAGATTTTTATTGGGATTATACGCTTTTATCAAAAATTCATTTCTCCAATGACACCACCAACGTGCCGCTTTTACCCAACTTGCTCTCATTATGGATTAGAAGCATTTCAAAAGCATGGTGCCCTGAAAGGATTTTGGCTAACTTGTAAGCGTATATTAAAATGTCACCCTTTCCATCCAGGAGGATTTGATCCTGTCCCAGATAAAAAGGATGACAAAGTAAATTCTTAATTGTCGTAGCCATTCACAACTAAATCTAATTTTCCTGTGTCAGGGTGAATAACAAGACCATGAACAGGTACTTCTTCAGGAAGTAACGGATGGTTACGAAGTACTGATACGCTATGTTCTACACTTTCCTCTACACTAGAGAAACCGCGTAAGAATTGTTCTAAATCGATTCCAGAATAACGAAGTGTATCTAATTTTTCTTCTGTTACACCGCGTTCTTTCATCTTCTCAATTGTGCTGCTCGCTTGAATTTTAGCCATACCGCAATCGTGGTGACCAACTACACATACTTCATCAGCACCAAGCTCGTATACAGCAACTAAAATACTACGCATAATACTTCCGAAAGGATGTGAAATAACAGCGCCTGCTACTTTAATAATTTTCACATCACCGTTACGCATATTCATTGCTTTCGGTAATAGTTCAACAAGACGTGTATCCATACAAGAGATAATAACCATCTTTTTGTTTGGAAATTTCCCTGCTACAAACTCTTCATATTTTTTCTCTTCAACGAATTTTTCATTGTACTGCATAATCTCTTCTAATGACTTCATAGTAAGGAACCCTCTTTTCTCTCATTTACACTACATAAACAGTGTACCAAAATATGAAAAACACAAAAAGCATATTGTATTATTATAAAAGCAATATATTTTCAGATAACCGACATAATTCTTTCAAAATATACACACAGCTTTGTAACAAGTCTCACATACTATACTCCTATTTTCACTATAAACTAATTGTAGATAATGTAAAAAAGGAGTGAATATTTATTATGTCCGACGTTCTGTTACTGAGTCGTTTTCAATTTGCAATTACTATTTTTTATCACTTTTTATTTGTACCTTTGACAATCGGACTTGTTATTTTAGTGGCATGTATGGAAACTCAATACGCCCGCACATTGAATCCAACATATCGCAAAATGGCAAATTTCTGGGGTAAATTATTTACAATTAACTTCGTCATGGGAATTATAACCGGGATTACGATGGAGTTCCAATTTGGAACAAACTGGTCTGAGTACTCCAAATATATGGGAGATATTTTCGGATCCCCTCTCGCAATCGAAGCACTCGTTGCCTTCTTCTTAGAATCTACTTTCATGGGAATATGGTTATTCGGTAAAGACAAAATCTCACCAAAGTTCCGTGCCTTCTGTATGTGGATGGTTGCACTTGGAACAAACATTTCCGCCCTTTGGATTATTACAGCAAACGGCTTTATGCAAAATCCAGTTGGCTACGTCGTACGTAACGGCCGCGCTGAATTAAATGATTTCTGGGCACTTGTTACAAATCCATATGCTTGGAATATGTTCTTCCATACTGTAATTGGTTGTTATATCGTTGGTGCTTTCTTCGTTATGGCAATTAGTGCCTATCATTTATTACGTAAAAATGAAGTGGAATTCTTCAAAAAATCATTTAAATTTGGCTTACTGTTAGGCTTATTTGCCGCAACTGTTACGCCGTTTATGGGACATCAGTCTGGTGTATCCGCAGCTAAATATCAACCAGCAAAAGGAGCTGCGATGGAAGCAGTTTGGGAAACGGGAAAAGGACAAGGCTTCTCGATTGTTCAAATTCCTGATGTAAAAAACGAAAAGAACTTTGAATTCCTTACGATTCCGAAACTAGGAAGTTTCTTCTACACAAACTCATTTGATGGAGAGATTGTCGGTTTAAAAGATATCCCGAAAGAAGATCGTCCAAACGTTAACCTCGTGTACTATAGCTTCCGCTTAATGGTTGCACTTGGTATGTTCTTTATGGCATTAACTTGGTATGGCTTCTATTTAAACCGGAAAGGAAAACTAGAAAACTCAAAACGTTATTTAAAAATTACAATGTGGTCTGTTTTACTACCATATATCGCAATTAACGCTGGTTGGATTGTTGCCGAAGTAGGTCGTCAACCATGGACAGTTTATAAACTAATGCGTACAGCAGAATCCGTATCACCTATATCAGTTCCGCAGATTTGGTTCTCATTAATTAGTTTAATATTGTTCTATACTCTACTCTTAATTGCAGACGTATACTTAATGCTAAAGTTCGCAAAAAAAGGACCTGCTGCATTAGAAGAGCCTGCTACTGAAGGAGGTGCCGCTCATGTCTCATGATATGCTCGCAATCATTTGGTTCGGTTTATGGGGCGTAATTTGGACAGTTTACTTCATTCTTGATGGGTATGCACTTGGTAACGGAATGATTTTTCCTTTCGTTGCGAAAGACCGACAAGAACGAAATCAATTACAAGAAGCAATTGGCCCATTCTGGGGTGGTAATGAAGTATGGTTAATTACGGCTGGTGGTGCAACATTTGCTGCCTTCCCAATCACGTATGCAAATATGTTTAGTTACCTATATACACCACTATTTTTAGTATTACTCGCACTGTTTTCTCGTGCTGCCGGACTTGAATTTATGCATAAAGACGATTCACCAATTTGGCAAAAAACTTGCAAATGGGCATTTACAATCGGTAGTTTCCTAATCGCCTTCTTATTCGGAGTTACGTTCGCTAACCTGTATTACGGACTACAAATCGGAAAAAATGGTTATGAAGGAAATTTACTTAGCTTACTAAATCATTACGGTATTTTAGGTGGCCTGTTCTTCACTGCTATATTCGTCGTATCTGGTGCCCTTTGGGTTATGATCAAAACGACTGGTGAAGTATCTGATCGTGCTTATAAAATTGCAAGACCATTTTCAATGGCAGCTGCTATCATTTTAGCTATTTTCTATGTAGCAACTGCAAATCGTACAAACTTATTCCAAAACTTCACAGAGTATCCGGTACTATTCATTCTTCCGGTACTTGCCATGTTAATGAGTGTACTCGCACTTATTATGGTGTACAAACATAAAATAGGTCTCGCATTCACATTCGTTTGCTTAACAATCGCAATGTTTATGACAACTGGATTTGCAGGTATGTTCCCAAGAATGTTACCATCTCGTATTAACGATGCTTATAGTACAACGCTATATAACGCAGCTGGTAGTCAATTAAACTTAAAAATTATGTTCTTCGTTGCAATGGTTATGGTACCAATTGTTATTGGATATCAACTTTGGAGCTACAGTATCTTTAAAAATAAAATTCATAAAGACTCTGCTAAAGGGTATCACTAAAATAAAAAAGACACTTCGTTTGAAGTGTCTTTTTTGTACGTATGATTTTCGATAAGATGTTATATTTCTAATCTAACAACTATAATACTGAAGAATCATTAACAGCTCACAGCTAAAGTGTAACACACCACAAACATGTTACTTTATGCAATTTTGCATATAAAAATTATAACGTGGATTGAATGACTTGATCATACACATCGCTATCCTTTACATCTGCTGTACTAATACCACTAAATGTTTGTACTTTTTTTCCAGTATTCGATGAACCCGATCCATTATAAGCTTTCGTTTTTTCAATTGGCTGCACGTTATATTTATCACCTAAGTTAATTGTTCCGTTACAATTTTCAATAATAACACCTTCCACAATTGACGGCATTTTGTCACCTACTTTCATTTCGTTACTTTTAGTTTATGAGAACCGCCTACAAAAATATCTTGCTTCCATAAGAAAAAGCACTCAGGCTGAGTGCTTTTTCTTATTTACCTTTTTTCTTTTTTTCACAAGCAATTCCATCGCCATCACGATCTAAATGCTTACCATAATACGGGCTGTCTCTTGTAATATCATAATATCCAGCATCGTTTGCTTCTTTACAGTTAGCAAAACGTTTCGGATCAGGTTTTACTTCTGGCTTCACTTCTGGTTGTGGTTGTTTTGCTCCTGGTCTTTCTTCAAATGGTAGCGTTGCATTATATAAGAACTGAACGTATTGCTCACGACTTACACGCATTTTAGGTGCGAATGTACCATCACCAGTTCCAGCCGTAATATAATTTGATTTAATTGCAGTAATCGCAGGATTCGCCCATCCATTTCTATCTACATCTGGGAAATTATGATCCCCTCTTATTTGCAATTGGAATCCCCTTGTCAAAATTTGTGCCATTTCTTCACGAGTTAACGCATCTTTCGGTCTAAATTTCCCTGTGTTATCTCCAACGAATACACCCATCTCTGTTAAAGCAAGAATCTCTTTTTTAAACATAGTTGAACGATCCGTAACATCTTTATACGGATTGTTATACTGTTCTTTTACTGTCGGTTTTAAATGATGGAACATAAGAGCTGCAACTTGCTCACGTGTTACATCATCACCAAATCCCAAAATCCCATTTCCGTATCCAGCAACAACATTTTTATTTGCTAAATCCATAATCGCTTTATAAGACCAATGATTGTTTGGAACATCTTTAAAATTTGCACTTGCCTGCGCTGTTCCAATTGAAGTAAATGCTGTAGTTGCAACAATTGCACCTGTTAAAATTATTTTTTAAAATCCCATATTTGAGTCTCCTTCTCTTTCCGGTAATAACCATTTAACAATATAAAAAATTATTTAAATATAATTTATCACATTATGTCGAACACAAAAAAGAATCCGGCAGGATTCTTTTTTGCTAAGCATGAATGGCAATTTTGGAGACAGTTGACTTCTTCAAAAATTTATTAGGGGTAATATTTTGAAAAAGAAAGCCTTTCATATGTAGGTTAACACCACTGGAATATATAGTAAATTGATAATATTTATACGGAAGATTGCTAATGTTTAGTATAGATACTTTCCACTATATCAACAGTGAAAAGTATCTACGTTAAACAACATAAAGGTGCCTTCAAAGAAGACACCTTTCATAAACAAACACTATAAAACAGAACTTTTTATTGTTATACGATTGTTAGATACAAAAAGTAGAGGGAAATGTTTGTCTAAAATTCTGTTTTATAGCCTGTATCCACATTTCATATTTTAATCCTCTTCCTCTGAAAATAAATACAATATGCACAATTACATACCAAAAAGAAAAGACACTCCATAGAGTGCCTCTTCAACCATTTTACTTTTAATATATCGCCTTACATACATTTTAACATACGTATCTTTATATGTTATTGAGAAAATTCAAAATCATCTTTCCTTTCATTTTCAATTATAAAATCATGTAATATAAAGGGTATGTCAAATTATTATACAAATTGAGGTGTACTATATTTATGTATTTTGGAATTATTCCTCTTATATTGTTTATTATTTTTCTTATCTCCTATTTAAAAGATCCACGAAAAATAATAAACGGCTTTTTATTTAATGTCTTTTTCTGTTTTTTCCTTCTTTTTTGTGTGATTATATCTGTTAATTCAAGTAATGATATCCTGCGCTATAGTATAGTCTTACCTATTTTAGCACTTATCATTATGATTCCTTTCGGTGTTGTTGCTTTAATGTTTGGGCTATTTCTGAATGCTAGAATTTTAATGAAGCGAGAAGGTAGACGTTTCACTAACTGTTTAACACTCCTTGCTGCTTTAGGTATTCTATTATTTATGTTACTCCCTTTTATAAGTCCAGCAAGTTTGTTCTCACTGCATTTCCAACCTATTTTTGGTGGGATTTCTCTTATAACCTTATATTTCTTTATACACTTATCTAATTTCTTAACCGCTTATTTTTTATATCAATTCAACAGACCAAGGCGTAATCAAGATTTCATCATCGTTCTTGGTAGCGGCTTAATTAATGATAAAGTACCGCCTTTACTTGCAAGTCGTATTCATAAAGCAATCGACTTTTACTGGAAACAAGCCGCTGTGAATACAGCGCCAACAATCATTTTCTCTGGCGGACAAGGTCCAGATGAAGGCCTTCCAGAAGCAGAAGCGATGCAAAAGTACGCGATTGAAAAAGGAATTCCGCTTGAACATACAGTGCAAGAAAATCGCTCTGTAAACACATATCAAAATATGTCGTTCTCTAAAGAAATTATGGATTCTTTAAAGCCTGAAGGTAAATATAGAAGTATTTTTACAACGAATAATTTCCACCTTTTCCGCGCTGGTATATATGCAAGACTAGCAGGGCTTAATAGCCAAGGAATCGGATCAAAAACTGCATTTTATTACTGGCCTAATGCAATGATTCGTGAATATGTCGCAATTGTTGTGATGGGACGTAAACGTCATATGAAAGTTTGCGGAGCTATTTTAGGATTCTCTTTATTCCTATCCGTGCTTAGTTTTATCATTTCTTAATAATCTCCCATCCTTTGAACGGATGGGATTTCTTATACTTATTTCCATAACATTTTAATGATAATATTCCCTGCATACATCCATTAAAGGAGAATTTTTTCAAATTAAATGTTAAAATGGAATGTAGGTGTGAATGACGTAACAAATAAGAAACTAGTTTGAAACGAGGAAATTACATGGAGAAAATTATCAAAAACAAGCCCAATAAGCTAAAAATCGCTTCAAAAGCTTTGATGATTATTATTGGGGCATTTATCACAGCATACGGATTAGAAGCGGTATTAATTCCAAATAACGTATCCGACGGTGGTGTAACTGGTTTAAGTATCGTTAGTTCAAGATTATTTGGATTGCCATTAGGAGCTCTAATCGCAGTTATTAACATTCCGTTCGTTTGGTTAGGATATAAACAAATAGGTAAAAGCTTTGCAATTTATTCTATTATCGGGATCGCTTCATTAGCAATCGGTACCGTTGTCATGCACGGAATACCAGCTATTATTGAAGGTGATACATTACTTGTTACAGTTGTTGGTGGTATTATTATCGGTTTCGGTATGGGACTAGCATTACGTAACGGCGGCGCGTTAGATGGAATCGATATGCTAGCTGTATTACTTTCTCGTAAGTTACCATTTGGAACGAGTGACCTTATTTTATTCTTAAACATGTTCGTATTTATTTTCGTATCAACAGTATTCGGCCTTCAAGGAGCTATCCTTTCGGCAATTGCTTACTTTATCGCTTCGAAAGTGATTCATATCGTTGAAGTTGGTTTAAGTGGTTCAAAAGCATTTAAAATCATTACAAAAGAGCCTGAATTAATGGTAGAAACAATTCGTGATCGTTTAGGCCGAAGCGCAACGTATAACGAAGTATATGGTGGTTATTCAAGAGAGAAATTCAAAGAAATTTCTTGTGTAATTAACCGTTTAGAAGAAAGTAAAATGAAGGATCTAATTAATGAAATCGATCCAAATGCCTTTATTACAGTTTATGACGTAGCAGAAGTAAAAGGCGGTAACTTTAAGAAACGTGATATTCATTAATCATTATGAATAAAGAGGGTGTGCCAACAATTTGGTACACCCTCTTCTTATTATTAAGTTGCGGTCGATATATTCTAATAATCGCTCATATATTTTTACTCTCCCCATCTTCCTCCTCTCTTAATCCATGCTACGTATTTTTGGAAGGCGGGTACTTCTTGTTGAAAACGAAGCGGAACATATAGAAAGAGAGTACATGTACATAGTATCCATAGAATACCTACTACAAAATGAAATTTCATCGTTGTGCTAATAAACAAACTGAGAAATAAGACGAGGAACATAATTAAACTAAACCTTTTATATAGAGTCATAATAACCTCCTCCTTATAACTTAATTGTACCAGCTACAAGGAATTAATTCCCAGAATAAAAAGACCGAAAAGCAAATTCCACTTTTCGGTCTCTATAACTATCTTCTCTTCGTAATCTTTCCTGAACCACCAACCCTCGTTTTTGGAGGAGATGTATTCTTTGGCGGCGTTTTAATAGATGATTTCGGCTTCACATCTGATCCGCTCGAGCCACCTGGTGTTTTTGTGATTTTCCCTTTGCTTCCAGTAGACGGCGGAGGGGTACTACTTCCTTTTTTCGTAATACTTCCTGTATCTCCTACAGAAGATTTCGAATCTACATTATCGCCTCGCTTAATGATAGATCCTTTCCCTTCCTTCGTAATTGGAGGTGGGGTTTTCTTTTCTTCTTTCGTAGGTGGTCTTTCTGGAATAACTGGTTGATGATTTTGTCTGTCATTATATCCTCGGTAATCACCGGATGATGATTTTTTTGAACCGAATATATCGTTTAATATGCTTCCCATAATATATCCTTGCAGGAAGGATGGTTGGTAATTTTGACGGACAAATTCTTCATTGCTTACTTCAATTAACGTATCAGATGGTTTCTCTTTATCCTTTTGCAAATTATACATTTTATCAGAATAAACGAGGAACATTTGATTTTCGTCTTCTTTAGATGCTTGCTTCGGTTTCCTTTCGGCTATAAGTTCCTTCGCGACTTCAGGAACTGACCGATTGGCGGCCCTATACACGTAAGATTCTTGTTTACCTTCTTTTGCAACAGACTCAAGTGGATAACGATCTTGAATCGACTTTGTCTGCCCGCCTTGACAACCCGATAAGGCATATCCAGCAACAACAAGTAATGTAACGATAGCAAGTATAGGGATCACGAACGATTTAATCATGGTAAACAATCGGTTTGACATGATTACGCCCCCTTACGTTGCTCTTATAATTTGTACATCAGCAGGAATAATTGCTTCTCCCTCATACATCATTGTGCGACCATTTTGCCATTCAATACGCAATAATTTTCGGTTATCGGATTGGAATTCCCATACATGCTGTTCCTCTGAAGCAGAAAATGGTGTTTTCCCCATCACAACAACACGTCCGTTATATTGCTCTTCCATATGGTACTCTGTATCATCCATTTCAATTGTCGTCGGAATTTCATCAATCGAATCTAAGCGACCATCAATGGGTGTATATAATTTGTAATACATATTTTCACGGTCTTCAATTTTTAAATAACGAATATCTTTCCCGTCTTGCAGCGTTAAAACAATTTCTTTACGAGAATGCATACTCGTTTTCCCAATTAATTCGTACATAACTAATGAAACTTCAATCATATCGCCAGGAGCTAACGTTAACAAACTTTTCTCTGGTTTCGGCGGCTCTGGGCTCTTCATTATATTTTTAATTCGTTTAAATAAACTCATGATTTATCCCTCCTTCTCTCTTTATAAACAAGCACCTAAAATAAGTGCACCAACGATATGTAATGATCCGGCCAACATCGCATGTGCAACACTGCCTTCTTTCGTACCTTCTTCTAAATCTAAACCAGCCATTTTCTTTAACACAAATTCGATAAACATTTCTACCACTAATAAAATAACGAAAGAAACTGCTGATGCAAGTAGTGCTTGCCATAAGTCGTTTGCTTTCGTTATGGATTGAGATAAAATGTACCCTTGTGCGAATAATTTCATAACGAAACGCGTTGTTACAGCTGTGTTCCCACTCTTTATTTCTTTTAAATCATTGTATTTCGTAAAAATTGAATCAACCCACATAATTGCAAATAAAAGTACTGCACTTGCTCCAGTCCATACAAGCATGGCTAACACATTTGTCCATGTCATTGCAAAACCTCCTCTAAAAAAATAATAGAAAACCGACATGAATTCTCTTCAGACATGTCGGTTTCTTTGTCTATTCTATATTATTTCTCATACTGCTTCATAATACGAGCTAATTCATCGTCAACAGCAGAATTTTTGTTTAAGCTTGCGAATTCATCATCTAATGATTTTTCCTTCTTATACACTTCGCCACTTGCTTCTGCTTCAGCTTCTAATTGAAGAGCTTTCTCTTCCATACGGCTTAAACCAGCTTTTGCTGAATTTGAATCAAATCCAGACATCGCCTGATTAATATTTTTTTGTGCTTTCGCTGCATTTACACGTGCTACAAGTGTTTCACGTTTATTTTTCAGCTCTGTTAATTGCTTACGCATTTCTTCTAGCTTCAGGCGAAGATTATCAGCAGCAGCTTTGTTTTGCTCATAGCTTGCTTTATACTCATTCATCTTTTGCTCTGCGTTTTGTTTTTCTTCAAGAGCACGACGCGCAAGATCAAGATTGCTTGCTTGAACAGCCATATGAGCTTGCTCTTCACGTTTTTTCACAAGTGCTTCTTGCTCTTCAAATAATATTTTGAATTTCTTCTCAAGTGCGATTTGAGCTGCTACACTTTTCTCAGCTTCTTGTACATCAGCTTGCATATCGCGTAAATATTGATCCGTCATCTTAACTGGATCTTCTGCTTTCTCAATTAATGAATATACATTCGACATTGTTAAATCTCTTAATCGTTTAAATACAGACATTCTAATTCCTCCTATGACTTACCTCATATTTCAAATTCACTACTTGGAAAACTGAAAAATCTCCCTTAACAGTAAAGAATATTCATTTTTACAACCTATGTGTTTATTATAACAAAACTAATATGTCCTTACATGTTATTTCCAAAATACAGCCAATATAATATGACATTCCATATATAACATTGTATTTCTAATATATTCTCATTCATTCTCTTTAGAATTGACTTATTTTTATGCACTTTCACTAAATTACATTATTGTAATGTTACTGTAAGCTAACTCGATAGTTACGTTTCAATATTTCTTATACACTAATACCAGAAGCAACAAACAAGCTTCTCATCATTTCAAAACTAATACAAAAAATGTATTACTATAAAACATATAAAAGGAGAAATCATCATGAAAAAATTAGTAGGAATCGGATTAGCAGCAGCAATTTCACTTGGAGCATTATCAGGTTGTTCTTTATTAGGAGAGAAAGCGAACGGCTTAGTATTATACGGATCAGAAGAGCAAGTTCAAAAAATTACAGATCAAAATAAGAAAGAAGTAAAAGAAAAAGACTTCTATAAAATGAAAATGGCAACATTAGAGGGTAAAAAAGTACTTGTAATGGATAAGAAAACTGGTGATGAACTTGTTAAGAAAGAACTACTTAAAAAAGTCGGTAAAAATGATGATACAAAGGCGATCGATAAATTACCAACTGTAACAGCAGAAGAAGGCGTGCTGTTTGCAAAAGAGAAAGTAGAAAATGCTACGCTTGACGGAGCAAAATTAAAATATGAAGGCAACACAATTATCGGTGATGGCCGTTCTTATGCAGATATGTTTGCTATCGTTGATGATGCAACATATGTAAATGTAAAAGGTGAAGAAAAATCTGTAGGTATTTTGAAATTTGATAAAGACCCAAGCAAAGAGCTACCTGGAGCAAATGGAGTAGAAGCTTCTCAACTTGTAAAAATTAAAAAGTAAAACAAAAAAAGCTTTGCGAAATTCGCAAAGCTTTTTTCTATTTATGAGCAATGTGCTCCATATCCGGACTACAAGTTTGAGACTGACATGACTTATTTAAAGAACATGCTGCGCATTTTCCCTTTTTACTTCTCTTTACAAAATTAACTAACGTGTATGCTGCATAACCAAAAATGATAGCTCCAATTATAATATTGACCATCACTCTAATACATCTCCTTCTAGAATCCGAGTAAGGATCCAACTTGGTATATAATGAACGTTAATACATAAGCAACAACGAGTGGATAAACGACAGAGAAAATCGTCCACTTCGCTGATCCTGTTTCACGTTTAATAACAGCTACTGTCGCTAAACACGGAACATATAATAAAATAAAGAACATAAATGCATATGCTGATAACGCAGTATAATGTGCTCCCATAACATTTCCTAACACATCTTCTTTCACCGCATAAATAATTGCCATTGTAGAAACGACAACTTCTTTCGCTAAAAATCCTGTTAAAAGGGATGCCGCAGCTTGCCACGTTCCAAATCCAAGCGGTGCAAATAGTGGTGCGATAAATCCACCAATCATCGCTAAGTAACTGTCTCCCATATCCACACCAAATCCTGATGGACCTGCATAATTTAATAGCCAAATGACAACAGAACCACCGAAGATGAATGTACCTGCTTTACGAACAAATCCTTTTCCTTTCTCCCACGTACTTAACCATAACGTTTTCGCTTGTGGCACGCGGTAAGGAGGTAATTCAATGACGAAAATAGACTTTTCCGCCTTTAAAATTGTCAGAGACATAATTTTTGTAACTAATAACGCAAGCACAATACCTGCAACATATAAAGAAAATACAACAGTTGCCTGACTATTAGGGAAGAACACTCCCGCAAATAATGCATATACAGGTAAACGTGCTGAACAAGACATAAACGGTGTTACAAGCACTGTAAGTAAACGTTCTTTTTCTTGTTCAATCGTTCTCGCTGCCATAATACCTGGAACATTACATCCAAAACCGATAATCATCGGAATGAATGCTTTTCCGTTTAAACCGAAGAACTCCATAATTCTATCCATAACAACTGCAATTCGCGCCATATATCCGGAGTCTTCTAATAATGAAATGAAAAAGAATAGTGCAAAGATTTGTGGAACGAATACTAATACCGCACCAACGCCGGCAATAATACCTTCTGTAACGAGCGCTTGAATAAATTCAGAAGCTCCAACACTTGTGAGCCCAGCTGTCACCCAATCCGTAAGCTGTCCACCAAAAAAGCCATCTAACATATCCGATAAAGGTGTACCAATCCACGTAAACGTAACCTGAAAAATAAAAAACATAACTGCTAAAAAGATTGGAAGTCCTAAAATTTTATGTGTAATTAATCTATCCATTTTTTCCGAAAAAGGAATTTTTCCTTCTTTCTCTTGCTGCATAACATTTGTTTTTAACTTTTCAATATACGCTTCACGAGTTTTGTAAATGTGCTCTTCCAACGTACAATCAAGTTTTCCTTCTAAGCGAGATCGAATGGCTACAAGTTCCTTATAAATTGGTAATGCTTTCATTTCTTTTTCTACTACTTCGTTATTGCTTAAAAATTGAAGGGCTAACCATCTTGGATGCTTATAATTCGCTGTTTCTAAAAGAGTTATTACCTCTCCAATTCCTTCATCCATTTGTACACCATATGAAATAATGAATGGCTTTTTCTCTTTTTTGTCATTTTCTTTAAGAGTAGCAAGTAGTTCTTCACAGCCTTTTCCGCTTCTTGCAACGACAGGAACGACTGTTACACCTAATAGTTCTGATAACCGTTTTACATCAATTACAATTCCTCTTTGCTTCGCCACATCAACCATGTTTAAACCAATCGAAACCGGTTTACCAAATTCAAGCAATTGCAATGTTAAGTGCATATTTCTCTCGAATTGCGAAGAATCCACTATATTTAACATATGATGAAATTCGTCTGTTAGTAGAAAATTCGTAACGACACCTTCATCACGCGAAACTGGATTTAAATCATAAACGCCTGGTAAATCAATTAATGTTCCTTGCTTATCTTTTAATTTACCAACCTTCTTTTCTACTGTTACACCGCTCCAGTTTCCTACATACTCATAAGAACCAGTAAGTGCATTAAATAATGATGTCTTCCCTGTATTCGGATTCCCTAGCAAAGCTACCTTATTCACGCTAATTCCACCTTTATCATTTTCGCGTCACAATGACGAATACTAATTAACTGTCCACGACACTCCAATGTACAAGGACCTTTAAACATCGCTTTCTGTTTCAGGCGAAGTTCGCTTCCTTCAGCAAGACCGAAAGCAGCTAGTCTACGCTTTAATAGCTGATCTACAGACTGAATACTTTTTACTAATACTTTCTCTCCAATTTTAATATCTACTAAGCTCATAACCTTCCCCCTCAGAAGAGAATGATAATTATTTTCAAAAAAATTATACCACACCCAATTTCTCTTGTACTATACCCTTTTGCTTCATATTTATTAACATTTCGCTACAATTCTATTTCAATTATTGTCATACTGTATTCATTTGCCATTCTCATCCATTTCGCTTACAATAAACAATAGCAAATAAAGAATCTCGTTATCACAGGGGGAGCCATGTCGCTGAGAGGGAACACTTCGTTCCGACCCTTCGAACCTGTTAGTTAATGCTAACGCAGGGATTGTGCAAACGTCCGAAATACATACCTCTTTTTTATTTACGTATTTCGTATCCTCCTATGATATCTATTCTTTTTTGTACAACTTGGATTTAGGGGGAGACAACATGCGTAACACCAATTTACAAGCGATGATCGAATCTGCAATTCTTGCAGCCTTCGCCTTGGTCATCGACATTTTACCAATATCAATCAAAATTCCAACAGGTGGTTCCATCTCATTCGCTATGATTCCTATTTTTATTATCGCATACCGCTGGGGCTTCAAAATGGCTTTCTTAGGAGGCTTAATTTGGGGATTATTACAAATTGTCGTAGGCGATGCCATTATCGTCACACCAATTCAAGTACTAATTGAATACTTCGTTGCTTTTGCATTCATTGGATTTGCTGGTTTATTCTATCGTCCAATTCAAAAAGCCATTTTAACATCCAATGAAAATAGCTTAGAACAATCCAGTTTAAGTAGCCGTAAAGACAAACCTTCACAAAAGAAAAACGAAGGAAAAAAAGTTATTGGTTACATTATTCTTGCTACATTTGTTGGTAGCTTTGCTCGCTATTTCTGTCACTTTATTGCCGGTATTATTTTCTGGGGACAATATGCACCGAAAGGTCAATCAGCTGTCCTATATTCATTAATTGTAAACGGTAGTGTAATGATTGGTTCCTATATTCTATGTACCGTTCTACTTATATTTTTATTTCTTACTTCACCACGTTTATTCAAAAGCATCAATGCTTATCAACTGAACTCGAAGAAAAAGAGCGCTTAATAAGCGCTCTTTTTTCATATCGTAATATCAATTAGAAATACAATAAATGCACAAAAGAAAATAAATACCATTATACTTAGCCAATTGCTATGCACGGTTCATCGACTCCTTACATAACCTCATTTTCTAACCCGATTATATCGCTTAAAAATAAAGATTAGGTAAAGATAATATGAAAATAAATTAAAAAAGCGTAGATTACATTGTCTACGCTTTTTTCGGTAAATAGAAGTAAAATAATACACCGTCTTCTGTATTCTTTACTCCATATTCAGCTTCGTGTAGCTCTAAAATATTTTTAGAAATAGCTAGCCCAAGCCCCGTTCCACCTTGTGAACGCTTGCGAGCTGCATCCACGCGATAAAAACGATCCCAAATTTTATCTAATTGCTCTTCTTCAATGTGAGTGCCTTTATTTTCAATACACACTTTGATACGATCCTTCTCATCTATTGTAGAAATAATAATATCTTCTTTATTTGGTGTATAACGTATGGCATTCGTAATGAAGTTCACGATGACTTGTTCAATCCGGCCTTGATTTGCGACTACTTCAAATGGACCTATATTTTTATGAACACGAAGTTCTTTTTTCTCTATTTCTACAGAAAGATGTTCACATATATCTTCAATTACTGCATCAATATAAAATGCATCCTTTTTCATTTTATATGTACCTGACTCAAATTTAGCTAACTCCAGCATCTCCAAAATTAACGTATCCATTTTATCTACTTCTCGTTCCATCGCTTGAAAATAATACTCCTTTTTATGCTCAGCTACTCCATCTTTTAAAATAGAAATACAGCTTTTCATAATACTCAGCGGTGTTTTTAGTTCATGCGAAACACCAGAAATAAATTCTTTCCGCGTCTTTTCTAATTTTCTTTCCTTTTCAATATCTTGTTCTAGCTGTCCAATATGGGAATGGAGTTTATTGGACAATACATTAATATTTTTCGATAAATCACCAATTTCATCTTTTGAAGTAATCGGTATTTGTTCTGTAAAATCTAAATGCGCTATTTTCTTCGTTGTATCATTTATTTTTAATAACGGCTTTGCAATTTGTTTTGAATAATAGAATGACGCTAGAAAAATAAGAACAACTACAAATGCAATGATGTAAATATAGTAATCTTGCACCATTTGTACAGCTTCATCTACAGGCTGTAAAGAAGCCATCGCATATATATAAGTTACTGATCCATCTTTTTCTTTTGTTGGCTTGATTAATAATTTATATTTAATATCATTTTTTTCATAGTCCATTGTTTGTATTGCATATTGGATTTGCTTGCTCTCTTTTAATAATAAATTAGTTTGAAATTCTTTTATGTTATCTAAGAAGATGCTATTTTTATAAATTGGATTTATAGGACCTGTTACATCA
Source organism: Bacillus cereus group sp. BfR-BA-01309 (assembly GCF_022664315.1). Taxonomy (NCBI): domain Bacteria; kingdom Bacillati; phylum Bacillota; class Bacilli; order Caryophanales; family Bacillaceae; genus Bacillus; species Bacillus cereus group sp. BfR-BA-01309. Next base: position 273,837 of record NZ_JAKUHE010000004.1, read on the forward strand.
GGAAGCTGAACTTTCGTAACACGCCCACTTATGTAAGCATCTAATTCTTGAGCAGATTCTTCCTGGACAGCCGGTTTCTTTTCCTTAGCAAGTTGTTCCCCGGCTGCTCTCTTTTCCTCCTCATTTAATTTCATTTTCTCCTGAAACGCTTTTTCTAACGGTTTATTAGATCCGCTTAAATTTTGCTTGCCTAACGCGAAAGAGAATGGAATATAACTATCATCTTTTTTCACGCCAGAAAAATAAATTTCTTGTCCTAAAAATGCATTTGATGATTTATTATCAATCTCCTCTATATTGATGAGATTGTATAAAGGAATTTTGAATATTTGTTGTCCAAAACTCTTTTGTTGCCTACGATCTATCGCTACCTCAAAATAGAAATCATCCGCATGTTTTAAATTCCCATTCTGGTCTAATGTCGTAATCCACGTATTATTTTCTCTTAAAAAATCTTGCTCCAGTCGCTTAATTTCTTCTGTATTTCCTACATAATTCAAATAACTCTTCTCAAAGGAATTTAAGTTAACTTTAATATCTTCCACTTTTCGATTCGCGTAATATTGTTTAAAAAATATCGTTTGTCCAATAAATATCGTCGCTAAAATTAACATACATAATGCTGTTGTGAGAGTAAATAATTTGAGAACAATCCCTTTTCTCATACATTCCCCTCAAATTTATATCCCGTTCGTACTACAGTGGTAATGTACTTCGCTTTCTCTCCTAATTTATTTCGCAAATTACGAATATGACTATTAACCGTTCGGTCATCACCGGCAAATTCGTATCCCCAAATTCTTGAAATTAATTGCTCTCGTGTTAAAACAATCCCTTGATTTTTCATAAAATACGCTAATATTTCAAATTCTGTATGTGTTAAATTAATGTCTGTTCTTTCTATCGTAACAGTACGCGACGGGAAATGGACGTGAATACCATGAATTGATAATGTATCATCTTCATTCTCTAACAGTTGCTTTGTTACTTTTCTACTTTCTAACAATCTTTTCGCTCTAGCTAATAAAATGGGTGGGCTATACGGCTTCGTCACATAGTCATCTGCTCCAAGTTCAAATCCAAGTAACGTATCATCTTCATCAACACGAGCTGTCAGCATAATAATAGGAACCTCGGATGTTTTACGGATTCTGCGGCAAACGGACCACCCATCAAGTTCCGGCAACATAATATCTAAAATAACTAAATCAACCTCTTCTTCCTCAAATACAACTAAAGCTTCTTTCCCATCTCTTGCTTCAAACACTACATATTGCTCACTCAAAAAATAATCTTTTAATATTTCACGTAAAATATCTTCATCTTCCACAATTAAAATGTTTTTTGACATAACTCATATATCCCCCTCTCGCTTTCAAAACTACAACTTCATTTTGAATAACTAGTCTTTAACTTCGCCTCGATAATATATCTATCTGGTGCATCCCCTATATAATCAAACGGATAGCACGTTGTCAGTGTTAATATCGGTTCTTCTTTTTTTATAATAACAGTACGATCATCCGCATGGGTAATCCATATCTTTTGAATTTCGTATGTGTACATTTTATTATCATACTCTAAAACAAGAGTGTCTTTTTCTTTTAACTCTCCTAAATCAGTAAATACAGTGTCCCGGTGCCCACTCAGTACAGTATGTCCCCCTCCAGATGGCGTTGTCGTTAAATCACTAACGAACATTCCAACTCCTTTTTTCAGCGTTGTCTCATCCGCTCCCCAGTATATAGAAAACTTCTTCTTTATTTTCGGTATATTTAACAGTGCAACCTTTTCTCCTTCTTTATGCTCTGTTTGAGAAGAAGGCACTTGGGAATTTACAGGTGTTTCGTAAGAAAGTTGATTATGTTGTATATTTTCAAGGCTCTTTAGTTCTTCTTTCGTTAATTGTTGAGCAGAGCTTTTTCCTTTATACCATTCCATAGCGTAATATGATCCCATAAATAGTCCTATAGCCATCAATATGATACCGATATAATTGAGTAACTTCATGTTTCATCCCTCCATGCCAAAAATGGTAGGAATAACCTACCATTTTTAATATATGAAATTATTCCATTCTTTATAGGACAATATTTTAATTACGCCTTAACTTTATTGCGACGATTCAAACCAAATAATGTACCGATTGCTACAAGACATGCACTTAGACCCATCATCACTACATTATTTGATGCAGTATTTGGTAATTTTTTACCTTGTACAGCTGGCTTTGCTACTTCTTTTTTAGCTGCTTCTTTTTTGGCCATATCGTTTTTTAACTGTTCTTGTGCTATTCTCTTTTTCTCTTCTTCACTTTTTTTCTCAGCTTTTATTGCTTCCTCTTTTTTAGCCATATCACTTTTTTCTTGTACTTGCTCCGCTTGCTTTTTCTCTGCATCGCTCTTTTGCTGTATCTTAATCGCTTCTTCTTTTTTAGCCTTATCTTGTTGTACTTGCGCTGCATCTTCCTTTGTTACTGTTCCAGTATCGGCACTTGCTACTGAAGAATATCCTACTGTTAACAGTGCCATTGCACAGATTGGTAATAGTTTCTTTTTCATCTTCAATTCTCCCCTTATACTTTATTCACATCACTTCGCATCGGATGTATCAATAGAATAAACAAGAGATATAAATATAAGATGCAGATGAAATATATTTCATTTAAAGATTTCATTGTAGACAAATAAAAAAACATCGCAATATATACGATGTTTTTTCGGGTGTGTGTCTCAATTATTTACATGTTACTTTCGCGTGATTTAGAAGTAGAACGGGCCGGAGCGATAACTAATTGTCTCGGCTCAGTTTTCTTTAAGTGATTTTTGACGTTACACTTACGACGTTGAACAACCCATGCTTTAATAGGGTTTGTCAAAATAATCTTTTGCTCTTCGTTAGGGGTCTCTTCTTCAAACCTACAACTATCGCTCCACTTACTCCATTTCATTGTAAATTTAGAAGAAGAATGATCGTCTTCTCGATCAAACAAGTGCAAAAAATCCATTTCGCCAGCTAGCATTACGGTGTTGCTAGTTGCTAAAAAAGAAAAGGTCGTCCAACGTTTCTCCATGCCCTCCTACTCCTTTTTCACATATAGAGTGCCTAAAACTTAATTTACCTAAAATATGCTTGCCTTTTACCTTACACTTATAGTTTATCCAAAACACTACTAGGCAACTATCGATTTGCCTTACAACTACCTTACATTTTTGTAAGAAACAAAAAACCTTCACTCTCTATACGTGAAGGTTTCTCATTTCTCATCTATATGATCTTTCATATGATCGACTCCAGCTTCTTGCAACTGTGACATCATACCGTGGGAAATTGCACCTAATACTAAAGTCATTCCAATTAGTGAAATCCGAATCGCTGGTACATCAATTATGTAAGCCAAACTACCAAGAACAATTGTTAAAAGTAATGCTTTTATAAATGTTGCACTTGTATACTCTTTCTTTCTCATCATAATCACCCTTTATGGAAGCGTTTTCTTAATATAGTCAGTATATCATATCATCTGACTATTTTGTGGGGATTTCTGTAAAAAAACTTATATCTTCTTTGACTTTTTCCTTTCTATCCTTTACAGTCGAAATGTTCACAAGTTTTACACTGTAGGAGGACCCCAATGAATATTGAAATAAAAGACACTTTAATTTCTGAAGAACAATTACAAGAAAAAGTAAAAGAACTAGCACTTCAAATCGAACGTGACTTTGAAGGAGAAGAAATCGTAGTAATCGCTGTATTAAAAGGATCTTTCGTATTCGCTGCTGATTTAATTCGTCACATTAAAAACGATGTAACAATCGACTTTATTTCTGCATCTAGCTACGGAAATCAAACAGAAACAACTGGAAAAGTAAAACTATTAAAAGATATCGATGTAAACATTACTGGCAAAAACGTAATTGTCGTAGAAGACATTATCGATTCTGGTTTAACACTTCACTTCTTAAAAGATCACTTCTTTATGCATAAACCGAAAGCATTGAAATTCTGTACGTTACTTGATAAACCTGAGCGACGTAAGGTGGACTTAAAAGCTGAATATGTTGGCTTCCAAATTCCAGACGAATTTATCGTTGGTTACGGTATCGACTGCGCAGAAAAATATCGTAACTTACCATTTATCGCTTCAGTTGTAACGAAATAATATAATAGAATAAACTTCCATCAATTACTGGTGGAAGTTTATTTTCTATCACGATTCGTAAAAGACAAAGGGAGAGAAAATAATGACAAAGACAAAATTTGAAAAAGTACTTCTCATCGTAAACCCAAAAGCTGGACAAGGCGATTTACATGCAAACTTAACAAAAATCGTACCACCTCTTGCGGCAGCCTTTCCTGACTTACATATCCTTCATACGAAAAAGCAAGGTGATGCAACAAAATATTGCCAAGAGTTTGCTAGTAAAGTAGATTTAATTATCGTCTTTGGTGGTGACGGCACTGTATTTGAATGCACAAATGGCTTAGCACCTCTTGAAACTAGACCTACACTTGCAATCATTCCAGGCGGAACTTGCAACGACTTCTCTCGCACACTCGGCGTTCCGCAAAACATCGCAGAAGCTGCAAAACTTATTACACAAGGACATGTAAAACCAGTTGACGTCGCAAAAGCAAATGACCTACACTTCTTAAACTTCTGGGGCATTGGACTTGTCTCTGAAGTATCAAACAATATTGATGCGGAAGAGAAAGCAAAGCTTGGGAAAATTGGTTACTATTTAAGCACCATTCGAACTGTCAAAAATGCTGAAACATTCCCCGTAAAAATTACGTACGATGGACAAGTATATGAAGACGAAGCTGTCCTTGTTATGGTTGGAAACGGTGAATATCTTGGCGGGATCCCGTCCTTTATCCCAAACGTAAAGTGCGACGACGGAACACTTGATATTTTCGTCGTAAAATCAACGGGCATTCAAGCGTTTAAAGATTATATCGGAAAGAAACTATTTGAAGACTCAAATGAAAATGACATCTTCCATGTAAAAGCGAAATCCATTCATATTGAAACAAAAGAAGAAAAAGAAGTAGATACAGATGGGGAAAGCTCGCTTCATACACCTTGTCATATTGAACTATTACAAGGACACTTTACGATGATTTATAATCCTGCGATTGTGTAATGCAAAAAGCCAAGCTAAAGTTTCAATACTTTGGCTCGGCTTTTTATTAGCACGGCATTTGGATTTACTCTGTAATTTTTAATATAAATTTTCGTTAAAATATTAAATTACATTTCGAACAAAAAGGAGCAGAATTTCCTCTTCTAATTTTCCCATCACATTTTGGACAATACACATATCGCTCTTCTATCTTTTCTCGCTCTATCATATGTAAAGATACTATTCTCATACTACACATAAATCCAATTAAAATAAGACTAACAATAAGTAGCATCACTCTCGCCTCCCCCACTAAACTTTACCATAAAATAACAAAGCCGATTCCCACATTGAGAATCGGTTTTATACTTATAATCCTAACTTCACCTTTGCTCCATCAGGAATTTCATCTGGCGTTACTTGTACTTTGTCATGTAAAAGCTTCCCTCTTGTAAGCACATACCAGTACGATCCTTTTGGTAATTCATCTACTCCGTCAATTGTAACTTCTTTTTCATTACCATTTTCATCATAAGCTTTCACTTTATATTCACGACCTTTACTGTCGCCTATCTCTTTTCCCTCATTATTAATCACTGCGTAATGATATTCTATATCAAGAAATGGATTCATTCTATCAATCTCAGTACTCCCATTTAATAAATATGCCGCTCCTGCGACGATAACAAGTAGTGATCCAAAAATAAATCTTTTCATCTATATTCCGCCTTTCATTATGTTTTCTTTAAGATGCTTCTAAGTATAGGGCGTATTTCTTAATAAAAACTCGTACTGTTTCTTAACATTTTCTTAAACTAAAAGTGAAATATTAGTTAGTAAGCTCAAAAAACAAACAAAAAGAACTCTTCACGTTACAGTTGACAAAATTACACCTTTAGTGTAATTTTACACTATAAAGAAAAAGGAGATGCATAATGGATAAACAAGAATTTATTAAACTCGTTAATTCAAAATTAAAACTCATCCGTGTTGAAAATAATCTATCACAAGATAAAATGTCAGAAATTATTGGTTTATCGAAGAAAACATTAGTGGAAATTGAAAAAGGAAGACGCACACTAACATGGTCAGGTGCCGTTTGTGTCGTAACACTCTTCGAGCAGTGTGATACAGTCCAAATGACATTTGGGGATGATGTGAATGAAATTATAAAAACACTCGCTTTTACACATTACAATACGAACTTCCCGAAAACTTTAGGAGGAAAAGTATGGTGGCGACAAATAAAAGAATTGAACGGTTATCAAATACAACAAAATATTTTATCGCAACATTATCGAATTTTAGATAAAGAAGACCGCAGAATATGCCACTCGTTCGATTTGGATGAAATGGAACAAAGATTTATGGAAATGGTAACAACATCTCAATAAAGTAAAACTTTAATCAGTAGGGGTTTTACTGCCCTTTAATACGGGATAAAATAAATTCTGGAGTGTAATTCAAATGGAAAAACAAACAAATATCACGATTTTAAATACACTAATCATTAGCACATTAGTATTCAATTTATTTATTTTCACATCAAGAATGAGCTTTTTACCTTGGTATATTGAAGATGGATGGGGATATTTAGGATTATTATTTACATCCTTTATTTTCTTACTTTGCTTCTTTCAATCTTCGAAGCTTCATAAAAATGGAAAGTTAACTACACTACAAAAGTTTATTCCACTTGCTTCTGCCATACTTTCAATCTTCGTTCTTATCACTCCATCAAGTGATTTTATGACTGTATTAGCTAATCTAATCAATACAACCATATTAACAATTTATATAACTGTATTTCAGACAACACCTAATGAAAGTAATAAAGAACTATTACATTAAAAGGGAGAGTTATTTTACAAAATAACTCTCCCTTTTATACTACTTTCAATAAGCTTAAACCTTCATTCTATTTACTCATCACTGTACTTCTTCTTTGCTTATACAAATAAGCACCACTCGCAACAACAAAAACAATCCCGCCAAAATACATGCCATACTCTATCACAACTACTACAATACTTTCAATATGTTGTCCAAATAAAGAACCGAGCACAAAGTAAACGAGTGTCCAAACAAATCCTGTCGTATAAGAATACAAAGCATACATCTTAAATGACATGTTATTCATTCCCACTAAATACGGTACGATATGTCTTATAACTGGTATAAAGTAACTTGTGACTAACGCATAATGACCATACTTCTCTACCATTTGTTGAGATTTCAAAAGATATTTCGCTTTTTTCTTTTTCATTAGCTTATCCAGTACTTTCGTACCAAATATTTTTCCTAATATATAACCTAAAGATAGCCCAGATACAACCCCGAAATAGGTTAATAAAAATGCAGGAATGACACTTAATATCCCTAGTGAAGAGACAAAACCACCGCTCATTACGATCATTTCGTCTGGAATTGGCATACCGATAATACCCAACCATAAACAGAAAAATAATGCCCAATAACCGTACTGTTCAATATAAGATAATAATTCATGTAATTCCATTATGCATATGCTCCCCTTAGCTCTTTTTTACAGCTAAAGACATACGCTGGCGGGAAATTGAGCCACACTTTCTCTAGCGTAATTTCAGGGAAGAAATGCTGGATAAATCCTTTTTTCACAAGTGAATATTGAAATGTAATAAATTCACCTTTCTCGTGTATCGCTTCCATTACATTATTTAAAATTCGCTTTGAAACTTCTTCTGGTAAAGAAGTAAAAGGCAATCCCGATAAAACGTAATCAACGCTTTCTATATTGAACTCTTCTATATATTTCTTTATATTTTCAGCTGAACCGTGTACGACAATGACGTTCTGTTCATCTTTAAACTTTCTCTTTAACTCTTTGCAAAACACTTCATTAATTTCAATAAGAAGAAATATTGTCTCCTTTTTCTTTCTCTTCATAATCTCTTTCGTAAAGACCCCTGTGCCAGGCCCTAACTCTACGATGCACTTTGCCTTATTAAAATCAATTACATCTACCATTTTCTTTGCTAATATCTTTGAACTTGGCGCAATAGCGCCAGTATGTTTCGGATGTTTAATAAATTCATGTAAGAATGTTATGAGCTGCATGTAAACCTCTCCCCATTCGTTCAATAGTTTTTAACTTGTTTCTAAGTATAACTATCGTTTCTTAACAAAAATTGAGGAGATTTCTTAAGATTTTATGAAGAATGAAACATTTCGTATTCTCTATATAAATACCTCTTTTATATTTATTAATTTGGTATAATAGATATAAAAAGAAATTTTATGGAAGATGCTATCGCTACGTCTATTTTCATACAACATCTGCGGAAATTAATCAATAAATTACCTTTCATTACCATCCAATATATGTAATTCTTTTCATGTGAATAAAAAAATGAAAAGAATAAGAAATTTATATTTTATAGAAACAAATGTAGATCTAATTAATATGTAATATTTCAAAACTATTTAAAAGGAGTAGCTAATGAATAATTCCATCGACCTACAGCACTTATGTGATCTTGTACATAGAACGTTTCATGTTCCTGTTCAATTTCTATCTACGGATAAAAAAATTGTATATGAATCTACTTCTCATACGATTGGTAGTCCGTTTTATTCTTCTAAAGCAGAACATCTTAATGAAATTTATCAAGAAAACGCTCCTTGTAATTTTCCAGTTTTCAGAGGGAATAAGTATCTTGAGAATTTCATTAGCATCCATATAACAAATCATGAACATATAAAAGGAACACTTATAATCGGCCCCACTACCTATCCAAAAGTATCAGATGAAATGGCTATTAAACTTATGAAATATTTCAACTGTAATAATAAAATGCAACAAGGAGTAGACTACTACCAATCTCTACCCGAGATAAAAAAAAGTACGCTAATTGATATAAGTATTTGGTTACATTACGTAATTTCCAATGAAAAATTAGATAGAGATATTGTCTGGAAAGAAAATAAATTACTCGAAGATGTTTCTTATAAAATTGTAAATCCTGATTTATATATTTCAAAACGTCGCCGCCATGATCCGCAAAATTATGACATATCATTGGAACGTAAATTTTTTTCAGCCATTAAAGAAGGCAATAAAGAAAAGGTCATACAATATGCGTATTCATATCCACAAGAAGATGCGGCAATTTCATCTAAAGGAGATCAACTTAGAAACCAAAAAAATAATGGCATTATCGCCATTACGCTAGCTATTCGATATGCGATAGAAGGGAACCTTCCATCACATATTGCTTTTTCACTCGGTACTTTATATATACAAACGATTGAAAAACTAGATAACATGTATTCGGTAAATAGGTTAATTGAAGATGCATTATGCACTTTTGCAGAACGTGTGAAAGAATATAATAATCAAGCATATTCTAATTCCATTACTACGTGCCTCAATCATATTCACAAACATATTTACGATGAAATATCTCTGAATGACCTTGCTAATCTTTTACATATTTCTCCTACTTATTTATCAAAACTGTTTAAAAAAGAAGTGGGAATTTCTTTAATTGAATATATCCAGAGAGAACGAGTAGAAGAAGCAAAAAAATTATTAACATTAACGACCTATCCATTATCAGATATTTGTGCCTGGCTTAATTTTAATGATCAAAGTTATTTCACACGAGTCTTCAAAAAAATTACTAGTATGACGCCTAGACAATATCGTGAAAGTCATACTGTGATATAGCAACGCTTTCTTAATAGGAGGTGAGATAGTTATCATACTAGCCCACCTTCATCCAGATTCACCTTAATAAAGTTTTAATCCCATTCAAAAAAGTACAAGAATGACAAATAATTACTATAAATAAGTGAATGAATTTGATAATTTTTTAGTACTAAGCAAATTCGGCTTCCAATCATCCATAATAAACGAACATACGGTACTTCTGAATGATCAGTAGTACCTACTTCCATAGTGGTGAACCTTTCTATATAGAAAATATATTGTTAGGAGAATAGAAAGCATGAGTAGTACAAAAATATCAAAATCGACTGACATGAAAGAATCGCGAAAAGTATCACCATATGATGATAGAGACAGAATTGAAGATACTTTATTACACTCTTACATTTCAGAAAAAGAAATATTGATCACTTATTATAAAGATATTTATTTCCCTACAAGTTATATGACTGTAATTGAATTAAATCCTTTGAAACGTTCTTTAATATGTATAGATGCCTTTGACAGAAAACATACTTTTAGTTTCATCGACATAATCGATGCGCGGTAGTATTTAGAACGAAAAAAGCCATTCACCTCATAAAAAATTAGGTAAATGGCTTTCTTATTTTCACTTATTATTTCGCGCTCACAATCTTATAATAAGAACGAACTGTTAGGAAGTAATATCCGATATAAATGACGCCATATACTCCAATACTAATTAGGAGTGGGATCATAATTTCGAATGGTAGTAAGTTCGCTAAACCTTTTAGTGCAAATAGGCTGTGCAGAATTCCAATGACTAACGGAATCGCAAAGATAAAGCTTACTTGTTTTGCGATAGCTTTTTTCATCTCTTGTTTCGTTACACCGACTTTACGAAGTACAATGTAACGTTCACGGTCAGCATTTGCTTCTGTTAATTGCTTGAAGTAAATGATAGATCCTGTTGCTAGTAAGAACACAAGTCCTAAGAACATTCCGATGAACATCATTAACCCTGTTCCTTCAAGCCCCATCTGGAAACCAGTATAGAAATCTCTAAATGGTGGTATCATTTCTGATTCACCAGCTGGCATCACTTTCGCTAATTTTTCTGTTAGTACTTTACTATTTCTTTCATCTTTTACATCAATATTTTTTACAACGCGTGTTCCAAATGTCTGTTTCGCTTGCCCATACATTTCGTCTGAAACGACAACAACTAATTCACCTAAATTCGTAATTGCTGTATTATTTGCACCTTGAATCTTTAAAGTCTTCGTTTCATTTCCAATTTGGAATACCGCTTTATTCCCTTTATATTGAGGACTGAATTCATATCCCTCAATGTATGAACTATCATATACAAATGCTTCGCCAGTAGCTATATTCACTGGTTCTACATCATATTTTTTCGCCAGTTTATTAAATTCAGACTGAGACATAAACTGATACTTCTCTGAAATCGTATAGTTCATATTCAGAATGAAATCAACTTTATTTCCTTCAAACTTCCCTTTTACAGGAACTGTCTCAATTTCAAATTGATCTTTGATTGGATGATTTTGCTTCTCTTCTGCAAAAATCGCATTCACTTTCTTATCAAGCTCTGCATCTTTTTTCTCATAAGAATAGCTATATGGTGCAACTGCTTTTGATTGTGTAAATGTGTTGTAATACATCGTAACTGACGTACCAACAGCTGTTAATGTTACCGCGCTTAAAATAGAAATTGTCGCAAGTGATTTTGCATTTCCTTTAATACGGTATAGTAACTGTGACGTCGTTACCATGTTCATACCGTTATAAAACGATGATTTATTATTTCTTGCACGCTTTAGTACGAATACTGTAAAGAACATAAATAGTAAGTACGTACCTAATACTGTCGCAAGTAAAATGTAAAGTGCAACTACCATAAAGTCTGCATACTTAAGTGCCTTCACGTACATTAATGCTAAGAAATAACCTGAACCGATTAAGAAAACTGAAATTAATGCCATAATAACTGATCCTTTTGGCATTGCTTCTCCTTCGCGTTCTGCTCGGAAAAGTTCAATTAGCTTAAATCGATAAATTAAACGATATCCTTGAAGTGATGTATACAAGATAATCACAAAGAAAATAAGTGCTGTATCAACAATTGCAGCCATCGGTACTTCAAAATGTACATTTAAGTTTAATCCCATCATGCTTACTAGCAGTTCAAGGAATAGTTTCGAAAGGACACTACCAATCGCAATACCGATAATTAAAGACATTAATCCCATTAACATATTTTCATAAAACAGCATTTTACCAATCTGTCTTTTACGAATACCTAATAAGGAATAGAGTCCAACTTCTTTTTTACGCTTCCTTGTAAAGAAACCGTTTGAATATATAATGAACACTGCTACGAAAATAATTAGCATGACACTTGATACTTGAAACGCACCGCTAATTTTTTTTGAACCTTCCGCGGCTTTTTCCATTTGTGAATTATACTGTAACGCCTTAAATGTAAAATAAATGACGATACTAAAGATCATAGATGCAAAATATACAAAGTAGTCTTTAAAGTTCCGCTGTATATTGCGGAGGGCAATGCTAGATAAGGTCATCAGCCATACCTCCAGAAATAGAAGACATTACGTCAACAACTTTTTGGAAGAACTGCTTACGCGTTGATTCACCACGGTGCAACTCTTTATATAACTCACCATCTTTAATGAAAATAACTCGTTTACAATAACTCGCCGCAAACGCATCGTGCGTTACCATTAAAATTGTAGAGTTATCATATTCGTTTAACGACTTCATACTTTCTAATAAATCTGTTGCTGATTTAGAATCAAGCGCTCCTGTCGGCTCATCTCCAAAAATCATACTAGGATTTGTCACGATCGCACGTGATGCTGCGCAGCGCTGCTTCTGTCCACCAGATACTTGATATGGGAACTGACTTAAAATATGATCAATACCGAATTTCTTTGAGATTTCAAGAACTCGGCGATCAATCTCACTTGCTTTCACCTTTGATAATGCAAGTGGTAAAGCAATATTTTCTTTCACTGTTAACGTATCTAATAAATTATAATCTTGGAAAATGAACCCTAAATGATCGCGGCGGAATAACGCTAGCTTATCATCGTTCATCTTCACAATATCTTTTCCATCAATTAAAATTTCACCGTTCGTCGCATTATCAATTGTAGAAAGAACGTTTAGTAAAGTCGTCTTCCCCGAACCAGAAGGTCCCATAATTCCAACGAACTCACCTTCTTTTACTTGTAAGTTAATACCTTTTAACGCTGCGAATTTATTACCACCCGTGTCATACACTTTTTCAATATTTTTTGCTTCTAACACTGTTTTCATCTCGACATCCCTCATTTCTTCTATTCTCTATTTTCAACTATATACACTCTCTACTCTTGCCACTATCGATGTTTCTTACACAAACATGACAGTTATGTAAGGCCGATAAGCAGAGAAATCAAAATTTAACCTACTGAACGAAAGTACTTTGTTACTATAACATTGGGATATCATGCCATCCATTCATTCTCCTTACAGGAACATTACAATTTTGTAAGGTTAAAAATGTCCCCTACAAAGTTGTGCACGAAATGTCGGATGGACTTATTTTTTTCCTGCTATTCTATTTAACAAGGAGGTCATCATATGGATTCACTTAAAAATATGAATGCAGCAATGCAGTATATTGAAAACAACCTAACAGATGAAATTGATTTTAAAAAAGTCGCAAAAATAGCGTACTGCTCTGAATATCATTTCAAAAGAATGTTTTCTTTTCTGGCTGGCATATCACTATCAGAATATATTCGCTGTAGACGTCTTACTCTTGCTGCTTTTGAACTAAAAGTTAGCGATGCAAAAGTCATTGATGTCGCTATAAAATATGGATACAACTCACCAGATTCGTTTGCACGTGCCTTTCAAAACTTGCACGGCATAACACCTTCAGAGGCCCGAAATAGTAGTCATTCTTTGAAAGCTTATTCACCAATGATCTTCCAGTTATCGATTCAAGGAGGAAATGAAATGAACTATCGAATTGAAGAAAAAGAAGCATTTCGTATTATTGGTATTACAAAACGCGTACCAATTGTATTTAACGGTGTAAATGAAGAAATTGCTTCTATGTGGAAAAGTTTAAATCCAGAGTCCATTCAAACATTAAAGATGCTTGCAAACATGGAACCGAATGGAATCATTAGTGCCTCTACTAACTTTTCTGAAGGAAGGATGGAGGAAAAAGGAGAACTTGATCACTACATTGGAGTAGCCACAACGACAGATTGTCCAGAGCAATTCGCTCAACTTGAAGTCGCAGCTTCAACGTGGGCCGTATTTGAAGCTGTCGGTCCATTTCCTAAAACATTACAAAATGTATGGGGACGCATTTATTCCGAATGGTTTCCTTCCTCAAACTATGAACTAGCAAAAGGACCGGAAATATTGTGGAATGAACAGAAAGATATATCCTCTCCAAACTATAAAAGTGAAATTTGGATACCGGTTTTGAAGAAATAAAAAATAAAGCTGCTTTTCCTTAGATGGAAAAGCAGCTTTTATTTACATTTTTAGTTCTTTTTTATAAGCAACATATGAATATCCCATCGTTAGTCCTACTGCACCGATAATAATGCCAACCATTACGAAAGATTTCCATGCTACTGGTGCAAAAACACTTAAAATCATAATAATTCCTAATGCAACAAAAACTTTTCCGCTAAAACGGTGTGTTTTTCTCCATACCTCTTCGTTACTTAATGTCCATGGCGTCTTTATACCTACAAAGTAATTTGGTTTACATTGTGGTAAATAGTTTCCGATGACTATAAATAAAATACCAACTAATAATTCAGGCACGCGATTAATGAATAAGTTATATCCAAGCCCACTTGTAATAATATCTATATTCCCTACAAATAGTAGTAGCAGTATCCCGTTATTCATCATCATAAAAGCTTTAGAAAATTTCTCGTAGTTTGCTTTCTTTGGATCAATCTTTGGTAATACATTTAGAAATATATATAACCCAATCATAATTCCAACCATCGAGATCATTCCATACAGTTTAGAAGAATAGCCATCTACCTTACCACCGCTCCAATGCGTTGCAATTGTATCTGGTAAATGTGGCCAAGCAAACGCCCAAGCTAAACAAGTTATAACAATTAATAAAATTGCAAAAAGATGCTTCCTCATTTCCCCTCTTCCCCCTTATTCGTAAACGTAAACACCCAAGTCAACAAGTCTTGAAATACAGTTGTGTTTAAAGAGTACATAACAAATTGCCCCTTTTTTTCATCTTGGATAAGTTCAGCATTTTTAAGTGCGTTTAAGTGGTGTGAAATACTTGGCTTTGTCATATTGAAATGTTCAGCAATTTCCCCAGCGGTTAAATCGCCTTCTTTTAATAAATCTAAAATTTTTCGCCTTGTTGGGTCTGCTAATGCTTTAAATGCTTGATTCAATGTCTTTCTTCCCTTCACTAATTAGACATTTAGATATTTATCTAAATGTTAAAATGATTTTAGTTAATTGTCAATTATCTATACGCCCTTTTTATTTTTTTATCCTACGCCAATTACTCTATATTGAATAAAATCTATAGATTACGCAGGTTAAAAAGTAAAGCAGCTCTTCTAATAAGAAAAGCTGCTTTATTTAAACTTTATTATTTTATTAACAAACGAAGAAATCGAAAAGATTAGCAAGCTTATAATAAAGGACATACCTACTATCGTTCCGAATTCATCTAACCAATAACTAATCATGCTTTCACACACCTAGTATGGATTATCATTCGTTCTTTGTAGAGTCCTTTTGGATAGTTTTATGCACCATATCCACAGGAATTTTCGCTGTCCAAGTTCCTTCCGTTCCTCCAACTCTGTTAATATTAATATTTACAGATAAGAAGTCTGGAAATCTTTCACCTTCTAACGGTTCAAAAACCATTACTCCCTCTGGTTTATCGTGAGCAGCGAACACCGTTTCAAAAGCTTCTCCCGCTTGATTCGTTAAATAAAATATACTTGTCTCAAATGCATCGGGATTACCAATACGATCTTTTTGATAATTATCCGTATGAGTGTTACTAAGAAAATGCAAATATTGGACAGCATTAAATTTCTTATTTTTATAATGCGGGCTCTCTATTTGTTCCCCATCTTCTTTACCATCGTTTGTAATCTCAAGCCCAGTTGTATTAAATTTATAAGGAACAAGCGATCCATCTTGCTGCTCAAGCCGATAGTAAATAAGTATTTTAGCGTCTTGAATTAACATTTCTTTTACATGAAGCGTAATACCATTATCTACTACTTTTTCGTTTAACTGTATGGACTTCCCATTCGCAGCATCCTTTTTAACTTCTTCACCAATCATTTCATTTAACTTTACCTCTGGCTTTGCAAAATAGGAATTGTTTAATGCCATTGTACTCGTTGGTATAATGACAGCCGCTATTAAACCTGCTATTAATAATTTCTTTTTCGTTTTCTTTTTGTTATCTTTTTTATACATTTGACTAAAGGATTGATAAGCACGCTCTTTAACCTCTTTTGGAACCTCTTGTTTCATTGCTTTTTTACATTCATTTGAAAACGACATTTGAATTAGATTCCTCCTCATCTATTTCTATACTAGATTGATTCCGAATTTTTTCTAACGCTCTGTGAATTCTAGATCTTACTGTGCCTATAGGAATTTGTAATAGTTCTGCAATTTCTTCATACGTGTAATCATGATAAAAGCGATAAACGATTACTACTCTAAACTTAAATGGTAGTTCTTGTATCACCGTTACTAACTGCTCTTCTGTTTCTTTTCTTACTAATATTTTTTCCGGAACCTCTACAACTGTCTCATCATTTAATTGTTGTTTTTCAAATAAGCGCATCCTCTTCCATATGTGCTTTCTCCACTGACTAATCTGCTTATAAACAATTCCATTCAACCAAAATAAAAACGGTCTAGATTGATCATATGTTGAAATAGATTTCCAAAGTTGAAAGTAGATTTCATTCACGATTTCATTTGTATCATGCCGATTTTTAACTATAGCAAAGACGGTTTCATAGATTCTCTGACTCGTTAAGTCAAATATAAATTCAAAAGCCTCCTCGTCACCTTTTAGTAAACGCTCTATCCAAATATGTATCTCTTCATTACTTACCAAGTAGTGCCCCCTCCTTAACGATGTTCTCACTATATATTGGACAGTAAGCAAAATAAAGTTCCAAATTTCATAAAAAAATATAATACTTTTTACTTTTCTCACTTTTGACCTATACTGTTTACTAGCTTATCTTTCAACATAATGAAAAGACTTGAAACACATGATACACTATAGCTACAATTGTTTTTTAGGAGGAATATACATATGTATAAAATTTTAATCGTTGAAGACGATCCAAATATTTCATCATTACTACAATCTCACATTCAAAAATACGGCTATGAAGCTGTTGTTGCAGAGAACTTCGATGATATTATGGAATCGTTTAACGCAGTGAAACCACATCTTGTTTTACTTGATGTAAACTTACCAAAATTCGATGGATTCTACTGGTGCCGTCAAATTCGTCATGAATCTACTTGTCCAATTATTTTCATTTCAGCACGTGCTGGTGAGATGGAACAAATTATGGCGATTGAAAGCGGTGCGGATGATTATATTACAAAACCGTTCCACTACGACGTTGTAATGGCGAAAATTAAAGGACAATTACGCCGTATTTACGGTGATTATGCACCAAATATTTCTGAACGTATCGTTGAAGTAGAAGGACTAAAATTATTCCCAGAGCGTCCAGAAATTCATTTCGGAGCTGAGCAAGTTCTTTTAACGAAGAAAGAGGCAATTTTAGCAGAAATGTTATTATCTAAATTCCCTCGTACAGCGAGCCGTGAAGATTTATTAGCTGCCCTATGGGACGACGAAAGCTTCGTTGAAGAAAATACATTAAACGTAAACATTACGCGTCTTCGTAAAAAGTTCAATGAGCTTGGTATTGAAAATGCTATTGAAACAGTACGTGGACTTGGGTATCGTTTTAACGCAACTTGGAGTGAATAAGCATGAAGCTATTTTTACGTGATCATTTTGCATTTTTTCTACTATACGTATTAAACTTCGGTATCATCTTCGTTCTTTATGATGCAGTAGATGGATTTCAAAATAATAAATTTTACTTCGTCGTTTTAAGTTTATACTTATTTATTTGTTTCCTCGCTTATCGTTACGTTCGAAATCGTAGAATGTACCATAGATTAAGTGAGCAACCAGAGAAAATGGAAGATGCGTTTATTGAAAGAGCAACTGCTCCGATGCCTCACGGTGTAAATGAGCTCGTGCGTACGCAGTATCGTCTCTTCCAAAAAGAACTACAATCGTATGAAGTAAAACAACAAGAACATCAATTATTCATTAACCACTGGGTGCATCAAATGAAGACACCTGTATCCGTTATGCAACTTATGGTGCTCGAAATGGCAGATGAACATTTGATTCCGAAATTCAAAAAAGAATTAGAACGATTAAATCAAGGACTCGATATGGCTTTATATATGGCAAGGTTAAATAACTTCCATGAAGATTTCCATGTTGAGACGATTTCGTTAAAAGATACGGTAACAAAAAATATTAACGGATTAAAAGAACTATTCATTCGAAACGGAGTCTTCCCTGTTTTAGAAGTTCATTCCGATTTAAAAGTTGCTTCTGATGCGAAATGGCTAAAGTTCATCATTTATCAGTTAATGACAAATGCAGTTCGTTACTCTGGTGAACGCGGAAAGAAAGTATTCTTATCTGCCTACCGAAACGGCAAAGATATTATTTTAGAAGTTCGCGATGAAGGTGTTGGTATTCCGCAAGAAGATATTCGAAGAGTATTTGAACCGTTTTACACTGGGAAAAACGGTCGCGCATTCGGAGAATCTACTGGTATGGGACTTTATATTGTAAGTAAAATTTGTGATTATTTAGGTCACTCTGTCAAACTAGACTCTGAAGTTGGCAAAGGAACGACGATTAAAATCATCTTCCACAATGCTGCAAATAATCAAGCAGAACATGTGGAGAAGGTGACTGAAGCATGATCGGAACATATGCTAGCAAAATGTATGAGAACGCACTCTCATACATTTTTTGCAATAAAACTACATATTTGCCTTCTAGCGGGAGGTACATATTATGACATTTTGGCAGTTTGCCTTTAAAAATGTAACACGCAACTCGAGAGCTTATTTTGCTTACTTTTTAAGTAGTTCCTTTTCCATTGCTGTTTTCTTTTCGTTTGCTGTCTACTTATTCCATCCAAAATTACAAAACTTCAATATGGGCTCTGATATTTCAGGATTGATGATATTTTCAGAAGTAGTAATTGTTTTCTTTTCTTTCTTCTTTTTACTATATTCCATCGGTACCTTTTTAAAAGTTCGAAAAAAGCAATTCGGCGTTTTAACCGTTTTAGGAATATCGAGAAAACAATTACATCGTCTCGTTTTTATGGAAAATATGTTAATTGGGATTTTATCTATCTTTTTCGGCATGCAGTTTGGACTTGTCTTTTCACAATTTTTCTTATTAGTAACAGCAAAAATTACGCACGTGCCAGGAATATATTTATACTTACCTATTAACGCGTTTATTTTAACGACCATCGTTTTCCTTAGTCTTTTTATCATTGTATCTACATTCACACCAATGCTTATCCGTACAAAAAAAACGGTACAACTTTTAAAAACAAATGGCGGAAAACAAAAAGAAAAAAAACCGTCCATACTCGTTTCCTTATTTGGTGCGATTTGTTTATTAGGTGGTTATGCTTTAGCTGGAAATCCTAAATATTTCGTATCAGTAAGTCCGCAAATAGGTTATATATATATGCTTTCGAGTATTTTCATTATCCCAACACTTGTTACAATCGGTACATATTTTTTCTTTTCACAAATTAGTTTTTTACTTATTTACATTTTAAAAACGAGAAGAAAGTTTTATATGAAACGGGTTAATATGCTTTGGATTTCTGATTTAGCAAGCCGTATTCGAACGAATATTAATATGCTTTTTATTGTAGCAATGCTCTCTACAATTGCTTTCACAATGATTACATTCCTATATGGATTCGGGAAATTTATTAAGTTAGAGGTTAATAGAACTGCTCCTTTCCCAATTTCTTATTTTTCCTATGATGCAAATCCTTTTGTTACGGAGCATTTAAATTGGCTTGAACACCAGTTACAAAAAGAGCATTTTCCTTATAAAAAAATCAAAACTGATATATATAAAACACCACTAAAAGAAGATACAGATGTAGCTATTTATAATGACGTATACGCAATTAAGCAAAGTGACTATAACAAACTTGCGAGTTCTTTACGAATGAAACAACTATTTATGGATAATAACGAAGCATACGTGTTAACGGGGACATCTTATGTCACTATATTCAACGAGTTTGAGCAAAGATACAAAAGAGATTACATTACACTATCTAGTACAAATACAAAATTACGAGTAAAAGGCTATGAGCCTGGAAATGCAATTCCATCTGACTTTTCATATCAAACGGTAGTTTTGCCTGATATTCAAGTAAATAACTTCCCCAACACGGTAAAGCATATATCAGCATACAATTACAAAATTCAAAACTGGGAACAAACATATAAAATTGCTGATGATTTTATAGACAAAGTGCAAAAAGATCTAAATAATTCCCAGTATGAAGGACCTCTTATTCAATTCTTTGAATCAGCGGGGGCGTTATACAAAATAACATCTGGTAGTGCTGCATTCTTCCTAATCGGGACATTTTTAGGAGTTATTTTCTTCATTGGAGCTGGTAGCGTTCTTTACTTTAGAATGTATACAGATTTGACGAATGAACAAGAGAAGTATATAACAATTTCTAAAATCGGTGTGACAGATACAGAAATGAAACGATCTGCAACCATTCAGCTTAGTATTTTATTTTTCGTTCCTTACATTATGGCATCAATTCATACAATGTTTGCAACGAAAATGCTACAAGATGTAATTGGTTTATCTTTGTTTAAAGAAGTATCAGCCGTTCTTATTATTTTCGGATTCGTTGAAATCGTATTTTTCTTATTCATCCGTTCACTTTATATGCAAAAATTATCACAGTACACGAGTGAACAAAGTACTTAAAACAAACTTAACGAAAAGAGTATCTCTCATACTCTTTTCATCTTCACTCTACTAGGAGGTTCAGGTGAATGACATTTTGGCAGTTTGCATTTAAAAACGTAACGCGGAACGCCAGAGCTTATTTCGCCTATTTTGTAAGTAGTGCGTTTTCCATTGCAATTTTTTTCTCATTTGCAGTTTATTTATTTCATCCTAAATTGCATATGACAGGCGTGAATGCTGCTCTGAACATATTGATGACAATTTCAGAAGTTGTCATTGTATTCTTTTCTTTTTTCTTTTTACTATATTCAATCGGTACTTTCTTAAAAGTACGAAAGAAGCAATTTGGGATTTTAACAGTACTTGGTATATCTCAAAAGCAATTAAAGAGACTTGTCTTTCTAGAAAACATGCTAATTGGTGTTCTTTCCATCTTTTTCGGTATTCAACTTGGACTCGTCTTCTCGCAGTTCTTTTTATTAGTTACCGCAAAAATTACGCATGTACCTGGTTTATATTTATATTGGCCAACGGGTGCCATTATTTTAACTATGGTCATCTTTCTTGGGCTCTTCATTCTCGTCTCATCTTTTACACCGATGCTCATTCGGACGAGAAAGGCTGTACGTCTTTTAAAAGAAGGAACAAAACAAAAAGAAAGAAAAGCGTCCGTGCTCATCTCTCTATTTGGTGCGACATGTTTAATATCTGGGTACGTACTAGCAGCAAATCCGATATATTTCATATCGCTTGGCGACGTAGTTGGGCTTTTGTACGCCGCCACCTGTATATTTCTCATTCCGTCACTTGTTGCAGCTGGAACATACTTTTTCTTTTCACAAATTAGTTTTTTACTCATTCGTATATTAAAAACACGAAGAACATTTTATATGAAGCGTACGAATATGCTTTGGATTTCTGATTTAGCAGCGCGCATTCGGACAAACATTAACATGCTCTTTATTGTAGCGATGCTATCAACACTCGCTTTTACTATGATTACATTCTTATACGGTTTTGGGAAATTTACAAAATTTGATGCAGTAAGGGAAAATCCTTTTCCTTTTACATACTTATCACATACTGAAAATACGTTAGCAGATGATCATTTGAATTGGTTAAAACAAAAGTTTAACGAAGAGCAATTTGCTTATACACAATTCAAAACAGATATATATGAAGTATCTTCGGCGGAAGAAACCCCGCATCTCTATTATGCAATTAAACAAAGTGACTATAATATACTTGCTAAAGCATTAAACTGGGAAAATCTCCACGTGAAGAATAATGAATCCTATGTTCTTATTAAAGATTTAGATAATCAAGTTTTTGAAACACTTCATGATCAAAAAACGAGAAATACTCTTACGCTAAACCAAAATTCTTTGCAGTTACACATAAAAGAATATAAAAGTTATAACCCATTCCCAAATAGGTTAATCTCACAACTACTCGTATTATCTGATGAAAATGTAGAGGCATTATCATCCATTTCAAAACAGATGAGTGTATATAGCTTTAAAGTTAAAGACTGGGAAAAGGCTAATAACATCGGCTCGGCATTCATAGACAAAATTAATACCGATGCGAACAACATTCAAGCAGAGCACCCGCCTTTCCATGCAAGTGAAGCAAGCGATTCTCTATACACAACAAAACAAAATGTCGCTTCGTTCTTCTTAATTGGTACTTTCTTAGGTGTTATTTTCTTTATTGGTGCTGGCAGTGTTCTTTATTTCAGGATGTATACAGATTTAACAAATGAGCAAGAAAAGTATGTAACGATTACAAAAATTGGTTTAACAGAAGCTGAGATGAAACGATCTGCTACAATTCAACTCGCGATTCTGTTCTTTGTTCCATACATTATGGCATCGATCCATACGATGTTTGCGACAAAGATGCTACAAGAAGTTTTACATCTCTCGTTCTTCGCTGAGATTACAGTCGTACTTATGATTTTTGGAACAGTTGAAATGTTATTTTTCCTTTTAATTCGTTCCTTCTATATGCAAAAATTATCACAACATATTAAGTTTTAAAGGATAGAAAGGTGATTACTATGGAAGAAGTTTTACACATAAAAAACGTCTCAAAAGTGTATGAAGGAAAAGTCCCTCACACTGCTTTAAAAAATATAAATTTACATGTAGATAAAGGTGAATTTGTTGCTATCATGGGACCATCTGGTAGCGGTAAATCTACATTTTTAAACGTTATCTCTACAATTGATTCACCTACTTCTGGTGATGTCGTAATTAACGGAAAAAAACCGCACACATTTCGTAGAGAGAAGTTAGCTATTTTCCGCCGACAAGAGTTAGGATTTGTTTTCCAAAACTTTAACCTACTAGATACACTAACAATCGGTGAAAATATCGTACTACCTTTAACACTAGATAATGTTCCATTAAAAGAAATGGACGAACAGCTTGATAACATTTCAAAAAAGCTTGGCATTGATCATATTTTGGACAAACGTATTTTTGAAGTTTCTGGAGGACAAGCACAACGTACCGCAGTAGCGCGTGCTGTTATTCATCACCCTTCACTTCTACTTGCCGATGAACCAACAGGAAACTTAGATTCAAAAGCGGCAATTGACGTAATGGAACTATTTACGAAATTGAATAAAGAAGAAGATGCAACAATTTTAATGGTTACTCACGATCCGTTCGCAGCAAGTTATTGTAACCGCGTCATTTTCATTAAAGATGGCGAGCTTTACAATGAACTACACCGCGGGCTATATCGCGAGAAGTTTTATCAAGAAATATTAGATGTTTTAGCATTATTAGGAGGAAGACGTGGATGACATTTTGGCAATTTGCATTTAAAAATGTCTCGCGTAATTCTAAAGCATATTTCGCTTATTTTGTAAGTAGTGCTTTTTCTATCATGGTTTTCTTTTCATTTACTGTATACGCGTATCATCCGCGCTTACAACATGTACAAAGCTTTCAAGAACGTGATCCTCTAATGAACTTAGCTAGTACAGCACAGCTTGTTATCGTTATGTTCTCGTTCTTCTTTCTCTTATATTCAATTGGAACATTTTTAAATGTACGGAAGCAGCAATTCGGGATACTCACGATTCTCGGTATCTCACAGAGACAATTAAAAAAACTGCTATTTACTGAAAACATGATCATCGGGATATTATCTATTTTTATCGGGATACAAGGTGGTCTTGTATTTTCTAACTTTTTCTTATTAGTCACTTCAAAATTAACAAGTGCGAAAGGCCTCTATTTATATTGGCCAACAGAGGCAATTATCGTTACAACTGTAACATTTATCATTTTATTTTTAATCGTATCTACGTTTACACCGATGTTTATTCGTACTCGTAAAACAGTCCACCTTATAAAAGGGAACAAGAAAGTGAAAGCCGAAAAAAGGCCGTCTATACTCATCTCTTTATTTGCTTTAATTTGTTTAGGGCTATGTTATTACATCGCTGGTTATCCGCAAGGCTACGTAACAGAAGAAAATGTGCAAAATGGATCTGTCTTCTTTATTATGTTATCTATTTTACCGCTCGTAGTAGTCGGGACATATTTATTCTTTTCACAAACATTCCTTCTTTTCATCCATATTTTAAAGAAGCGTCGAAAGTTTTATTTGAAACAAATAAATATGTTATGGATTTCAGATTTAGTTTCTCGTACCCGGAGTAATATTAACGTACTCTTTATCGTGTCTATGCTATCTGCACTTGCATTTACAATTATTATTGGATTATTCGCTGCTAATAACAATACGAAAGCATCCATACTAGAGCGATACCCTATTCCCTTCACATATACATCTGAAGGAGAGAATGCACTTGAACAAAAACATATTCATACAATTGAAAACGAACTTACAAATAACAATTTCGATTACAAAAAATATAAATTTACAGTATTAAAAGATACAGCGTTAAAAGAAGACATTGTGCTAATGAAAATGAGTGATTATAACGCAATTGCTAAACGACTAAATAGACCAGTAGTTACTCTTGATTCTACACAAGTTTACATTATTTCTCGCTATGCACCAGAGCTATTAAATCTTGTATCAAACCCATTTGCTAAACAAAATACGATTACACTTGGCTCTAATAAAAAAGAATTTCATATTAAAGGTTTTATTAATAAAGGAATCGAACCCTCCTTTGCATTACCTCATCTCATTGTTATGCAAGATAATGCAATTGAAAATATGATTCCTCATATTGAAACAATTACGATTTATAACTACTTCGTGGAAAATTGGGAAAATGCAATTATCCCGACAAAAAATATATTAAAAATATTAGATCAAGATGCAAATAACTTATATGAAGCACATAAGAGTGAAGAAAATTTTTTCAAGCCATTTTATATTCACACTGCTACCGATGAACTCATTAACAGTAAAGGGAATGCAATTGCTCACTTCTTTATTTGGGCATTTCTTGGCTTTATCTTCTTTATCGGTGCGGCTAGTGTTTTATATTTCCGTATGTATAATGACTTAACAACTGAGAGACAAAAGTATATTACGATTACAAAGCTTGGATTAACTGAATCAGAAATGTTTCGTTCTGCAACGATTCAATTAGGAATTTTATTTTTCGTTCCTTACATCGTTGCTGGTGTTCACACGTTATTTGCGGTTAAGTTTTTACAAAGCATGTTTTCTTTCTCGTTACTAAAAGAGTTATTGATTATACTTACCTTTTTCGGGATTATCGAGATTATTTTCTTCTTCTTAATCCGTTCTCTGTACATTAATAAATTATCACAGCATATCAAGATATGAATAAAATAGCCTTGTGCAGTATGCACAAGGCTATTTTCAATAGTTTTTAATTAGCAGCAATATCCACCATATCCGCCGCCTCCGCCGAAGCAGCTAGCACCGATGATGATTAATAAAATAAACAATACGATTAGAAGCGCAAAACCGCCTCCGCAACCATGGTGTCTGCGGTTACAATCATCATGTCTGTGTTCACACTTTTCGCTCATTACTCTATTCCTCCTTTAGTATCATTCATAACAAGTTCACCTTGCTCTAAATGAGGGGATTCCATTTATAGTATGTTTTCAGGGCGAATAGGAAGCTTGGCTCACCTAAAAACGGGCTTGTTTTGAGAAATGGACTTCATCAAAAAAAGATACCAATTAAGGTATCTTCTAAATAAAAGTATTTAATAAAAGCGCAAAGCCAAATGCAATAAATGATAACAATGTCTCGAGTACTGTCCACGTTTTAAACGTTTCCTTCACCGTTAATCCTAAATACTCTTTTACAAGCCAGAATCCTGCATCATTTACGTGAGAAAACATTAATGATCCCGCCCCTGTTGCAATAACGAGCAATTCTAAATTCACACCTGACATGTGCTGAATAACTGGTGAAACAATTCCTGCCGCTGTCGTTAATGCTACTGTTGCTGAACCAGTTGCAATTCGAATTAATCCAGCTACCATGAAAGCTAAGACGATTGGTGATAACGATATATGTTCTGCCATTTGCGCAATCGCCGTTCCAACGCCGCTTTCAATTAATATTTGTTTAAACCCACCGCCTGCACCGATAATTAAAATAATGGAACCGACCGGTAATAAACTTTCATCCGTTAATTTTTTAATTACCTTTTTATTAATTCCTTGTCTGATTCCCAGTAAATAGAATGCTGCGAAACATGAAATAAGTAAAGCAATTACTGGACTTCCTATAAACACAAAAAATTCAGTCATCTTTTTCGGTAATGAAATATATGGTGCTACTACTGATAAAATCATTAATACAACTGGTAATAAAATAATAAAGAATGAAACTTTACGACTCGGTAAATCTGTTGATACAGTCGTAACTCGAACTAGCTCTGGTTCATTTTCAGGTATAACCCTTTTATGTACCCACTTTGCAAATATCGGTCCTGCAATAATGGCTGTTGGTAACGCGATAATTAATGAATATAAAAGTACCTTTCCTAAGTTCGCATTATAAATACCGATTGCTGTCATCGCTCCTGGATGTGGTGGCACGAGCCCGTGAACAATAGATAATCCAGCGATAACGGGTAACGCAATTAATAATATATTTTGTTTCGTCGTTTTTCGAATTGAAATAACAAGTGGTAATAAAATGACGATCCCCACTTCGAAAAATACCGGAATCCCTATAACAAATCCTGCAAATAACATAGCCCAAGGTAGTTTCTTCACACCGAAAAATCGAATAAAGAAATCTGCCACTTGCATGCCAGCCCCTGAATCGGACATCATTTTCCCTAAAATGGTTCCGAGAGCTAAAATACCAACTAAATGCCCTAGTACACTACCAACACCAGTTTCATAGGCAGTCACTATTTTCGTTAAATTCAGTCCAGACATGATAGCTAAAAATAAACTCGCAACTGTTAAACTAATAAATGCATGCCATTTCCACCATGATACCCCTAAAATAACAATTGCGATCGCAAGTAACGTGACGATTAATAAGTATATATCCATCTCTCATTCCCCTTATTTTTACCCCGTATTTGCAGGCGGTAACACCTGATTGATGCGGGATGAATACAATTGAAGTTTCACTTTATAAAAAAAGAGGGACAATCCCCTCTTTTTATACGTCATAATTCACTACATAATGCTGCATTTCTGTATTGTAGTAGCCTTCGCTATATTCAATTACTTCGCCAACTTCATCGTAAGAATAGCGCATACGTTTTAATAACGCTGTCCCCTCTTTTTCACCTAACGCTTCTGCAACGAAATTAGGCGCAAGTCCAACAGCGAATTCATCTCTGAAGTTTTCTAAATGTATACCTCGGTCCTCGACTAAATCATAAAGTGATTGCAAGTCAAAGTCCGATAAATCTGTACTTGCCATATGTGCTGAGAAATAGTGCGTATAATGAATATACGGCGCATCGTTTAATGCATATAAACGTTCGATACGGAAACTCTCTTTACCGAATAATCGAAACGGCACTGTTCCTTCTTCATTATGAACGATTTCTGCTTTTAGCAATTTCTTCTGTACTTTATATCCTTCTTCCACTAACACTTCTGTAAATTTCTTACCCTTTGACAACTTTGTCGCAGAAGTATTACGGATGACTTTCGTTCCTTTACCGCTTTTCTTTTCCAAATATCCTTCTTGAGCAAGTTCTTTAATCGCATTACGCACTGTAATTTTACTTACTTTGAACTCTTCTTCTAACTGCGGTTCGGAAGGAATATTTGTATGAATCGCATATACACCATGCAATATTCGATCACGAATAATATTTTTTATTTGTAAATATAATGGTCCTTTTTTTCTCGTTACGTTCACCGTTACACCCACTACCTTTCTACATCACCTACTGATGCCGTCATTGCCCGAAGTATATCCTTCTCTGATGACATTGGCGTATCACCGACGATTGTATGTGCAAGCATTCCAGCTGCTGACGCAAATGAAACAGCTTTCTCTGGTGCAAACTCTTCTATCTCGCCATGAATAATCCCGCTCGTATAAGCATCTCCAGCACCTATTCTATCATATACAGAAAACGTAAGTGTTTTTGCAAAAGTGAACGCACCATCTTTACATATAAACCCTCGAAGCGAGTGTGTATTATCGCTATTAATAGAGCGATGTGTGCCAGCAATTGTAGCGATATGATATGTTCCAGCCACTTTCGGAATAAGATCAACAAGTTGTGCTTCTCGCTCCGTCTCTTCTGTTTGCATTCCAAGAACGAACATTGCATCTTTTTCATTCATCATAACGATATCAGCAAGAGCTAGCATTTCTTCATAATGCGGTTTCGCCTGCTCATATCCATCTTCTCCCCAAAGCGATGGACGATAATTGCAATCAAAAACGACAGTGCCTCCGTTTTCTTTAACTGCTTTCGCTAAAGATTTCATATGATGGCGCACCGTATCATTCATCGCAAGTGTAATCCCGCAAAAATGAACGATATCAATTTCCTTGGCGATTTCTTCAAACTGGTACATCTCTTCAGACGCCGTATTGAAGCTACTTTCTAATCGATTTGAATATGTAACGCGGCTTGCACGTGCACCAAATCCATTTTCTAAAAAGTACATACCGACATATTTACCGCCTCTTGAAATAAACGGCGCCCGAATGCCTAACTTTTGAATATGAGATATCGCAGCATCCCCAACCGAATTTTCCGGTAAAGTTGAAATAAGAAAACCTTCATGCCCGAGATGAGAAAGCGCTGCTGCAACGTTCACACCTGTACCAGAAAATGAGTATTTTAATGTGTTAGCTTGCGACAACAATTCATATCCTGGTACTTGCAGGCGCATCATTACTTCGCCGAATGCTGCAATTTTCTTACGCATATTGATCAACTAACTTCTTCACTACCGCTAATAATTCACGAACATCTTCTGTTTTCGTATTACCAGTTTCTTTATCAATAATAGAAGAGTATACGTGCGGGATAACTTGCTCTACGTTTGCTTCAAGCGCAATACGTACAATTGTTTCGAAGTTTTCTTTATCAATTCCGCCCGTTGGTTCTAATGCAAATCCTTCTTCCGCACACGCTTTCGCAACTGCGCGATATTCTTCTTCATGAGCTAAACCTTTCATTGGGAAGTATTTCAATGAATTTCCGCCCATATCACGTACAAGTGCGATCGCCGTTTTAATTGGAACGATTGCTTTTTCTTCTCCAGCTGCACTAATTGGACCAGTAGAAATATTTACGTACCCTACTTTTCCTGTTGGTGATACTAAACTATTAATCCAGCTATCTTTTCCGCCAAGATTTGCACGTGTCGCTCCAACTGAAGGGAACACTTGGTTAATATGACTACCAGGATAATGCTTCGCGATTTCAGCTACAACTGCTGCTTGGCGATTATCTCCTGCTCCTAGTCCGATCGATACCGCGTCATCAATTTCTTTTCCGTATGCTTTCATCGCTGTAACTGCTTCTTCTACTGTTGGATAGTCTTTTGATAGCACTCCCACTACTACATAACCTTCTGCTACTTCAAAAATATCTTTCGCATTTTCGATATTGTTCGCTAATACATTTAATGCTACACGGCCTTTATAAAAACGTTTTTGAATGTTTGTCATTTTATTTTCCCCCTACAATTTCTCTCATTTTTTCTTCAATTACATGTATGTCATCACCTTGAAGTGGACGTGGATCAATATCAAAGAATCCTTGTCTTACGCCGTAATCACGTGTGTAAATGGCAATTTCCCCTTCGCGTAATGCTGTTACGACGTCTTTGGCTGATTTATTTAACTCGTTCTCGTTAATGTGAATGCGTGCTCTAAAGATTGCTCTTCCTGCTTCATCTTGAACGATCGTTACATTTACACCGTTTAACTCTTTTAGCGGCATAAGCACTTGTAATAACTCTTTTTCTTGCTCACTTTTATCTTCTTTTACTCCGTACTCATCAAGCGCTTGAAGTAAACCGAAAGTTGTCTCTTTCCCAACTTTCATACTTCTTCCGATGCAATGTAATTGCACTTTCAGCCATTCAATATATTTTCGTTTCCCGCCGACAATACCAGAAGTCGGCCCCTCAATCGCCTTTGAACCGCTATAAATGGCAAGGTCTGCATACTTCACGTATTTTTGAATATCCTCTTCAGCTGCCGCATCGACGATAAGTGGTACGTTATTTCGCTGCGCAACTTCCCATGCTTCTTCAACAGAAATCATATTTTTTTGCACGGTATGATGGGATTTCACATACAGAATCGCCGCTGTATTTTCACCAATCGCATCTTCAATATGCTCTGCTTTCCCTTCATTTGCGTAGCCAACTTCTACAAGTTTACCTCCGCCTAAGTAAATCATCGTTTCAACAGGAGCACCGTACTGAACGTTATGACCTTTTAACATAATCACTTCGTTTTTTGCGATGACCTCTTGATGAAGTCTTTCACTTTTACGGCGATTTCCTTCTGTAACGATACCAGCGATCGAAAGTGCAATTCCGCTCGATGCTGAATTTACAACAACCGCTGCCTCTGAATCTAGAATTCTCGCAATATGGTCTCCTGCTTTATCTACTAAATCTGCAATTTCTACATAATTTTGTCCACCATGTTTCATCGCATCCATAACTGTATCTGTAGGAGCGGATACACCTAAAATACTCATTCTACCGCTCGCATTAATCACTCTTTTTAATCCGTACTTAGCATTCAATGAATGACCCATTAATTACAACCCCTTTCGTATCAATTCTTCTTTCAGCAACGCGCTGATCCCCTTCTGAATCAATTAACGTAACCTTCTCATCTTTCACCGTAAATAAAGTTAAGTTTGCAATATCGCCTTCTTGAATACGGCCAAGCTCTGGTTTTTTCAGCCACTCTGCCGCATGTTTCGTCACCGCATCAATTACTTCTTCTAGCGGATAACCTAAGTAAAGGAATTTCGAAAGAACGTGAGCCATACTATATACTGGACCGTGTATACGATTCTTTCGGTAAATATCTGTACTAATTGTATTAAAAGCAATATCGTGACGCTTCGCCGCTTCTGCTACTTTAAAAGAAAAACTAGCATTGCCATGGCCAACATCTAAATGAACACCGCGGTTTACTGCATCTAGTAATACAGGTAGCGGTTTGCCTTCTTCATCAAATAAATTATTTTTTTTCCCGTTTAAGTAATGTGTAATCACATCATCTTTTTCTAAAAGAGGTACAACTTCCTCAATGCGAGGAGGCGCTGAACCGATATGTACCATAATCGGTAATGATGTTTCACGAGATAAAGAGCGTGCAACATGAAGCGGTTCAATTCCACTATCACAAACGACACTTTTACTCATTCTCGCCTTTAACCCAACGATTACATCTTTATACTTTTCTACTGCTTCTATTACTTTCTCTTTATCTATCCATTCCATATTGGACAGTTCATCAATTCGTTTCAAACCGATGCGAGAAATATTCAAAAAGGCAAATAAATTCGTTTTCGCCTGTTCTCTACTTTTTACTAAATCTGCAATACGATCAGCTCCGCAGCTACCCGCATCAACAATTGTCGTTACCCCTTGCTTAACGCCAATTTCATCCACCTCATCGCCATACGGATCAAACTCTGGAAAAGCGTGAACGTGCAAATCAATCCAGCCACTCGATACGTAAGTACCAGAGTAATCAAGAACCTTTCCACCCTCGCCAGCACCAGCTTTCGTCACCTGTGCGATTTTGTTATTTTCAATTACAATGTCAATCTCTTCCCCGTTCACACGTTTCACATTACGTAGTACGAATCGTTCTGTCATTGTATTTCCACCCTTTTCTATAAGAAGCCGTAAGAATACGCTTACATTAAAATTTCATTTTATATCTCTTTCACATATTTAGAGTAACATGAAAAAAACGAAAAGTAAATATAACGTTATAATGTTTAATTTTATATTAAAATATGAGTTTCCATTACATATTCGGACACCCTATAAGCAGGAGGGATATTCTTGGGATTTCGAATTTTATTATTTATAATTTTAATCACTTTGTATGTACCAACAACGGTTAGCGCAGCCCCTCCATCACTCACGGCTGCATTTATCCGGGACCATCAGCTATGGATAAAGACAGAAAATCAAGAAATACAAATCACAAAAAATCGATATGTGTATTCTCCAAAATGGTCTTATGACGGTAGGTTTATTGGCTATATTGATAGTAATGAAGCGGGTAAAGAATCTAACTTATTCATTTATGATACGAAAAAGAAAATAAACTATCAGCCTTATGTAAGAGTCGTAACATCTGACTTTAAGTGGTCACCAAATAAAAATCAATTGGCTTACACTGATCAAGGTTTATTAAACGTTACAAAAATTAAAAACGGTCGCCCACAAGGCTTTGAAAATGTATCACTTGGGGTTAGTGATTTCGAATGGTTCCCGAACGGAAAGGAATTTATCGTCTCCTCACAATCCTGCTTGCGTCCGACCGGATGGGGCACAATTCCACTTTATAAAATACCAGTCAATGCAAATCTTGCTAAAGATAAAATAAAGCCTTTTTATACGATTCAAACAAATGAAACTGATTTATTTGCGATTAACGCTAACTATTTCAAGTGGAGTTCTGATGGAAAGTGGATTAGCTTTTTGGCTAGTCCTACTGCTTCTTTGGCAATGGATAGCAATACATTATGTGTTATCTCATCAAAAGGAAGACACTTTCGAACGATTGGTAACATGCTATGGTTCAACGATTGGATGAAGTGGGCTCCATCAACTAATCAACTCGCCTATATTTCAGGAGAAGGAAGGTTCTTTGTAGAAAATAAAAAATTTACAGTTGCAGACATGGTAACAGCAAAACAACAAAAGGTCTACACACCTGTCGGTTATGTAGACCTTGATTTAGAATGGTTTTCACCAAACAAAGTGATTGTGGCTCGTGCAACAGAAAATAAGGTATGGAAAGAAGGTCCTGTTCCGGCGATATTTACAACACTTTATATGATCAATATAAAAACAGAAGAACAGAAACAAATCTCGTTCCCAAAACAGAATGAACGTGATGAAGACCCTCAAGTTATTGGACCTTATCTTACTTGGCTTCGCAAGAAAACAAATATATATAAAGGCGATGTCTGGATGAAGGATAGCTTACATAGTCAGGAGTATATATGGCTGAAAAATGTTGATGAGGCTCCAATCTTTTTTACTCGGAATGAACGTCATTGAAAATGTGTTCATTCCAATCCTCGTTATATAAAAATTTATATGTGTTCCCCCTATTTGATTCTCCTGTAGTAGAGCACTATTATGGGAGAATCAAGATTATCTATTCCTGTACCGTCACAATAACCCCATCCATATTATTCCCCGAAATTTCATACTGCTTATTCGCTGGAACATTCACTTTCCTGTTCCCGGAAACTTTATAATAAGAAACCGTATATTTCTTACCTTCTACATTCGTTGAAATTTCTTTTTTCTCTTTTAAGAAGTCTAAGTATTCCTCTAATGTAATTTTCTCTTTTTGCATAATCGCACTATGAGGTAAACCGACATAACGTATATGCCACGGCTCATATTGAATGCCTGTAATATGACTTTTATTTTTCGGATAACGTAAAACAAAGCCATGCTTCCATACGTTATCTTCAATCCACTTTCCTTCAGGGGCTCTCTCCATTTTCTTTTGCGTAGATCCAACGTCGAGCGATAATCCTAAATTATGTTCACTGTATCCTGCTGGAAGTGCATAATCAGATCCCATTTCTTTATATAATTTACTTTGCTCTTGAAAATCTCGATACCCGCTACTCATTAAGAAATGCTGTACTCCATCTTTTCCAGCTGCATCGACAACGTTCAAAAAACTTTCCACAACACCCTTTGATAAGCGAAGATTTCTATCAAATATGACGTAACCTCTTACTAATTCACTATTGTGATTTACATTTATAATGTCAGACCTAATACTATCTTTTTTAACTGGGTAATCTTTATTAACTAATAATAGATCCCCTTTATAAATTTCTTCTTTTGTAATCTCTATATTTTCTGTATTCGCAGCTCTTACCGTATTATCTTTGTCGGCAATTTTAACATCGATCTCTTTTTGAAATAATGGTGATATATAAACGCCTACACAGATTGTGCATGCTATAAAAAAAGAAATAAATACCCACTTTTTCATTTCTAGTTCCTCCTTAACGTAACTTACGTATAGAATAGAAAAAACTATTAAAATAAAAAGTGGGGTAAAGTTTAAATTTTTATTAAATTACTTCGCTCTCTTCTTTTGGCAATCTCACTTCAAATATCGTTCTAATTACATTACTTTCAGCAGAAATCTTTCCATCATGCTGCTCAACAATATTTTTCGCAATAAATAGCCCAAGGCCTGTACCACCTTGCTGCTCTGATCTTGCCTTATCACCTGTATAAAACATATCAAAAAGATACGGTAAATCTTCTTCTGGAATGCTGTCTCCGTAATTAATAATTTGTACGACTACCTCTTCACCTTCAATGTACCCGTTCACATCAACAAACTTTCCATCATACCCGTAGCGAATCGCATTCGTTAAAAGATTTTCAAATACCCTCGCTAATAACTTCCCGTCACCGTTAATAGGTAACTGCGGCGTGATATTCAATCTCGCTTCTAATTCCTTTTTTTCTAATAACGGATACAATTCTTCCTCTAACTGTATAAGCAATTCACCTATATCAATTGGTCTTTTGTCCAACTGCAACATCCCATAATTCATTCTCGTAATTTCAAATAACTCATCAATTAAACTTTCTAGCCTTTCCGATTTCGTAAAAGCGATTGTGGAAAAATGTTTAATTTGTTCTTTCGTCAAATTCTCATCTTTAAGAATTAAATCTAAATAACCTAAAACGGATGTTAACGGTGTTCTTAAATCATGAGCTAAATTAACAATGAGCTGATCTTTACTACTTTCCGCAAAGTCTCCTCGTTCAACCGCTTCCTTTAATTTTTCACTCGCTACATTAATTTCACCGGCGATATATCCAAACTCATCATTTGATGAAACGCGCACTTCATTTGTAAAATCACCGTTTGCCAAATGATGAATCCCGCTTGAAATCTCATCAAAATATTTTACATAAGGCCTAGTAAGGATGAAGAAAAACATAATCGATAGAGGGATGAAAATAATTAAAAAGAAATTAACATCCCCAATTTGTCTTACCATGGAACGAAATTGAGCTAACGGATCCTCAAAACGAACGACTAATTTATAATAAATCCGTAATCCTTCATAAGTGATATACGTTACGCCACCAGCAAATATCATACTTAACGCAAATAGCATAACCATCTTCGAGCGAAAGCTTCTCATCTTTTTAGCCATTGAACGTATACCCTACTCCCCACACTGTTTTTATTAACTTGTTCTTTCTTTTATCTTCCCCAAGTTTTTTCCGCAATGTACGAATATGTACCATAACTGTATTTCCGCCTTCAAAATAATCATCTGCCCATACTTGCTGAAAAATATTTTCTACATTGTACACTTTCTTCGGATGGCTCGCTAATAAATATAAAATGTCAAACTCTTTCGGTGTTAATTCAACTTGTTCTCCGTACACATTTACCGTTCTTCGCTCCGGATCAATAACGACCCCGCCTACCTCTAAAGCAGATTTATTCTCCGCTACTTTCGGCTGATTTAACGTAAGAAATCGGCGTAATTGTGCATTTACACGCGCAACTAGTTCAATTGGTGTAAAAGGCTTCGTCATATAATCATCTGCGCCTAATACAAGACCTGTCACCTTATCAAAGTCAGATGTTTTCGCACTTAAGAAAATGATTGGCATATGGTGCTTCGCGCGAATTTGGCGCGTCACTTCATAACCATCCATTTTCGGCATCATAATATCTAAAACCACTAAGTCGATTGGCTGCGTTTCAATAATATGAATTGCCTCTTCTCCATCAGCTGCTTTCACGACGTGGTAGCCTTCTTTTTCTAAATGTATCTCAATTAAATCAGCAATTTCTGCCTCATCATCCGCTATTAAAATTGAAATGCGCTTCATATTACTCCCCCTTGTATACGCTCGATTGTAAACTAGTCTATCCAATTTGTACAATACGAAAAGGTTACTCACGGGAGTAACCTTAGTAAATGAAATTATATCGACGATTTTTCAAATATATCGAACACAACTTGAAATATATCAACGATTTTTTTAATATATCGACGTTTCGACAAGGAATATCGACTTACCGACAATTAACGACGAAATTCTCCCGCTATTTGAAAGACTCAACCTATCGCTCCAAAATAATTCGCTGCTTCGTAATTTCCACCAACCTTCCACGGTCTACTTCATACTCAGCGGCAACGCTTTGCGGTACAATCACCTTTCCGCCTTCAAGCATCACTTCCGGCGAAATAATATCCTTCTCCCAGTGCCTACTAGAGGCAGATATATCACCTGGAATCGTAAAGTTCGGCAATGAAGCTAGTGCAACATTTTGTGCTCGTGAAATCCCCATCTCTACCATACCGCCACACCAAACGGGTATGTTGTGCTCCATACAATAATTATGGATTTGAATCGACTCCGTTAATCCACCCACTCGCCCTGGTTTAATATTAACGATGCGGCAGCTGCCAAGCGTAATCGCAACTCGCGCGTCTTCTAAACTATGGATGCTTTCGTCTAAACAAATGGGCGTTTCTATTTTCTTTTGTAACTGTGCATGGTCGAGAAAATCGTAATCGGCTAACGGCTGTTCAATCATCATCAATTGAAATTCATCCAGTCGTTTCAACTTCTCCGTATCCGCTAATGTATAGGCAGAATTTGCATCAACCATTAACGGGATGTGCGGAAACTCTTTACGAATTTCTTTCAATAACTCGTAGTCATGCTCTGGCTTTATTTTCACTTTAAAACGCTCGTACCCTTCTTCTGCGTACTTCTCGATTTGTTTTAACATAACTGGAATTGTATTAATACCAACCACAACACCAACTTCAATTTCAGTCCTAGTTCCGCCAAGTAATGTCGCTAGTGATTTCTGTTCACGCTTTGCGTATAAATCCCAAACAGCCCCTTCAATTCCGGCCTTTGCCATTCGGTTTCTTTTTATATGCTGGAACAAACCTGGCACTTCATTCGGATGAGAAATCTCTGCCTTTAATAAATCAGGTAATAAAAAATCTTGTAGTACATGCAGCGCTGTCTTCACTGTTTCTTCCGTATACCACGGTTCAGAAAACGCAACGACTTCGCCAAATCCAATGTACCCGTCCGTATCTTCTAATTCAATCACGATGCTCTCACGCTTCTCATACGTTCCGTAGCTTGCAGCAAACGGGGTTACGAGTGGCATTTCCGTTATATGAAGTGTCGCTTTTTTTATTTCCACTTACATCTCCTCCACTAATTGTCTTAACTCTCGCCTTAACAATTTTTTCGAAGCGTTTCGTGGTAATTCCTCTAAGAAACATACTTTTTTCGGCACTTTATATTTCGCTAATTTCTCCTCGCAAAAATGAAGAATTTCTTCTTCTGTTACCTCTCCGCTTTTCACCACAAAAGCAGCGGGTACTTGTCCCCATTTATCGTCAGTCATACCGACAACACCGGCTTCCGCTACCATCGGATGAGAAAGCAACACTTCTTCAATTTGAGCCGGATATATATTTTCCCCGCCAGAAATAATTAAATCACTGCGGCGATCTAATACGTATAAAAATCCTTCTTCATCTAAATAACCGAGGTCACCAGTATGAAGCCATCCATTTTGAATTGTTTCGCGCGTCGCATCTTCACGGTTAAAATAACCGCCTGTTACGTTTGGTCCTTTTACTACGATCTCGCCTTCCGCAAACGGCGCTACTACTACGCCATCTTTTTCAATACGAAGTTGACACTGAAATAGTGGTTTCCCGGCTGATCCTACTTTCGTTAACATGTAATCTGCTGATAACGTACAAATTTGCGACGACGTTTCTGTCATACCGTACGTTTGATACACAGGAATTCCTTTTTCTACACATGTTTCAAGTAACGGTTTCGGCGCTGGTCCCCCGCCCAGTAACATGCATCGTAAAGAAGATGGATATGTCTCTTCTCCAAGTCTTTCTAATAGATCAGTTAACATTTTAGAAACGACAGAAATAATCGTTACGCCTCTCGTTTGAAGTGCTTTATGAATAAAGTCAGCATCATATTTCGGAACGAGTAAAATGCGCATGCCGTACATAATATTTTTCATTAAAAGAGATAACCCGCCAACGTGGAACATCGGCATACAAGCTAACCAGCAATCATCATCACGAAGCCCTAAATTAAACGAAGAACCAACCGCGCTTGCCCAGTGATTGCCGTACGTCAAAATAACGCCTTTCGGTTTTCCTGTCGTCCCTGACGTATAAATAATTGTCATCGCTTCTTCTAAAGAGAATTCTTCTTGTATAGAGGCTTCCGCTTCGGCCTTCGGTCCATTCATCACTTCGGCGAATGAATATACAGGAACATCTTTAGTCTCAAAATTTTGATCTGTCACTAAGCATGCAACTTCAGCATCATCCATTTGCCAAAGTAGCTCTTCTCTTGAAAGACGCGTATTTAAAAGTACAGCTACTGCACCTACGTAAGATAGGGCGTGAATAACTGTAATCATCTCCATACCATTTTTCATCAGAACAGCCACCTTTTGCCCACGCTTCACTCCTACATGCGTGAGGCGTTCACAAACAGATACTACTTTTTCATGCAGCTGCATAAAAGTAACTTTCTCTTCCTCTATTTCAATTGCAGTGCGATCTGGTGTTAAAAATGCACGTTGCTTTAACCAATTTGGCATCGTCTCCATCATCCATTCTCCTTTCATGAAAGAAAGAGACTTGATATGACATCAAGTCTCTTAGTTGTTTTGTTTCCGGTTTGATCATCGGTTGCGTCTCACTTTGTAGGCGAGCCGCTTCCGCTTTTAAAACATCTAGCTACAGCAGCTAGAATGTTCGGTGGCTTCGCTTCTTCCTATGAGGCAAAAAGCGCCTCTACGTCAGAAGCTCCATCCCCCTCACATTCTGAACGAGCTGCTTCCGCTTTTGATCACGGGAAACGAGGGAATTGACCGAAGTCCGGACTGCGTTTTTCTTTGAACGCGTCGCGACCTTCTTTTGCTTCGTCAGTTGTATAGTACAATAACGTTGCATCTCCAGCTAGTTGTTGAATACCAGCTAGACCGTCTGTGTCTGCGTTGAATGCAGCTTTTAGGAAACGAAGTGCCATTGGGCTGTTTGCTAAGATTTCTTGTGCCCATTGTACTGTTTCTGCTTCAAGCTCTTCTAATGGTACTACTGTGTTTACTAAGCCCATATCAAGCGCTTCTTGTGCGCTGTATTGACGGCATAGGTACCAAATTTCGCGAGCTTTCTTGTGGCCTACCATACGAGCTAAGTAACCAGCTCCGTATCCACCGTCAAAGCTTCCTACTTTAGGACCAGTTTGTCCGAATACAGCGTTGTCTGCAGCGATTGTTAAGTCACATACGATATGAAGTACGTGTCCACCACCGATTGCATAACCTGCTACCATTGCGATAACTGGTTTAGGAATTGCGCGAATTAGACGTTGTAAGTCTAATACGTTTAAACGAGGGATTTGGTCGTCACCTACATATCCACCATGACCGCGAACTTTTTGGTCGCCGCCAGAACAGAATGCACGTCCACCTTCACCTGTTAAAATGATAACGCCAACATTTGCATCATCACGAGCGTGT
The DNA here is from genome assembly GCF_022664315.1 of Bacillus cereus group sp. BfR-BA-01309. Lineage (NCBI taxonomy): Bacteria > Bacillati > Bacillota > Bacilli > Caryophanales > Bacillaceae > Bacillus > Bacillus cereus group sp. BfR-BA-01309. The sequence goes on from NZ_JAKUHE010000004.1 coordinate 314,059, forward strand.
GCAAAAGCGTTGATTAACTCCATTACCGTTTTAGGACGGAATGCGTTATGTACTTCAGGGCGGTTAATCGAAATCTTTGCGATACCATTGTATGTTGAATAAATAATATCTTCGTAATTGCCTTCTTTTACCCATTCAATAGCCATTACAACTACCTCCTTGTATATTTCTGATCTCCTCTATAAGTGTAGCTTCCTTCTTAGGTGAAAAAGCATCACTGCATAGTTTTTAGAAATCCCTTTACTATTGTATCAAACTTTTCCGGTTGTTCCACATGAATTGCATGGCCAGCACCATCAATTTTGACAAATTTCGCGTCAGAGACGCATTTTTCGATGTTTTTTAATATGTGAAAGAACTTTTCATCATGCTCTCCGTTCATTAAAAGAACAGGCATTTTTAAGTTCGGCAGCTCGTCCCACCATGAAGGCTGAGCCCCTGTTCCCATGCCGCGCAAGCTATTTGCAAGTCCTTTTGGATCGTTAGCAAGTCGTTCTTTTCGCACCGCTTCTTGTGCATTTTGTGCTAAACGTTTTTGCGTTTCAAACAGCGGAATATTTTCCCACATCGTTACAAAACTATTGATGCCTTCTCGCTTAATTTTATGAGCAAGTCGCTCATCTTTTTCACGACGTTCTTTTCTGTCCTCTTCACTTTTGAGCCCAGCTGTACAATTTTCTAATAAAAGAGAATGTACATACTCCGGATATAAACATGCCATCGTAATCGCCAGTCTACCGCCCATTGAATAGCCAAGTATGTGCGCTTTTTCAATATGAAGATAATCCAGTAGTTCTTTCATTTGTAATGCTACATTTCGAATATCATAATGAGTCACATCTTCAGGACTTTCCGTTTTTCCGTGCCCAACAATGTCTACTAAAATGACTTGAAATTGCTTGCTCCAAGAAGGAACGAAAGAACCCCACGTTTCCATGCTTCCCGTAAAACCATGAAGAAGTAGAAGTGGTTCCCCGCTTCCGACTACTTCATATTCATACGATACACCTTGCAGTGTTACGTTCATTTTGATTCACCTTGCAACGATGTAGTAATTACGTCCTGCGTTTTTGCCCATAATTTGCGGTGCAATGTTAAGTTTTCATCACGGTTCGTACAAATTTCTACAACGTGTAAACCTGCCGCCGTCGTTCCTTTTTGTACTTCTTCTCGGAATTGCGCCCAACCATTTACACGGCTAAATGAACCACCGTACATTTTGACAACATGCTCATAATCAAGCCCAATCGGTGTTCCAAATAATGATTCGAAGTGTTCCTTTTTCTCATACTGTGGTAAGAATGAGAAAATACCACCACCGTCATTATTTACGACAACAATCGTTATATTTAATTCATGTAATTTTGCGGCTAATAATCCGTTTAAATCATGATAAAATGATAAATCACCAATAACTAATACGAGCGGATCGCAAATAATGCTCGCTCCTAAAGCTGTCGAAATGATTCCATCAATCCCGTTTACACCGCGGTTTGCCATCACTTGAATATTTTTGTCCGATGTGAAGAAGAATGAATCTGTATCACGAATTGGCATACTATTACTCGCAAATAACGTTGCCCCTTCTGGTAATACACGGACGATATCCGTAATAACTTTCCCTTCAAATGCAGTATCATATGTTTCCATTTCACGAAGCGTTTCCTTCGTTTTTTCGTTTATATGTTGCCACATTCCGAACCAATCATTCTTTTTCATAACTGGCATTTTTTCTATTAGTGCCTTGCAAAATGCAATATCACTCGCTTGGACCACTTCTGTCGCAACGAGAGCTGGATCTCTCCATTGTCCAGATTCCTCAACAACGATATGAATGGCTTTCGTCTGTTTTTTAATGAACTGCGTTAATGCTTTCGAAACAGGCATACCACCAAAGCGAATCATGACTTCTGGCTCCCACGTTTCTTTTAACAGTTCATTTCGTAAAAATGTATCGTAACAGTCGATTACCATCGTTTTATCGTGGTGTCCGCTACGAATGTTAGAAAGTGGATCTGCTAATATTGGATATCCCGTTTTTTCAGCTAGTTGCGTTGCAAACGCTGCGATTTCTGAATGACTATCATCTCCACAAATAATAAGCCCCTTTTCCATATGTGAAAGGCGCCCTACAAGAGAATCTACATATTCACTCGGCATCATCACGTTCCCTTGCTGAACTACTCCTGTATATTCCCCGCGTCCTTTATCCCATAAACTTTCTAATGAAAAGTCCGGAATAAGCGGTTCGCGAACTGGAAAATTAAGATGAACAGGTCCTTGCGGCGCTAGAAGTGCGCTTGCTATCGTGCGCTGCGTCGTCATACGAGCGTAATGATACATCGCTTCACTCGCTTCTGGAAGTGCCATCTCTGTAAATTGCTTCACAAATGTACCGTATAAATTGAATTGATTCATCGCTTGTGGTGCACCGACGTCTCTTAATTCATGTGGTCTATCTGCTGTTAAGACGATGAGCGGGACCCTTGAATGAAAAGCTTCACATACAGCTGGATAGTAGTTCGCTGCTGCCGTTCCTGACGTACATAATAATGCAACGGGACGCTTTTTCGCTTTTGCGATACCGAGCGCAAAAAATCCTGCTGATCTTTCATCTACATGTAAATATGTGTTCATTCCTTCATGTTGTTCCATTAGCAAAGCAATCGGCGTTGACCGTGAGCCTGGACTAATGACAACATCACATACATTTAGACGCGTCAGTTCATCCACGAACGCGCCTAAATAATATGATAATGCTTCTATATGATTGTTCATTTCATTAATTCCTCCAAAGCACCAAGCATCGGTCTAAACTTCAAACTTGTTTCTTCATATTCAAGTTGCGGTACTGAATCAATTACAATCCCGCAACCGGCAAATAAGGATGCTTTCTCGCCATTTAATAATCCGCAGCGAAGCGCAACCGCAAATTCACCATTTCCTTCATCATCTATCCAGCCAATCGGTGCACCATATAATCCTCTGTCTAACAATTCAACATCACGAATCAGTGTCATCGCTTCCAAACGGGGTGTCCCGCCAAGAGCTGGTGTTGGATGTAATTCTTCTACCATTGTTAAAAGACTCGCATCGCCTTTTGCCTCTACAGGCGTATATAAATGAATTAAGTTTTTCGTTGTTAATAAGCCCGGACTTTCCGGAATATTAACAGATTCGCAGTGCTCATTTAATACTCCTCGGATCATGTTCACAACATAACCGTGTTCAGCTAAATTCTTTTCATCATGAAGAAGCGCATTACTATTTCGTTTACTTTCTTCTATAGATTGACCATGACCAGTTGAACCAGCAAGACACATCGAAGTAAACTTCTCATCTTCTTTGCGAATTAATCTCTCTGGCGTCGCTCCTAAGAAGCATGCTCCTTTATAATCAAAAGAAAATACGTAACAATCTGGTTGCCCTATGCGAAGTGCTTCTAAAACGAGAGCAGAATCAATATGGTGATCCATTTCTACTTTTAGCTCCCTCGCTAATACAACCTTCTGCACGTTCCCCTGCTTCATTTCATCTTGCACTTTCTCAATGGCCTTCATCCAGCCTTTCGGATCTACTTCTACTTTAGAAGTAACTGTTAATTTCGATCCTTCTAGTGCACATTTACTCTCTCGTAAAATTTCCTCTTCTAAAGAAACAATTTCATTATAAAGAGTTTCTGCACAATCTGTTGCTGAAACGAATGTATTCATTGTTAACCATGCTTTTTCATTTTTTACAGTTAATAAAAATGCTGGTAGTGAAAATGTCGTATCATCAAATTCTTTCCATAAGTCCGTTTTCTCTTTTTCTTGATCAAATGAAAATCCACCAAATAAAAGAGGACCTGTTCCAAATTCGTATTTTTCTCTTTGTACAAATGCTTTTTCTTTTACTTTATCCCACTCATCACGAGTAGTTTGAAAGCGTTTTTGAGAAGCAGTTGCTATAGTGAAAACAGAGCCAATTCCAGCAAATATTACATGCTGAGCTGGGTCTGCAAAATAACATCTATTTTCGGATGCAATCCTTTTACCTGCTGCATAAAACAGAAGCGGATCCATCCAGTCCATTTGTTTTACGAAGCTCACCAATATTTTTTCATCAGTTGCACGCTTAATAGCTGCAGCAAGAACTTCTTGCAAGCCTACTTGTTTCGTTTGAATCACAATTGTCTCCCCCCTATGGGCGAAAAATAGTCATAATTACGCTTGATTTTAAGATACACCTCAAACGAAAGGCCTGTCAACGTTTAGCAATTCTGAGAAATTCACCTTCTCTTCCTAGAAAATAAACGTTGACACTAAATGATGCTTTTTCTACACTTAGTTGTGTACAATATGTGACCAAAGGAGGATTCAACATGGAAATGAACGTCGAAACGAATTCCTCTCCTACGGCGCCAAAGCCAAGTAAGCAAACCGGCTGGCGCATTTGGTGGAGTTTACTACGTCCCCATACATTAACAGCAGCTTTCGTTCCTGTTTTCATCGGAACAGCATATGCAATGCAGGTCGGAGGCATAAATCAAATACATCTCCCTCTTTTCCTTATGATGCTTCTTGCTTGTCTTCTCATTCAAGCAGCAACAAACATGTTTAATGAATACTTTGATTATAAAAGAGGACTTGATCACGAAGGCTCAGTTGGTATCGGCGGCGCTATCGTTCGCGATGGCATTCAACCAAAAACAGTGCTTAACTTAGCATTTGGATTTTTCGGCATCGCAATACTATTAGGTGTTTATATTTGTATGAATTCTAGCTGGTGGCTTGCGGCAATCGGTCTTGTTTGTATGGCTGTTGCTTACCTTTATACAGGCGGTCCACTTCCAATTGCATATACACCATTTGGAGAGTTAACCGCCGGACTATTTATGGGTGTCATTATTATCGGGATTTCATTCTTTATTCAAACTGGAACTGTAACATCAGAAGTCATTTTACTATCTATTCCAAGCTCCATTTTAATTGGCGCCATATTATTAGCTAATAACATTCGTGACTTAGATGGCGATAAAGAAAATGGTCGTAAAACGTTAGCAATTCTCGTTGGACGTGAAAGAGCCGTTGGTGTACTTGCTTCTATGTTCATCGTTTCCTACATTTGGACAATTGCTTTAATTATCGTAGGCATCGTATCACCATGGATGCTTATCGTATTTTTAAGTGCACCGAAAGCATTTAAAGCGACGAAAGGCTTTATCGGCAAAAGCATTCCAATGGAAATGGTACCTGCAATGATTGCAACAGCAAAAACAAATACAATCTTCGGTCTCTTAATGGGAATCGGATTACTACTTGGATATTTCCTATAAGAAGGAGCCGCTAACGCGGCTCCTTTTTCATATACCAATTTCAGCTCATAATTCCTACTCGCAACGCTCATACTATGTAAAGAAACTGAATTGTAGGAAGGTGGACGACTATGTTAACTCCACAACAAATAAATCAATTTAAATCTATTTTAGAAAAACAACAGCTAGAAGTTGAACAAACAATACAAACTCATGAGAATACAGATCGTGCTTCTGAACGCGATTCTGTTGGAGAATTATCTAGCTATGACAATCATCCAGGTGATATGGCTACAGAATTGTACGAACGTGAAAAAGATTTCGGGCTCATCGAGTTTTGGCATAAGCAGCTAGAAGATACGAAACATGCTCTGCAAAAAATTGAAGCAGGTACGTATGGAATTTGCGAAGTATCTGGCGAAGAAATTCCGTTTGAAAGATTAGAGGCAATGCCAACTGCTACAACGTGTATTCAGCACACTACAAATAAATTAAATATGAACACGCGACCAGTTGAAGAAGAAGTGTTGGCTCCTTCTTTTCACAAGCACGACGAAGATCATTCTGTTGAATACGATGCGGAAGATGCATGGCAAGATGTCGCAAATTACGGGACATCCGAAACACCGTCCGATTTAGAAAGACAGGATTCAAAAAACTATAATGGCATGTACGTAAATAGTGAGGAAAATGTTGGGTATGTAGAGGATTTCGAAAATTTTATAGGAACAGACATGTATGGAAAAAATCCGCAAGTTTTCGCTACAGAAGAGCATGAAGAATATGAACAAATGCTTGATGACTTTGAAGAGCGTACCTTTAAGGGCGAATTATCCTCAAATGAATCGAGTTCCAAAGAATAAAAAAAAGCATTCCGAAAATCGGAATGCTTTTTATCGCTAGCTAATTAGTTTTTTGTAACGTTAGCTGCTTGTGGTCCGCGGTTTCCTTCAACGATTTCGAAAGAAACTTCTTGACCTTCTTCTAAAGTTTTGAAGCCTTCGCCTTGGATAGCTGAGAAATGTACGAATACGTCTTCTCCGCCTTCAACTTCGATGAAGCCAAAACCTTTTTCGCCGTTAAACCATTTAACTTTACCTGTTTGCATGTCATGTACCTCCTAAATAAAAATGAAACTATGAATCCACATGAAAAGGTGGATATAAAGGACATGAATGTATAACAAGCTTACAGCCTTTAATACAACGTGCTTTATTTCCGTACCACATTATGTAGCTCAATAGTGATTTCACTATATCATGCTATATCAAAAACGTCAAATGAGAACACTTTCAATCCATCGTTTTTTATAATCCTAGTATAACCTTAAATTTTCATTCTATTTTTATTTAAAAATTAACAAATCTACAGTATTCTAATTTCTTTGATTTCGGTACAATATAATTACTACATATGATGAGGTGAAAAAATGCAAGCACATGAAATCGAGTATAAATTATATGGCGATGATATGCAGTTTGTTGAAATTGAATTAGATCCAGAAGAAAGCGTTATCGCAGAGGCTGGCGCAATGATGATGATGGAAGATCATATCGAAATGGAAACAATCTTCGGTGATGGTTCTGGCCAATCTAGTGGTCTATTCGGTAAATTAATGGGCGCTGGTAAGCGTCTTGTTACAGGCGAAAGTATGTTTATGACTGTCTTTACAAATACAGGTCATGGCAAGCGCCACGTATCTTTTGCTGCTCCTTATCCTGGTAAAATTGTTCCTGTAGATTTAACAGAATATCAAGGAAAAGTAGTTTGCCAAAAAGATGCGTTTCTTTGTGCAGCAAAAGGCGTTTCTATCGGAATCGAGTTTACGAAAAAAATCGGAACTGGTTTCTTCGGTGGAGAAGGTTTCATCATGCAGAAACTTGAAGGTGATGGACTTGCTTTCATGCATGCAGGCGGAACTGTATACAAGCGTGAATTAAAACCTGGCGAAAGACTTCGCATTGATACGGGGTGTCTCGTAGCCATGACAAAAGACGTTAACTACGATGTTCAATTCGTTGGAAAAGTAAAAACAGCTCTATTTGGCGGCGAAGGTTTATTCTTCGCAACGTTAGAAGGACCTGGAACAGTTTGGATTCAGTCCTTAACACTTAGCCGTTTAGCAGCACGCCTTACAAGCCCAGCAGCTCAAAACAGCGGTGAAGGCAGCGTTTTAGGCGGACTTGGACGTCTTTTAGATGGGAAAGAATAAAGTGAAACTTTAATCAGTGGGGGTTTTCTTCATCCCCCACCTAACTTCTTTACTTTCGCTGAATTTTGAGGTGGGGGTCTTACTGCCCATTAAAGCGGGATAAAACAAAAAAGAGATAGTCTCCCTCATAGGGAACTATCTTTTTTTGAATGTATAAACCACTTTGAATTCCATAGCCTCATTTGGCCGCGCTTCTTCATATTTATAAAGGTTCAAACCTCCTCAAAAGAATGAATCAAGTCCCTCACTGCATATATTGAACTATACCTTTTCTTAAGGAGGGCTTCCTTAATGCGTACTCCTTTATCCTTCGATAAAGATACTGCCATATTGTTAGCTTCTTGTTGCGAGTTAACGTATGAACAATATAAACAAAATGGGATTTTCGAAATACCAGATGGTTTTCAATATGTACAAGGCTTTCAAGGAAAAACCATTCAAACGACAGAATGGTTCGGATTCATACTAGAATCTGAGGATACGATTATTGTAGCTTTTCGCGGGACACAAACAGATACAGACTGGATTATCGATTCACTCGTTAACCAAAAACCATACCCATACGCTTTGAATAGCGGAAATGTCCATAACGGCTTTCTTTCCATTTATGAATCTTGCCGAGATTCTATTATGGATATGCTCGTATCACTACCAGCCCATAAAAAACTTCTTGCAACAGGTCATAGCCTAGGCGGCGCGCTCGCCACACTACATATACTCGATGCGCGTATAAACACCGCCTTCGCACAATACGGTCTTTATACATTTGCCTCTCCAAAAGTGGGCGATATTGCATTTCGTAATTATTATAAACTACAAGTAGCTAGTAGCTTTCGCTTCGTTAATTTATTTGATGTCGTTCCTCTTCTCCCTCCACGCAATGTCCATTTTAATGAACAAGACTGGGAATATGCACACGTTCATCACAACATGACTTTTACAAAAAACACAAAATCTATTACAAATAATCATGCCATTACAACATACAAAACATGTCTGACTTCTCATTTTTGAACAGTAAACAATTGGAAATCCAATATCCTTATACTATAATAATATATGAAGTTATTTTTGGATGAGGGGACCTTACATGCTAAAATTTATCTTTGCACTTTTTCTCATTGTAATTTTTTCGTTTACAGGTTTCTTTACATTTTCATACTTTGCGACAGGAGAATACGGTGGAACAGGTATCATGTATACTGCCATCCCATTTCTTTCTTAAGCAAAAAAAGAAACCCGAGCTTAATGAGATTAAGCTCGGGTTTTTTAGCAATTATATTCGTCTTTTAAAAGTGAATACACTTTAGCATCCCTATACGCATTATTCATTTTTACACTTTGTCTCGATGAATAAAAGCCCCTTTAAAAAGGACTTTCATTTAATACTGCGTAACCGCATTACCAATACCCCAAATCTCATTACTATACTGTAAAATCGTTCGATCGCTCGCAAAATGACCAGATTGTGCAATATTTAAAATCGACATTTCTAGCCACTTCGTTCGATTCTCATAAGCTCTACCGACAGCTTCTTGCCTTTCCGCATATGGACCAAAATCTCTCAGAACGAAGTATTCATCATTTTGAATTACGAGAGAATCGTAAATCGCTTCAAATTCAGCTCCCGAATGTGCAAAGAAACCATTCGTTAACTGATCTACTACTTTTTTAATATGCATATTGTGGTGATAATAATCACTTGCACGATATCCACCATTTTGATAGTAATGAAGAACCTCTTCCGCCGTTAAACCAAAAATGAAACAGTTATCATCACCGACTCTGTCTTTTATTTCAACATTAGCTCCGTCTAACGTGCCGAGTGTAATCGCACCATTCATCATAAATTTCATATTACCTGTTCCAGATGCCTCTTTACTCGCAGTTGAAATTTGTTCACTTATATCCGCCGCTGGGAATATATCTTCCGCTAGAGACACCCGATAGTTTTCTAGAAAGATAACCTTCATATATTGGCTTACGTACGGATCATTATTCACTTTCCTTGCGAGTTCATTAATTAATTTAATAATTTTTTTTGCATAGTAATAGCCAGGTGATGCTTTCGCTCCAAAAATAAAAGTACGCGGATAAAATGTAAAACTAGCATCCTCTTTCAAACGGTTATACAAATATAAAATATGAAGAACGTTTAATAATTGTCGTTTGTAAGCATGCAGTCTTTTTACTTGCACATCAAAAATAGAATTAGGATCAATTGTAATCCCCATTTTATTATGAATACGCTCCGCTAAAATCTCTTTACGCTCTTGTTTTACCTCTGCAAATTTCTCTTGGAAACTCGCATCGTGTTGAACTAATTGCAGCGCTTGAAGCTTAATCGGTTCTTTCTTCCACTCTGTTCCAATCGCCTCTGAAATAAGGTTCGTCAGCTGCGGATTCGCCTTCATTAACCAGCGTCTATGAGCGATTCCATTCGTTTTATTATTAAACTTATCTGGATAAAACTCATAAAACAATCGCATTTCACGTTGCTTTAAAATTTCCGTATGAATTTTCGCTACACCATTAACGCTATGGCTACCGACAATTGCTAAATGAGCCATTTTCACAAGATCATGTGCAATAATCGCCATCTCTTCAATACGATGCCATTCATATGGATAACGTTCCCAAAGTTCGTGACAGAAACGTTCATTAATCTCTTCAATAATCATATAAATTCTCGGTAATAACGGTTTAAAAATGTGAATTGGCCACTTCTCAAGTGCTTCTGATAACGTCGTATGATTCGTATAAGAAATCGTTTGCGTCGTTATGTGCCAAGCTTCTTCCCATGCTAGTTTTTCTTCATCTAATAAAATACGCATCAGTTCTGGAATCGCCAAAACTGGATGTGTATCATTAATATGAATCGCAATTTTTTCATGCAATTGACGAAGGTCACCATATCTTTCTCTATGCAGACGAACGATATTTTGCAAACTTGCTGATACGAGGAAATACTGTTGTTTCAAACGAAGTATTTTCCCCTCATCATGCGTATCATCTGGATATAAAAACTCCGATACCGCTTCTGTTTCACGCTTATATTTCAAAATATCTTTGCAATTTTGCGGGAAAGGAACTGGTTCAGCATTCCAAAGTCTAAGTGTGTTTACAGTACTCGTCTCATAACCTACTACCGGAACGTCATATGGTACTGCCATGATCACTTCTGCATTCGTATGCCTGAACTCTAAACGTCCATCAATGTATAGCGGTTCAACATTACCGAAATAACTTACTTCTACAGCTTGATCATGCCTTCTTACTTCCCATACGTTTTCATGAAGAAGCCACTGTTCTGGAAATTCAACTTGATAACCATCAACAATTTTTTGATCAAATAAGCCGTGTTTGTAACGAATGCCACAGCCATGACCTGGTAAATTTAACGATGCAAGTGAATCAAGGAAACAGGCTGCTAATCGTCCAAGTCCACCATTTCCAAGACCTGCATCTGCTTCCACCTCTTCTAATTCTTGCAACGAAATCCCAAGCTCAGAAAGTCCTTGCTCACATACATCCCTGATGCCTAAATTCAATATGTTACTTCCAAGCAAACGCCCAAGTAAAAACTCAATGGATAAGTAATACATTTGCTTTCGCTCTCCAGATCGATAGCTTTCGTTCGTTGCAATCCATTGACTATTCATATACTCACGTACCATGTACCCAAGTGTATTGTATTGATCACGAGTTGTAGAATCTTTGAAACTTTTCCCATACATCGTCTCTAACTTTTCTAGAAAAGCTGATTTGAAGCTTTCAACATGAGTAAACATTTCTTCACCACCTACATGTTATTCCATGAGACTTTTATACAATTTCTTATAGGCAAGAGCTGATTTCTCCCAGCTATAATCTTCCGTCATCGCTTGCTTTACAAGCTGCTCCCATACCGGTTTATCATGATAAAATTCAATTGCACGAAGAACCGTGTGCAGCATGTCATGTGCATTAAAGTTCGTGAAACTGAAACCATTTCCTTCTCCAGTTTCTTCGTCATAAGATTGTACCGTATCATTTAATCCGCCTGTTTCTCTTACAATCGGAATCGTACCGTACGCTAATGCGATAAGTTGTCCAAGTCCACACGGTTCAAATAGTGATGGCATTAAAAATAAATCACTTCCCGCATATACTTGGTGAGCTAATTCTTCATTAAATCCGATATACACTTTTACCTTTTCAGGATACTCGTATGCCATCCACTCAAAGAATTGCTCATATTCCGAATCACCTGATCCTAAAATAATACATTGTACATCTTCCTCCATTATTTCGCGGAATACAGTACGTACTAAATCAAGACCTTTTTGCTTCGTTAATCTCGTTACCATCGAAATAATTGGTGTATCTTCTTTTTCTGGCAAACCAAAATAACGCTGCAAAGCGCGTTTATTTTCATTCTTTTCCTCTAATGACTCCGCATCATACTGAGCAGTAATATACGAATCCGTTTCTGGATTATATACGCTCGTATCAATTCCATTTACGATGCCGCTAAGCTTACCATTATTCTTTCGTAACAACCCATCTAACTTCTCACCGAAAAACTCATATTGAATTTCCTCTTTGTATGTCGGGCTAACCGCTGTAATTTGATCAGAAGCAATAATTCCACCCTTCATAAAGTTCACATTTCCATAAAACTCTAGCTGCTCACTATGAAAATATTCATCACCAAGTTCTAACAAGTCGTACATCACTTCAGGAGGAAATACACCTTGGAACTGCAAGTTATGAATCGTATATACCGTTTTAATATGCTCATATAATGGATTATCTTGATACTTTTCACGTAATAAGAAATTCACCATAGCTGTATGCCAATCGTGGCTATGAAGAACATCCACTTCGAAATCAAGATGAGGAATACACTCTAAAACTGCTTTCGAAAAATAAGAAAAACGCTCTCCGTCATCATAATGACCATATAGAGAATCTCTCTTAAAATAATATTCATTATCTATTAAGTAATACGTAATCCCGTCTTGCTCACCTTTTAAAATTCCGCAATATTGATTTCTCCACCCAAGCGGGACGTTAATTACTTTATGTAACGTACATCCATCCCTTAATTTTTGCGGAATAAGACTATAATTTGGAAGTATAATGCGAACGTCCACGCCTAATTTTTTTAGCTCTTTTGGGAGCGCACCTGCTACATCAGCTAATCCTCCCGATTTAACAAATGGTACACATTCTGATACTGCAAATAAAATATTCACTTGTTGTCCCACTGCACGAAAAGCTTATACGACTTCCCTTGCAGCTTCCTCCCTTCGAGTTTTCATTTAAATGAATGCTTTAATCAGTGGAGGAAAAACCCCCACTGATTCTTTTAAGAATAACTATTAATTGTACTATTTTGGATGCTTCCTTTTTCTACAACATATGGCTCATCGGCGTTTCCTTTTAGTACAACACCGTCACCAATTTTCACGTCTTTATCAATAATAACACCGTCTATTATACAGTTATCTCCAATTTTGCTCTTCTGCATAATAATGCTATTACGAACAATTGAACCTTTGCCAATTTTAACAGAACGGGAGATAACACTATTTTCTACTTCACCTTCAATAATACTGCCGTTTGCAATCATTGTATTTTTCACGGCTGCACCCTTCAGGTAACGAGTTGGTGGTTCATCTTTTACTTTCGTAAAGATCGGTGCTTCTTTCTTAAATAATTGCTTCCAAATAGCAGGCTGCAAAATTTCTAAGCTATGTTTATAGTAACTTTCGATCGAATCAATAATAGCTACATATCCTGTATGCTCATACGTAGCAATATGCAGTGATTTTCCGCGCTTTTCTCTCACTACATCAAATAAACTGTATTGCTCCACATCTTTATATGTCTCAAATAAATCTAACAATAATTGTTTCTTTAACACGTAAGTTTGAAGCGAAACCCCTTCATGGCAAACTTCAGTAATATCAGCTGCCGTATGTATATGTCGCTCTAACACCGCCTGGAAATTTAATGCTGTTACGAGATGGCTATTCGTAATAACAACGTATTCTTCTCTAGCTCTTAAAAAATAATCAATATGTCTTCTAAAATGTGCAAAAGAACCAAATTCATCTTGATCACATTGGCAATTTGGCGGGAATAAAAACAGTCCGTCTCTTTTTCTATCTAAATCCCACTGTTTTCCTGAACCAACATGGTCCATTAGTGAACGGTTTTTATGACTTGTAAAAACCGCTACACTATGAATATTAGAATTCACCATATTTGAAAGCATGAAATCAATGAGTCGATAACGGCCCCCAAACGGTAACGCCGCTAGTGAACGATGCCCTGTTACTTTCTTTAAGGAAGGAAAACTTCCCGTTGCATTAATAATTCCTAACATTTTTTCTCCCATTCATTTCATCCCCCTTTTCTATTTCCCTTCAGCAATGAGTACTACATCGTCGACATTTTTTTCTGGACGAATAATTGTTCCATCTTCAATAACCATTTCCGATCCAACAATCGCTCTTTCAATCACAACATTTTTACCAATCTTCGCTCCTGGCATAACGACAGAATCAATAACCATACTACCTTCTTCCACCGTCACACCTTGGAATAATACAGAATGCTTCACGTCCCCTTCAATGACGCATCCTTCATTAATAAGTGATTCTTCTACTTTTGCCTGCTGTGCAATATATTGAGGTGGCTCATTTGGATTCACAGAATAAATACGCCAATTACGATCATTTAAATTCAGCGACGTTTCATCGCGAAGTAAATCCATATTCGCTTCCCATAAGCTTTTCACCGTTCCAACATCTTTCCAATATCCTTCAAACGGATACGCCATCAGCTTTTTCCCTTCATCTAATAAAAGCGGAAGTACATCTTTTCCGAAATCATTACTAGATTCAGGATTTCTTGCATCCATCTCTAAATACTCTTTCAAAATTGCCCAGTTAAAAATATAAATTCCCATTGATGCAAGATTACTTCTTGGAAATTGCGGTTTCTCCTCAAATTCAACAATCTCCATCTCTTCGTTCGTATTCATAATGCCGAAACGACTCGCTTCATCCCAAGGTACTTCAATAACAGAAATTGAAACGTCCGCTTCTTTCTCCACATGGTAATCTAGCATTTTACTGTAATCCATTTTATAAATATGGTCGCCTGATAAAATCAGAACATACTCTGGTTCGTACTGACTTAAATAGTTTAAGTTTTGATAAATGGCACTTGCCGTACCTGTGTACCATTTCACCCCTGAAGACTCCGCATAAGGAGGTAAAACTGTGACTCCACCGCTTACTCGGTCTAAATCCCAAGCATTGCCGATTCCGATATAATTATGAAGTTCGAGTGGTTGATATTGCGTTAAAATCCCCACTGTTTCAATACCAGAATTCGCACAGTTACTTAGCGTAAAATCAATAATGCGATATTTACCACCAAATGGAACAGCTGGCTTGGCTAGATTTTTTGTTAATGCACTTAATCGACTACCTTTTCCCCCTGCTAGTAACATTGCTACGCACTTTTGTTTTTGAGCCATCTTGTTTTTTGCTCCCCTTTCTCGTCTTCACTGGTCGTAATATGGATACGCCAAATGGTGGAATTGTAATTTCTACATGTGCCGCTTGATTATGATACGGTTCTTGAATCGTCTTAAGACGTTTCTTATTCACTTGCCCCGATCCGCCATATTGCTCAGCGTCACTGTTTAAAACCTCGTTATAATACTCGAAATCTGGCAAACCTACTTTATAGTTTTCATATGTAGCTTTCGTAAAATTACATACGACAACTAACGCATCTTCTTGCTTATCCCCTTGGCGGATAAACGAGAAGATACTTTGCTCATGATTATTAGCATCTATCCACTGAAATCCTTCCGGTGAATGATCAAGCTGCCAAAGTGGTTTGGAGCGCTTATACAATGCTATGAGCTCTTTAAAGTAATCATGCATATAACGATGCATTTCAAAGTCATGTAAATTCCAATCTAAATCTTCAAGATCTTTCCACTCATCAAACTGCCCGAATTCTCCACCCATAAAGAGTAATTTCTTGCCTGGGTGAGTAAAGAAATATCCATATAATAAACGAAGTTGAGCAAACTTATCCCAGTAATCTCCTGGCATTTTATTTAATAACGACTTTTTCCCATGAACGACTTCATCATGAGAAAGCGGTAATATAAAGTTTTCAGAGTAAGCATATAGTAATGAGAACGTTATTTTCTCATGAATGTGCTTTCTGTACTCAGGCGCACATTCCATATATTTCAGCACATCATTCATCCAGCCCATATTCCATTTGTAATTGAATCCAAGCCCACCTTCATACGTTGGAGCTGTTACAAGTGGCCAAGCTGTTGAATCTTCTGCTGTCATAAGAAAATCTTCATCTTCTGCAAACACCGCTTCATTTAACTCTCGTAAAAATGAAACAGCGTGCTCATTACTTTGCTCCTGTCCTTCTTTATTCCAGTACAGCATGTTTGCAACTGCATCCACCCTGAAACCATCAATATGGAAATACTTCATCCAAAATAACGCATTTGAAATTAAAAAATTACGCACTTCCCTCTTCCCTAAATCAAAATTAACAGTTCCCCATACCAGGTTTTCTTGTACATCTATATCTTTATATTCATAAGTCGGTGTCCCATCAAACAAATATAAACCGTGAGCATCTTTACAAAAATGCCCCGGCACCCAATCTAAAATGACACCGATTCCATATTTATGACATTCATCGACAAAATACATCAAATCATGTGGCGTGCCGAATCTACTTGTCGCTGCATAATATCCCGTTCCTTGATATCCCCAAGAACGATCATATGGGTGCTCAACAAGCGGCATAATTTCAATATGTGTAAATTGATGTTCCACCACATACGGAATGAGCTCCTCGGCCATTTCTCTGTAAGAATACAGAGCGCCATCTTCTTTCTTTTTCCAAGAACCGAAATGTAATTCATAAACTGTCATCGCTTCTTTATAAATCGATTTTTTCTTTCTCTTACGAATCCAGTTTTTATCATTCCATTCATATCCCTCTATATCAAAAACTACAGATGCCGTATTTGGTCTTACTTCTGCATATACTGCGTAAGGATCTGCTTTTAAAATCACGTTAGCATCCATCGTTTCAATCGCATACTTATATATCTCATTCTCTTCAATATGCGGTACAAACAAGGACCAAATCCCCTCTTC
Source organism: Bacillus cereus group sp. BfR-BA-01309 (assembly GCF_022664315.1). NCBI lineage: Bacteria > Bacillati > Bacillota > Bacilli > Caryophanales > Bacillaceae > Bacillus > Bacillus cereus group sp. BfR-BA-01309. The sequence goes on from NZ_JAKUHE010000004.1 coordinate 330,776, forward strand.
TGTCACTTGTAGCATCTTATGTTGCTCATAATCCCATTCATTAAAATCTCCAACAACACTCATTGCTTTCGCATGAGGAGCCCATACTGTGAATCGTACACCTCGCATCCCATCTTCCGCCACAATATGTGCCCCAAAGATGTTATAACTGTCATAGTACTTTTCTGTATGAAACTCATCTCGTTTCACTTTTTCACAATTTATTACATCCAATATGTTCACCTCACTAAGATGACAGAAATTTTTTACTCTTTATCATTTCTGCGAAAAACTGAAATATCCTTGTTATCTTTTAAAAAATATTCGTTTTTTTCTTTAATTTCGCTTAAAATATTCAAATTTACTGTGTAAAATATCGAATTTTGACGAATATTCATTGCAAACGCTTCATTTTCTACTAGTCTTTCATCCTATTATTTATTTCTCAACCTTTATTTCATTAGATCTATCCTATTTTACTCGCTAGTTATCACTTAAAATCGTAACAAAATAATCTGTCATAAAAAAATGTTTCTCAACATTTTTTGTCATAATTTTATTGAAATGGAAAATTCATAAGCATATACTTGTTCTCAATAAAGAACATTGACCTTTCGTAATTATAATTCATAGCGGACTACTATGTTTACTTATTTATCCTTGTTACGAACGGTCGCTATAAAAATTTAACTAGGGGGCTTTCTTATGTCATTAAAACAAAAGGTTGGAATGGGAGTTGTCACAGCTTCACTTGGCTTATCCCTTACATTCGGCGGTGTATTCGCCTATTTCAGTGATTCTGAAACATCTAGTAACTCATTTCAAGCTGGTACACTAGATCTTTCTATTAACCCAAGCGTAATTGTTAATGTGAAAGATTTAAAGCCAGGTGATTTGATCGAAAGAAACTTCAAGCTTGAAAACAAAGGAACATTAGATATTGCAAAAGTAGCACTTGAAACATCCTATGAAGTTACAGATGCAAAACAAAATAATGATGGTGAAGATTTAGGTGATCACATCATCGTCAAATTTTTAGTGAATGATGGAAAGCCTTCTAATCCAAACGATGATCACGAAATTTTGTGGGAAACAAAACTATCAGAATTAAAAACTATGAAACCTGAAGATGTAGCTACTTCTCTAGAACGTCATAACTTAATAGATGGTATTAAATCTGGTGAAACAGATTACTTACACGTGCTCTTCTCCTTTGAAGATAACGACCAAGATCAAAATAAATTCCAGGGTGATTCCTTACAGCTAAACTGGACATTCCATGCAGAGCAAACACCAGGCGTGGAGAAATAATTTTAAAAATATAAATTATCGGAGGCCTATACATGAAAAAGAAAAATCGTTTTGTTACCAGAATTGTAACGGCTGGCGTTCTACTTTCAACTGCCCTTCCGTTCAATGTACTTGCTGAAAATCCTATTAACCAAATTGACTCTTCAAGCGCCCAGTCTTTACTATCAAAACTTTCTAAAGAACAACGTCAGGCATTACAAACGTTAGATGCCAATCCTGGTTTTACTATTTCGCCAGATATTAATACGAGTAGTTCCGAACCAGTAAATATCATTGTAGAATTTCAAACGGCTCCAGTAAAGATCAATGAATTAAAACAAAAAGAAAAAGGATTACAAGCTGCTCCTGAAAATATAAAAGCACGTATTGATCAAGAACATGAGGAATTCCAAAAAGGATTAAAGCGCCTTTATCAATTCAGCCCATCAGTAAAGTCAGGGAATTTCCAGTCTGTCCAAATTAAACGTTCTTATAAGCATGCGATAAATGGGGTTGCTCTAACGTTACCTGCAAATACAGTGGAAGAATTGTTACGAATTGGCGTTGTAAAACGTATTTGGAAAGATTACGAAGTGAAATTAAATTTACCAAAACAAGCGGAGCAGAAAGCATCTCAAAAACTAACAGATAGCATTCCGCAAATTGGAGTAGATAAGTTACATAGCGAAGGCATTACTGGAAAAGGAATTAAAGTTGGTGTATTAGATACAGGTATTGATTACACTCACCCTGACTTAAAAGACGTGTATAAGGGCTATCGCGCAAAACCGGGTGAAGATTCTAGTAAGGTAGACCCAAACTCCGTAAAAGGTTGGGACTTTATTAATAACGATGCAGATCCGATGGAAACAACTTATACAGAGTGGCAACAATCTGGTGCTCCTGAATTTGATGATCGTGGTTCTTCCTTCTACACTGCGCATGGTACTCACGTAGCAGGTATCGTTTCTGCTCAAAAGAAAAATAAATCAGATTCCGCAGTAAAAGGTGTTGCACCTGACATTGAACTGTATAACTATCGTGTACTCGGTCCTTACGGAAGCGGAGATAGTTCTGGTATTATCGCTGCAATCGACAAATCTATTTCTGACGGTATGAACGTCATTAACTTATCTTTAGGTGATGATAGCAACAATCCGCTTGATCCAACATCTATCGCTGTTAATAACGCGATGCTTTCTGGTGTTGTTACAGTCGTTGCTGCTGGGAACTCTGGTCCAAATCCAGCGACACTCGGATCACCAGGTGCTTCTCCATTTGCTATTACAGTTGGAGCAAGTGATAGCTCTATTTCCTTACCGAAACTATCAGGTCATGCTGGACAATTACAATTCCCTAACCTAATTTTATTCGGCAAAAACTTTACTGATAAAATAGAAGATTTCAAAGGACAATCTCTCCCTATTGAATCTGTCGGAATCGGTACTCCTGACGAGTTTAGTAAAAAGGATGTAAAAGGAAAAATCGCTCTCGTTGCACGCGGCACACTCGCATTTGATGAAAAGATTGCAAATGCAAAACAAGCTGGTGCAAAAGCAGTTATTATTTATAACAATGTGGATGGAGAAATTCCTTACTACATCGGCGAAAGCACAAAATACATTCCAGCATTCCGCTTAACGAAAGAAGATGGCGAAAAACTAAAAGCTCAAATTGAACAAGGTAAAACATCATTAACTTTCGATGAAATCAATTACATTCAAACAGAAGGCGATCATCTTGCAGACTTTAGCTCACGCGGCCCTGTTACATCAAATGATGATATTAAACCTGATATTACAGCACCTGGTGTTGCGGTACTTTCAACAGTACCTGAATATATTAACGACCCGCAAGAAGGTGAAAACTATGATGTTTCCTATGAACGTATGCAAGGAACATCTATGGCTTCTCCTCATATTGCTGGCGTTGCTGCTCTTATTTTACAAGAACATCCAGAATACTCTCCATTCGATGTAAAAGCGTCTCTTATGAACACAGCTGATGATTTAAAAGAAAAGTATTCCGTATATGAAGTGGGTGCTGGACGAGTAGATGCTTATAACTCTGTTCATACGGAAACAAGTTTTAAAGTGTTAGATACGACAAAAACAATTGTAAATGATGAAGTAATTGAAGTACCTGAAGAAACTGGATCCATTGCATTCGGTAAGTACTATCAAAAAGACGGGGAATCTCTTGAACAAAAACGAAAAATTAAAGTTGAAAATCGCAATAAACAAGAGAAGAAAGAATTTAAAACAGAAATTTCTTATACACCAGCATCTTCTGCTATTAACGATGCTATCGCAAACGGTGTAAAGGTTTCTACTTCTGAAACAATTACGCTTGATGCTGGTAAATCAGATGAGATTGAAGCAAAAATTAATATTCCTGCTGGTGCAAAGCAAGGCCGCTATGAAGGATATATTCATATTACAAACACGAAAAATAAAGAAGAAACGTATCAAATTCCGTTCTCTATTCGTGTATCAGAGCCTGGTATTGAAAATGCACTATTATCAAGAAAAACTATCTCAACTGATACATCTAAATTCAATCCATACCGCGAATCATATGTTCACGGGGCGTTCCAATTAAACAGCGAACTGGAGACGTTAGATCTTATCGTGAAAGATTCAAAAACAAATAAAGCGCTCGGCTTCATCGGAACGTTAAACACGAGTGGCCTAAAAACGGACGTGTATTACTATTTAGATTCATTCTTTAACGGCAGAGTATATCCTTTTACAAATGATCCTGCAAAACCAATTGGTGATGAGAAAATCGACTTACCAGAAGGTGATTACACAATTGAGTTTGTTGGCTATGATAAAGCCGGTAAAGCACGTGTGAAAGGTGATTATGTCGTAATTGATAATACACCGCCAGAAGTGAAATTAACTGGATTACAGCCTGGTATTTATGAATTAAATGAAGAAAACTATACAGTAGAAGATGGTAAAAAAGCACTATGGATTAAAGGAAATGTATATGATTCTAACGTTGACTACTTAAGAGGAAAAGGATTAAACATTACGCAAGAAGCGAACGGCGTTATGTACTATGACTATTCTCCATACTTGCACAAGTTTTTACCTATTACGGAAAATGGTGACTTTAAAGTTGGCATTACACCTGATTCCTTTAAAACTGAAGGTCCAATGAATACAGGCGTATATATTTTCGATTATGCAACTGCAGGCCCTGACTACCCGAGCGGTGTAAATAACTATTGGTTTATCCCGCAAGGTGCCCAATATGCGAAAGCTAGTTATGATAAAAAAGAATTATATAAAAATGATGAATTCACTCTGACATTAAACGCGAAGCATGTAAAACAATTTGTTGCCGGAGAATTTAACGTAAAATTCCTAGAGAAAAACTTCAAATTTGCAAATGCAAAATTGAATCCTGCTTTTGAAAAGCTCCTTTCTGAAAAAGGTGTAACAGCAAAAGTGAATGAACCTAAATTAGAAGAAGGTTCTGTTACAGTAGGCGGAGCTATCGATGACAAAAACTTCGCGGGGTTAGATGGTGACTTCCCGTTCATTGATGTAACTTTCAAAGTAGAAAATGATGAATTTTATGAAGCAAATGCTCAATTAGATTTAGCTGTGTTTGCTTACTGGAAACAAGGTCAATCAGAACCAAACCGAATGCGTGTCCTTCAAGATCAAACATTCTCAGTGATGTCTTTAAACTCACTAGTAGAAGGCAATATTAAACCTGGTGCATTCTTAAATGAACGTGGATATTTAGATGAAAAATTTGATTATACAAAGCTTGGCGTAAAAGTATATGCAACAGATTCTTATCGTCATAAGTTTGAAGGCTCACTTGATAAATACGGTTACTTTAAACTAAATGGACTTCCTGTTAATAAACGCGACTACAACTTGTACGTAGAAGTTCCAGGGCATTTAACAAGCCGTCTCACAACGAAATTAGGTACTGAAAAAGATGGTAAGCTACTTGGCCAATATTACTATGCACGCTTTGATGAAAACCTTGCGGGTGATGTAAATGGAGATAAAGTAATTGATATAAAAGATGCAGAAATTATCGCTAACAACTATGGTAAAAAAGGACTATCTGTAAAAGACGGCGACCTTAATAAAGATGGCATTGTCGATGAAAAAGATATTCGCTTCGTTGAAAAGAACTTCTTGAAGAAAGGTCCAGATGCATCTCAATCACAAACGCCTGTTGAAAAATCAAAAAGCGGTACACTAGCAGATATTTTAAAGAAATTAGGATTAACTCCTAAAAAATAGTAATAAAGAGCACTCTACATAAAAGTGGAGTGCTCTTTTCTATAAACGACCCTGATCCAGCAAAAGGGGTATATTGGGGATATACAAGGGAAACCGGAAAAGGAATTTATATTAAGTTATATAAAGTGAAACTTTAATCAGTGGGGGTTTTCTTCATCACCCACTAATTATTAGTTGAACCAATCGGACTTTTATGGGCAGCAGTTGATCCCCACCTAACTTCTTTGCTTTCGCTGAATTTTGAGGTGGGGGTCTTACTGCCCATTAAAGCGGGATAAAAACTCAGAGGTAGGAAGCAGTTTCCCGCCTCTGAATTATTTAGCAATTATTATAGTACTGGTGCCATTGTTTCTTTTAATACTTTTACAGAATGAGCGAATTTCGCTTTTTCTTCTTCGTTTAACTCAAGTTCTACGATTTCACGTACACCTTGGCGGTTAATTACAGCTGGAACACCTACGTAAGCATCTTTCTCACCATACTGACCTTCAAGGTATGCAGATACAGTTAATACGCTGTTCTCGTTACTTAAGATTGCTTTAGTTACACGAAGTAGTGACATACCGATTCCGTAGTAAGTTGCGCCTTTACGCTCGATAATATGGTAAGCTGCATCACGAACATTTTCGAAGATTTTATCTAAGTCTTCTTGATTGTACTGCTCGTTGTTAGCTAAGATTGTTTCTAGTTTTTGTACACCTACAGTAGCGTGGCTCCATACTGGAAGTTCAGTGTCACCGTGCTCACCAACGATGTAAGCATGAACGTTACGTGGATCTACATCTAAGTAGTCACCTAACATGTAACGGAAACGAGCAGAGTCTAAAGTAGTACCAGAACCGATTACGCGCTCTTTTGGTAAACCAGATTCTTTCCAAGTTACGTAAGTTAGAATGTCAACTGGGTTTGTTGCGATTAAGAAGATTCCATCGAATCCGCTATCCATAATACCGCGAACGATTTGTTTAAAGATTTTTGTATTTTTCTCAACTAAGTCTAAACGAGTTTCACCTGGCTTTTGTGGTAATCCAGCTGTGATAACAACTAAATCTGCATCTTTACAATCTGCATAGCTACCGCTCCAAACTTTTGTTGCTGCTGGAGAGAATGGTACCGCATGGCTTAAGTCCATTGCTTCTCCTTCTGCTTTTGCTTCATTAACATCTACAAGTACGAATTCTTCAGCTACACCTTGGTTAATCATTGAGTAAGCGTAACTACAACCTACAGCTCCTGTTCCTACTAATACTACACGATTGATACCTTTTTTCATGTTAATTTCCCCTCTCTATTGTTCACATATATTTTTTTATGATTGTTTAAGTAATTAATTAAAATACTAATTTAATGTTGTTTAACTTCTTTACATTCATATTGTAGCACGTATCATTGTGAATCACTTCACAAATTATGACCTAATTGTGAACTTTTTCACATAGAGTGTAAAGTTATTGAATCAAGTATGAAATCAATCTCAATGGAGGCGTTTTCTTTAGATTGTGAATAAAAAGAATATGATTTGAATGAATTAACCTATACTTTAACACCTCCCTTTTAACCATTCCCGTATATTAATAAAAAAATATCAGTTAAAATCATGCGTTCTTTTCTAATAATAAACCATTCAATATAAGTGATAGGCTATGCAAAGCTTTAGACAACTGCGCTTCTGCATCTTCAGAATTCGCAATCCAACAAGCAAGGTCCACTAGTCCGCCATTTATGAATCTTGCTAAAGCTTCACAGTCCGTTTTTTCAATAATAGAGTCCTTCATTAATTGTTGAAGTATCTCCGCCATCGTCGTTAAACATTGCGACTGTGATGATTGATAATAACTATTTCCTAGTACTGCTGGTGCATCTCGAAGTACGATTCGCTGAATTTCTGGATTAAGTGCCATTGTTAAATACTCACGACAACGCCCAACAAATCCTTCCCATTTTCCTTCTGCCTTATCTGATACTTCCCCTAATTTATTATCCATTTCCATGTCAATTTCTTTTACAACTGCTTCTAACAATCCTTTTTTATCACCAAAATGATGATAAATTGCACCACGTGTTAAACCGACAGATGCTGTAAATTCATCCATAGACGTGTTTACATATCCAACCGTACCAAAAGCCTCTCTTGCTGCACTCAGCAATTTAGCACGTGTTTCAGTAATCATTTCTGCTCTCGTTTTTTTAACCATCTTTTCCTCCTATTTCTATTCATTCTCTTTATTCAAAATAAATCGCATTATAGTATCGTTCTCTATGTAAAAGAATAACTCCTTTGAACGTCAGCTCTCTATCCAGAGATAAAACATTTCAATTGACATACGCACCGTATGTTAATATGATATTGGCATACGGTGCGTATGTCAATTATTTCTAGCTTACAAGATAATATAATTTCTTACCCATACCCTACATTGACTCACTGTCCCTTTTTATAGAAGGTATTAATGAAACAGAGGAGGAGTTAAAAGAATGAAGAATGTATATGTAAACGTCAAATACTTTGGTGATTATTATGTTTAATTCCTACCGTGAAATTTTCAGTTCTCCTGGTACAAAAGGATTCTCATTAGCAGGATTTATAGCTCGGATGCCCATATCAATGATGGGCATTGGTATTGTTACAATGTTATCTCAGTTACGTGGTGACTATTGGCTTGCTGGAGCTGTTGCAGCCACCTTTACATTATCATCAGCTTTACTAGCTCCTCATATTTCTCGGATGGCCGATCAATTAAGGCAATCTCGCATACTTCTTCCGACTACAGGTATCAGTGTTTTCTTTACGATCCTCTTACTTCTATGTACGAAATATGAAGCTCCTTATTGGACGCTATTTCTATCCGCCTTATGTGCAGGTTGTATGCCCAACATGTCAGCCATGGTGCGTGCACGTTGGACTAAACTATACCGCGGATCCCATAAATTGCATACAGCATTTTCCTTCGAATCGGTTGTCGACGAAATTTGCTTCATAATTGGTCCTGTATTATCTGTCAGTTTAAGCGTTATGTTCTTCCCAGAAGCAGGCCCACTTTTATCATCTGTTTTTCTTACAATTGGGGTATGCCTATTCACCATGCAAAAAAGCACAGAACCGCCTGTACACCCTCACGACATTACAAACAAAGGAACAGTATTTAAAATTGGTTCTTTGCGAGTACTAGTATGCACACTCATTGCTATTGGTACTATCTTCGGCACAATAGATGTCGTTAGTGTAGCTTTTGCTGAACATCAAGGAAACACGGTAGCTGCTAGCTTTGTGCTTTCCGTCTATGCAATCGGTTCATGCCTAGCAGGCCTTATTTTCGGTACGCTTAAACTCAATACTCCACCCTATAATCAGTTTTTAATAGCAGTCACGCTTTCCATGATAACAATGCTGCCACTAGTTTTCGTAAACACTATTACTTGGCTAGTAGTTATTGTTTTCTTTGCAGGGTTATCTGTCGCCCCTACTATGATTATTACTATGGGGCTTGTGGAAAAAATCGTACCTGAATCAAAAATAACCGAAGGAATGACTTGGGCAATTACAGGACTTGGTATTGGAGTCTCCCTAGGATCAGCGATAGCTGGTTTAGTTATTGATAACTTTGGAGCTCGGGCAGGATTTAGTGTGGCTATTATAGCAGGAGGCCTTGCTTTCACTATTGCACTTTTAGGATACAAAACTCTTTACTCCGCATATAGTCATGCTGTTATGAAACCGGATGGACATTCAGCAGAGAGTTAAAACATATTCAAAAAATAGGATTACCTCTTCTTATGTATAAGAAGAGGTAATCCTATTTAAATTAATATAACTTTTTTAATTGATTATTTATAATCTGTTATAGCTTCTTTTATATTTATACACAACAAAAAAGAGATAGCAGATTATGCTATCTCTTTTAGTATGACCCGTACGGGATTCGAACCCGTGTTACCGCCGTGAAAGGGCGGTGTCTTAACCACTTGACCAACGGGCCAGTTCTGGCAGAGAAGAAGGGATTCGAACCCTCGCACCGCGTTCGCGATCTACTCCCTTAGCAGGGGAGCCCCTTGAGCCACTTGGGTACTTCTCTATAATATGGCTCCGCAGGTAGGACTCGAACCTACGACCGATCGGTTAACAGCCGATAGCTCTACCACTGAGCTACTGCGGAACAATTATGGTGGGCCTAAATGGACTCGAACCATCGACCTCACGCTTATCAGGCGTGCGCTCTAACCAGCTGAGCTATAGGCCCATAATTGAAAAGCGGGTGAAGAGAATCGAACTCTCGACCAGAGCTTGGAAGGCTCTTGTTTTACCACTAAACTACACCCGCATTAAATTGTAAATGGTGAGCCATGAAGGATTCGAACCTTCGACCCTCTGATTAAAAGTCAGATGCTCTACCAACTGAGCTAATGGCTCATTTTGAAAGTGGTGCCGACTAGAGGACTTGAACCCCCAACCTACTGATTACAAGTCAGTTGCTCTACCAATTGAGCTAAGTCGGCTTGCGACTTCAAAATGGTGGCTCGGGACGGAATCGAACCGCCGACACGAGGATTTTCAGTCCTCTGCTCTACCGACTGAGCTACCGAGCCTTTATGTAAAAAAATGGCGGTCCCGACCGGGGTCGAACCGGCGATCTCCTGCGTGACAGGCAGGCATGTTAACCACTACACCACGGGACCATTTGGTTGCGGGGACAGGATTTGAACCTGCGACCTTCGGGTTATGAGCCCGACGAGCTACCGTGCTGCTCCACCCCGCGATGATAAAATATTTAATTTAGAAAAAATGGAGGAGGTAGAGGGATTCGAACCCCCGCGCGACTCTCGCCGCCTGTCGGTTTTCAAGACCGATCCCTTCAGCCGAACTTGGGTATACCTCCGAGATAGAAACGTCTAATGGTGGACCTTGTAGGACTCGAACCTACGACCGGACGGTTATGAGCCGTCTGCTCTAACCAGCTGAGCTAAAGGTCCTTTATGGTAGCGGCGGAGGGGATCGAACCCCCGACCTCACGGGTATGAACCGTACGCTCTAGCCAGCTGAGCTACACCGCCATAAATGATATTAAAAAAGTGGAGCCTAGCGGGATCGAACCGCTGACCTCCTGCGTGCAAGGCAGGCGCTCTCCCAGCTGAGCTAAGGCCCCATGTTTTTGGAAAATCGGGAAGACAGGATTTGAACCTGCGACCCCCTGGTCCCAAACCAGGTGCTCTACCAAGCTGAGCCACTTCCCGTTAATAAAAGCGCGCCCGAGAGGAGTCGAACCCCTAACCTCTTGATCCGTAGTCAAACGCTCTATCCAATTGAGCTACGGGCGCATATGGTGCCGAGGGCG